>SYKE01000094.1 GCA_005798285.1 Actinomycetota bacterium
AAGTCGCTCGCGGTCCAGGGAAAGAGCGTGCCTTCCGCGTAGCCGGACCCGCGCAGGAAGAACGGCGTCGCGGAGAGATCGACGACCCGAGCGATGCCGAGCTTCCGGTGCAGCGCCTCAAGCCCGGAGATCCAGAGCCGGGCCGCCTCGTTGTTCTTGTCGGCTTCCTTCTTGTCTTCGCCCTTCAGCGTCTCTTCCTCGACGTCCTTCGGCTTCGAGCGGTAGCAGTGGTGCGCCTCGTCGTTCAACACCATGACATTCTTCATGCCCATGAGACTCTCGACGACGCGCTGGAGCATCTGACCTTCCGACTCCAGCGTCTCTGGAGCCGAGCCGGTACGGCCCTTCAGGAGCGACTTGCCGCCCGCCGAAATGGTGGTCCGTTCCCGCAGCTTGAAGGCATGGTAGTTCGTGATGACGATCTGCGCCTTGAGCAGCTCCGGGAGCATGTCGTTCGGGACGAGCTCCCGGGTGGAATAGTAGTTCTCGGGATCATTCGGCTGAAGGACCCGAAGGCGATCCTTGATGGTGAGACCCGGGGCCACCAGGAGAAACCCCTTCGTGAACGACTTGCTCTGTGGACTGCGCACGGCGTTCAGCGTTTGCCACGCGATGATCATCGCCATGACCGTGGTTTTGCCGGCCCCGGTGGCCAGCTTGAGAGCGATCCGCTGCAGGTCGCCGTTGGCCTCCCGGCTCGCCCGCGCCAGGCGCGCCAGGACCTCTTTGCCGCCCGAGACCTTCGGCGCCACTTCGGTGAGCCAGATGAGCGTCTCGACGGCTTCGATCTGACAGAAGAAGGGCCGCTGATTGCTGAACCGATGGTGTCGCCAGTGCTGGAGCAGGCGCTGGGTCTCGGGAGTTACTTGCCAGAGGTTGGGTTTGGGGATCGCCCGCCAGTCTCGCACGCGGCCGCGGATCTCATTGATACTCTGTGAGAGCTCGTACTTTTGCTTCTCGTGCTCCAGCGCAGCAGTATCATCCAGATCCATCGCCTGCTGTTTGGCCGCCTGCTGCTTCTTCGGCCTGGGGATCGGCGTTATGAAGTCTGCGTGACGGCGCCGCTCGATGATCTTCTGGGTCGGCTGACCGTCCTTCAGTTCCCAATGCCGCGAGGGACACTCGTAGGGTGTATTCAGGATGGGCTGATCAAAAAACGGATCGGACATTCGATCTCCGCCTCCCGCGCTTTAATGGTGAGTGCTTACATCGTTTGCTGCCCTGTGCAGGAACTCCTCGTTCCGGCCCGCAGTAACTGCAGGACTAGCCGACAGGATAGCGAAGAGGATCGAGCCGAGCAGAGTCCTGCGGGTGTCATCCTGTCTGTTCATCTCTGTTCATCCGGAAGGAATTGGACAGGATGAACAGGATGGACAGGATGGGGAAGAGGATGGAGCCGGGCAGAGACCATCGGCTGTGATCCGATGAGCTGAGGTTGGTTGGGAAGAGAGCCGGGGTGATGGTCTCGGTGGCTACTCTTCATCCTGTCTTCTTCTCCGGAAGAGAATGGACAGGATGGACAGGATGGACAGGATGGGGAAGAGGATGGAGCCGGGCAGAGAGCATTGGCTGCGATCCGATGAGCCGAGGCTGACAGGTAAGAGAGCCGGGGTGATGGTCTCGGCGGCTTCTCTTCATCCTGTAAATCCTGTTCATCCTGTCTTTTCATCCGGAAGAGAATGGACAGGATGAACAGGATGGACAGGATGGGGAAGAGGATGGAGCTGGTCAGTGGACAATGGGTCGGATCCGATGAGCTGAGGTTGGTTGGGAAGAGATCCGGGGTGATGGTGTCGGCGGCTTCTCTTCATCCTGTAAATCCTGTTCATCCTGTCATCTTCTCCGGAAGGGAATAGACAGGATGGACAGGATGGGAAGAGGGACGGACTCGGCAGGGATCTTTTGGTCTCATCCGATAGGCCGAGGCTGGACGGGAAGAGAACCGGGGCGGTGGTCTCGGCGGCTTCTCCTCATCCTGTAAATCCTGTTCATCCTGTCTTTTCATCCGGAAGGGAATGGACAGGATGAACAGGATGAACAGGATGGGGAAGCGGATGGAGCCGGGCAGTGGACATTGGGTCCAATCCGATGAGCCGAGGCTGGCTGGGAAGGGAGCCGGGCTGCAGGTGCCCCTCGGGCCGTATCATCCTGTGCATCCTGTCTGACTCTTTCGGATGGGATTGGACAGCCGGTGGCGTCGCCCCAGGACCCACGACAAGAGATCCGCGCCCATGTTCCGGTACCGCGGGCCAACTGCCGAACGTCCTGCCGAGCTACCTCGTGGGGTCCTGGTTGACCGCCGCGCCCGGCACGGCAGCGGCATCGCCCTGCCCTTCCACCACACACCCGAACTCGATCGTCATCGCATCGTGAGCTGCGGGCTCTCGAGTTCCGCAGGGATGAACTGATTCTGGCGCAGCAGTTCGCCGGGTCGATAGAGGTCATCTCGGAGCGCCATGCGGCTCGCCCGGTCGATGGGAGCCACGTGGCTGACGCCCTCAACCGATCGAACCGCGCAGAGCGCATCGGGATCGCCATCCCAGAAGTCCAGCAGCTCCGGGCTGTGGCTGGTCACCATCACCTGGGTCGAGAGCGCCGCCTCCCGGAGACCATCCATCAGGGCGCCCAGCGCGGCGGGATGCAGCGCGACCTCCGGCTCCTCAATTCCGATGAGCGTCGGGCGGCCCCGCGCGACCGTGCCGGGCTGGAAGAGCGCCACCAGAACCCCCAACGCGCGAACCGTGCCGTCCGACATCCCGGCGGCGTAGAAGCGCCAGGGATCTTTAGCGCCAGCCACCCGCTGCCGGAACTCCAGGGTCTCCTTCGGCCCGAAGTGCCGGACGTCCACCCCCAGGATTCCGGGAGCTACCACGCTCAGAATCTCCTCAATCCGCTCCCTGGCATCGGGATCTTCCTGGCTCATCCGACCTAACACCGAGGTGAGGTTCCTCCCATCCCGGAGCAAGAGCGGCGCGGAGTCCGGACTCTGCAGATCGCGCATCCGGTCTGGATTGAGGTTGTAAAACCCCATATGAGTCAACGCGTCATAAACCTCCCGGAAGCCGGGCAATCCCGCGGCGTTGGAGAGGTAAAGACGGTCCGCAGCGACCGGCGGCGCCACCGACATACTGCTCTCGATGAGCACGCCCTTCTCCACGAGGTAGTGGAACTCTCCGCCGGGAAGCTGTCCGTCCCAGAACTTGCAGGCTTCTTCCTGCAGCTCAAAGCCGCCCTGAGGACGGGCGCCCACGCGAAACCGGAAGCTGCCACTGCCGCCCCTGGGAAGCTGAAACGTAAGCTCGATGGAGAAGTGCGTCGGGTGCCCGCCGCTCCGACGTCGAACTTCCTGCACGCCGCCGCGCTCTCGGAGCGCGTGGTCGAGCGAGTGATCGAGACTGTCCGAAACGAATCGCAGCGCATCGAGGAAGTTGCTCTTGCCGGAGCCGTTCGGCCCCACAAGAAACATCAGCGGCTGCATGGCGAGTTCGCAACTCTTGATGCTCTTGTAGTTCGCGAGTTTGACGCGGGTCAGGAACGGCGCAGAACTCAATTCGGCTCCAGAGGGCCGGAGGGCGGACGGCCCTCCTCCCGGCGAGCGGGGTTCGGCGGTCGGCTCACCGCTCGAACCATCTCCAGTCTTCTTCATCCATGTTTCTGTACCACGGGCGGAAATGCCTCACCGAAGCGACGGACCGGGATGCCCGCACTCGCCGACCTGTTCCGTAGTTTCGTCGTCCGATCGGTTCCGCACCCCATGGAAAATGGGGGGCCGTGTCGATCAACGCCCTCCCCGAGCCCTCCGCGCCGATGTGGGGCAGGTGGGACGGCCGCGATTTCCCGCGAGATGCGTCGAACCTGTCGGCTTCTGCGGGAATGACGATCCTGTCTATCCATTCGTGCGGGTGATTCCGCCTCACGAGGGTGTGCCCTCGGCGTTATCTCGGCGCTCACGGATCAGGCAGATCGGCCTACTACGCGGGGCCGTAAACACGCAAAAAACACGCGCGCGTGATTAGCAATCACGCGCGCTTGAAAGATTTGCGCGCACCCATCACCCATCCGCGGGCCAACGGTCCAACCTCATACCAACCTGGGGCAGCCCCCCAGGACTCGTGGGCACGATCTTCCTCATGGGGACCGGCCGGCGCAGATCGGCATCCGTCGCGGGGCCGTAAACACGCAAAAAACACGCGCGCGTGATTAGCAATCACGCGCGCTTGAAGATTCCCGCACACGCATCCACCACTCGCGGTCCAACGGTCCAACCTTCCGTCGATCTACGCGGTGGGAGTCAGCCGAGGAGTTCGGGGCGGAGGATGCCGGAGCCGGCGATGGGCATCGGGCGGTCTTCGCGGTCGGGAACGGTGGTGTGGGGGTCGATGCCGAGGAGGTGGAACGCGGTGGCGAGGATGTCTTTTGGGGAGATCGGGTTCTCCACCACCTCCGCCGCGTGGGCGTCGGTGCGGCCGACCAGGTTGCCGCGTCCCATCCCGCCGCCGGCATACACCTGGGAGTAGGCGCCCGACCAGTGGTGACGGCCCGCGCCGGCGGGCTTGGAGTCGATCTCAGGCGTGCGTCCATGCTCGCTGATGACCAGCACCAGCGTCTCGTCCAGCATGCCCCGCCGCTCCAGATCGAGAATCAGCGCCGTGAAGGCCTGGTCGAAAACCGGGAGCAGGAACTCCTTCAGCCGAGGGTAGTGGTTGTGGTGGGTGTCCCACGAGCCCGCGTTCAGGCCGTAAGCATCCCAGATGACCGTCACGAAGCGCCCGCCCGCCTCGATGAGTCGCCGCGCCGCGAGGCACGATTGCCCGAACAGCGTCATGCCGTACGCGTCGCGAACGGTCTCCGGCTCTCGGGTGTAATCGAGCGCGGCGTGCATCCTGCCGGAGGTGAGCAGAGAGAACGCCGTCTGCTGCTGATCGCCGAAGGCGCGGACCGACTCATGGGTCGCGTCGATCTCCCGGCGGGCGCGGTCGAACTGGAGCATCAGGTTCCGGCGCGTATCCAGGCGCTGGGCCGGCATCGCCTCCGGGGGCAGGGCGCCGACCCCAAGCTGCAGGCGCTGGTCCGGCCGAATGCCGAGCAGCGGATCCTTGAAGGCGCGGCCGGGCCGGATCTCCGGCGCCGAGCGGGTTCCCTCGGGGGCGAAGTCGGTGTACACGGGATCGTAGCGCGGGCCTAACATCGCGCCGTAGGGTCCGGCCAGCGGCGGGTACTCGTTCTTTGAGCCCATCACGAAGGGGAGCGCGATGTTGCGCGGCACCTCCGGCCGCCGCCCGCCCGCCTGCCGCTCGTCCAGGTAGTCCACGATCGAGCCGATGAAGGGCCACTGCCGCTTGTGCCGGGGCTGTGCCTCGATCGAGGTGTCCACATCCGGAATGCCGGTGGTGGCATAGACCGTGCCGTGAAGCGCGTAGGGGTGGGTGAGCGATCGGACCACGGTCAGGCGGTCCATGATCCCGGCGATGCGGGGCAGGTGCTCGCAAATCCGGATTCCGGGGACCCGCGTCGCCATGTCGCGCATCTCCCCCTGAATCTCGCGGGGAGCATCGGGCTTGGGGTCGAAGGTCTCGTGCTGGGGCGGCGAGCCGTACTTATAGATGAGGATGCACGACTTCGCCCGGCCGAAGGATCGCGCCTGAGGGCGGGCGATTCCGGACGCGGCGGCGGCGGATTCGAGCCCCATCGCCTGCTCCAGCGTCACGCCGAAGGCGCCCAACCCGCCCAGGTGCAGCAGGTCGCGCCGGGAGAGGCCGTTGCAGAGCGTTTTCCGATTGCCGAGCAGCCGAATCATAGCGGGATGGTCGAACCCCCTCGCAGCAAACGTTCTCGACCTTCGGTCCATCCGCCTGCCCGATTCTCGAGGGATCGAGGGGAGTCGGGGGGCAGTTTTTCGGAACGGTGGTAACATAGAGTACTTAAGTTTGCACTTATTCACCATGCCGGTTCGAGGGCGCGGTTGGGGCGCTCCGAAGGGGGCGGCGGACGCGAAAGCGCGGGATGAGTGCGGCGAGGGCCTCGATGGAGGGGTGCGATGAGTGCCATGTATGCCACGGAAGAGCTGTCTCGGTGGGTGACGGAAGCGCAGCGGGGAGATGAGCAGGCGTTTGCGCGGCTGGTGCGTCGGTATCGGGGCATGGCCTACAGCGCCGCCGCCGGGTACCTGAGGGATCGGGATCAGGTGCAGGATGTGGCGCAGGAGGCGTTCCTGGAAGCCTATGTGAATCTGCCCTCCCTGAAGGAGCCTGCCGCGTTCGGAGGGTGGTTTCGGCAGATTCTCTTTCGCCGGTGTGTTCGACGCGTGCGGAAGGCGCGGCTTTCCACGCTGCCGCTGGATGCGGCGCTGGAGATGGCGGCGCGTGAGCCGGGACCGGAACAGTGCGCCCTGTCCAGCGAGTTCGAGCTGGCGACCTGGCGCGCCATTCGTGAGCTTCCCGCGCACGAGCAGGCGACGCTCCACCTCTTCATGCGGGGGCTCTCCTACGCGCAAATCGGGGTGGAGCTGGAGGTGCCGATCAGCACCGTGAAGAAGCGGCTGCACACGGCGCGGGGCCGCCTGCGAGAGCGTCTGTTCCCCCGCGAGGGCTGGCTCAGGTAGCTGTTCGACCCTGTGCTATCATGAGGCGAACCGCGGCATTCTGGGGAGTCTCCCCGCCGCATGTCTTGGGAGAAGCGCCGGGATGAATCACCACACCGACGGGCTGCGTCGTTGTCTGCTGGGCTGGGGTCTGGCTGTCCTGACGGCGGGTTTGGCGGGCTGCGGCGGCTCCGGCGATTCGGCCGGATCCGGCGGCGGCTCCGGGCCCGCGGGGTCCGGCGGCACATCCTCGCAGGCCGATGCGGGTACGCTGCGGCTGCCGCAGTTCGCGGAGCCCACCACCCTCGATCCGGCGCAGGTGGAAGATGGTCCGACCATCGAGCTGCTGATGCAGGTCTATGAGGGCCTCTTGCAGTGGAACGAGAAAAATGAGCTCGTTCCATGCCTCGCGGAGAAGTGGGACGTCTCTAACGGCGGCAAGACTTACACCTTTCATCTGAGAAAAGGCGCGAAGTTTCACAACGGGCGCGAAGTCACCGCCGCCGACTTCGCCTTCAGCATCCAGCGCTCGCTCGATCCGAAGCTGGCGCCGAAGCCCTCCACGGTGTCGATGACCTATCTCAACGATCTGGTCGGGGCCACCGAATTCCACGACGGCAAGGCGACCTCCATCAAGGGCGTCGAGGTGGTCGACGATCACACCCTGCGGCTCACCATCGACGCGCCGAAGTCGTTCTTCCTGGCGAAGCTCACCTATCCCACCGCGTATGCCGCATGCAAGGAAGAGATCGAGAAGACCGGCGGCGCCGTGACCGACGCCAGCATGATCGGCACCGGCGCCTTCAAGCTCACCGAGTATCGCAAGGGCGACCGCATCATTCTCAGCGGCAACGCCGATTACTGGGGCGGCGCGCCGAAGCTCGCCCGGATGGAGCGCCGCATCGTCCTCGACAATCAGACCCGGCACGACAAGTTCGAGGCGGGCGAACTGGACCTCTCCGATGTGAGTATGCAGACCTATCGCGCCGACAAGGACAACGCGAAGTTCCAGCCGCTCCTCAAAACCTTCGAGCGTCCGGCGGTCTACTACCTCGCCCTGAATCAGAACGCCTTCCCGCCCTTCAAGGATCGGCGGGTGCGCCAGGCCTTCGCCCACGCGATCGACAAGTCGAAGATCATCGCCTCCGTGCATCAGGGCCTGCCCCGCCAGGCGGAGGGGATCATCCCCTTCGGTGTGCCGGGCTACGATCCGAACTTCAAGGGCCTGCCGTTCGATCCGGCCAGAGCCAAACAGCTCCTCACCGAAGCCGGTTTCCCCGAGGGCAAGGGCTTCCCGCCGTTCAAGCTCAGCTTCCGCGCCAGCGTCGACGACATCAAGAACACCGCCGTCGCCATCGCGGGTCAGCTTCAGGAGAACCTCGGCATCCAGGTGGAGCTGGATGAAACCGAGTGGGCCACGTTCCTCACCCGACGGGCGCGGGGCGAGATGCCCTGCTACTTCCTCCGCTGGATGGCGGACTACCTGGATCCTCAGAACTTCGTTTCGACGATGCTGCACAGCAAGGCTCAGCAGAACAGCCTCGGCTACTCCAACCCGGAATACGACCGCCTCTCCGAGCAGGCCGACGTGATGCAGGACGCGAAGAAGCGCATGGAGACCTACCGCAAGGCCGAGGCGATCGCCGTCGCGGATGCGCCGTGGGTGCCCATCTACTTCCAGAAGGATGTCGAGCTCTGGTCGCCGCGCCTGAAGGGCGTGGAAGACATGCTGCTCGGCCACCTGCCCCACAAGCGCACCGAGTTGACCCCGTAGCGTCGTCCAGGGTTTCGGTCATCCCGTGATTCGCTTTCTGGCTCAGCGGCTGCTTCTGGCGGCAGCGACCCTGTGGTTGCTGTCGGTCATCACCTTCCTGCTCGGCGCGCTGGCGCCGGGTGGGCCGGTGGAAGTGCTGCTGGGCCAGCGCGCGGATCCGGCCTCGGTGGCGCGGCTGAAGAAGGAGTTCGGGCTCGATCAGCCTCTGCCGGTGCAGTATGGACGGTGGATCTCGGGCTTCGTCCGCGGCGACCTCGGCATCTCTTACCGGGATCGGCAGCCGGTGGGTCCGACACTGGTCCAGCGCTATCCGATCACCGTCCGCCTCGCCCTGATGGCCGCCGTCTTCGCGCTGCTCATCGGGGCGCCGCTCGGGGCGCTCGCCGCCTGGAAGAAGGGGACCTGGGTGGATCGCCTCGCCACCACGATTGCGCTCACGGGGGTCTCGGTCCCGGCGTTTGTGGTGCTGCCGCTGCTGGTGCTGGTGTTTTCGCTGCGCCTCAAGTGGTTTCCGGTCACCTATGAAGGTCAATGGTGGCACCTGCTGCTGCCCGCCATCGCGCTGGGGACCCGGCCCGCCGCGCTCCTGGCCCGCATGACCCGCGCCGCGTTTCTGGATACGTTGAGCCAGGACTACATCCGCAC
>SYKE01000095.1 GCA_005798285.1 Actinomycetota bacterium
AGATGGTCAGGATTTCGCGTCGCTCCACCACGTAGACGCGTTGAAACTCGGCAATGAACCTCGGGTGGGCTGGAAACAGGGCCACGAACTGCTCGAGCTCCGGCGCCACCACCTCATAGAGCTTGCACTGGGCCGTGAGCAGCTCCCGAATCTGGTCGCGCTGGACCTCGGTCTTCTTGAAGAGGTAACACTCAATGAGCTGCCCGACGCTGCGGTCGTCGATCACGAAGTCGTAGTAGCGCTGCCCGACGCGGTTCACATCCTCCGCCAGATGGTTAAACCGCCGATCGCTGAACAGCTTCTGCTGGACCCCGGCCATGAAGACGAAGCGGGACCCATGGCAGAACTCCCCGAGTGCGCGCAGCACCGGTAGATCCCCGAGGAGCTGATCGTCGGACCGAGACCGCAGGTACTCCAGCAACTCATCGATCAAGAAGAGGACGCCACGGTCGGGCCGCTTCTCTTCAAAGGCCGCCATGAACCGCTGAAACTCGGACTTCACATTGATGCTCTGGGTCTGCGACTTGAAGGTGAACTCTATCCCCTCCTTGCGAGCCAGCGCCCCGAGTTCATGGGTCACGATGTCGTAGAAGCCCATCAGCGTACCGCCGAGCTCCGTCCGCTGAACGCTGTACCGGCCCGCGATCGGCCGAAAGCGCTCCCGCCACTCCGCGTCGTTGAGATGGGTCAGATACGCGGTATCCTCGGCAATGAGCGAAAGCACGCTCATCACGTGGCTCTTGCCGGTGCCGTAGTTCCCGACGACGAAGATCCCCTTGCCCTCGACGCTGCTGTCGAAATCGAGCTGGGGCCGCGCGACCTCCCGGATCGCCTCTCCCAACGACGGCGTGATGACGAAGGACGCAACAAGGGTCCGAGCCGCCTGCTTCTGGTTCGCCTGCTCAATCTTGATGACCGACTCGATGGGGTTGAGCGTGAATAGATCGGAATAGTTCATCTGGGACGGAACCTTGGCGTACACGGGCGGAGAAGAAGGCAGTCCTTCACGGACAGCGCTCTTCTCCAACCATATTATTGGTACGGGGCCCGTCATCCTTCGCGCCCGGGAGCCCGGCGGATGCGCCGTGCCGTCAGATACGAACCCCTGCGCCTGACTCGCCAACCAACGGCGCAACCGCATCCCAGCCTTGAGGCATCGCCCCAGAAGGCCCCGCCGTCGTCACAGGCCCGGCGGGCGAGCCGCTGGGAGATCGGAGTGAGGATTGCGATCCACGTTCGGTGAAACGGAAGCTGGTTTGGGGTGTCGCTTCAAGTGTCACTGGCCTTGCCGTGGGACGGGCAGGGGGCGCTCCTCTGAACACTTCCTGAGAGGGATGCAAGTGTGCGCGCCCCGACTGGGTCGGCTTCGGACGCCGGCCTCGTGGGAGCTTGCCGCGCCGGAGGGATCCGTGGCGACGGGGGAGTTGAAGCGGTGATGCTCAAACAGGAGCCGGGAATGCCCGGAAGCGGTCGACTGGTGGTCGCGCTCGGAATGGCGCTGACGCTGGGAGCTTCCGCGATTGCGGCGCTCGCCTCGGGCGCGAGTGATCCACCGGCAACCCCGGCGGCGCCGACGCCGCAGCAGGCGAAGTTTTTTGAAACCCGGGTGCGGCCGCTCCTCGCGGAGCGCTGCTTCGCCTGCCACGGCGCTGCCCGGCAATCGGGCGGGCTGCGCCTGGATTCGCGGGCCGCATTTGATTTGGGCGCCGGTGGGGCGCGTCTCGTGACGCCGGAGAAGCCGGACCAGAGCCTGCTGCTGCGCGCGGTGCGTCACGAGGGCCCCAGAATGCCTCCCGGCGGGCGTCTCTCCGACGCCGAGATCGGTGTGCTTGCCGAGTGGGTGCGGCAGGGCGCTCCCTGGCCCGAGGCGCCGGCGGTGAAGGCGGCGGCGACTGGTTCGCGGCAGACCGGTCAGGTCCGCAAGCGAGCGGGCGCGGATCACTGGGCGTTTCGACCCATCCGTCCTCTGGCGCCACCGCCGCGCATCTCGGATGGAGGTTGGTCTCGAAACGCCGTCGATGCGTTCGTCTGGCAAAAGTTGAAGTCCGAGCGGCTCACCCCGGCCCCCGAAGCGGATCGCCGGGCGTTGATCCGGCGGTTGACCTTCGACTTGCACGGCCTTCCTCCCACCCCCGAAGAGGTGGAAGCGTATGTCGCCGATCCCTCCGCCGACGCCTACGAGAAACTGGTGGATCGCCTGCTGGAGAATCCCCGTTTTGGGGAACGTTGGGCGCGCCACTAGTTGGATCTGGTGCGTTACGCCGATTCCGACGGCTACCGCGCCGACGAGTACCGACCCCATTCCTGGCGCTATCGAGACTACGTGATCCGGGCCTTCAATCAGGACAAGCCCTACGACCGATTTGTTCAGGAGCAACTCGCCGGCGATGAACTCTTCCCCGGCGATCCCGAGGCACTGGTGGCGACGGGCTACCTGCGACACTGGATCTATGAGTGGAACAACCGCGACGTGCGCGGGCAGTGGACCACCATCCTGAACGATCTCACCGATACCACGGGCGATGTCTTCCTCGGCCTCGGCGTGCAGTGCGCCCGCTGCCACGATCACAAGTTCGATCCGATTCTGCAGAAGGACTACTTCCGTCTGCAGGCGTTCTTCGCGCCCATCCTGCCTCGCGATGATCTCGACACGGCGACCCCGGCCGAGCGTGAGGCGCATCGGCGGCAAATGGCGGCGTGGGAAGCGAAGACGGCGGGGATCCGGGCTGAGCTGGCCGAACTCGAGGCGCCGCTGCGCGAGAAGGGCGCCCATGAGGCGATTACCCGCTTCCCGCCGGACATTCAGGCGATGATCCTGAAGCCGGTGGCGCAGCGACTGCCCCTCGAGCATCAGCTTGCGGAACTCGCCTATCGTCAGGTCACTTACGAGTACGATCACCTCGAGACCCGGTTCAAGGGCGCCGCCAAGGAGAAGTGGTTGGAGCTTCGCCGCCGGCTCGCTCAGTTCGATGCCGACAAACCCGATCCGCTCCCCGCTGTGTTTGCGGCGACGGATGCAGGCAAGGGCGCTCCGCCGGTGCTCATTCCCAAGAAGGGGAAGGAGCCGGTCGCCCCCGGCTTTCTGACGGTGCTGGATCCTCGCGAGCTCAAGGTCCCGCCCCTCGCGTCGTCCACCGGTCGCCGCTCGGAGCTTGCCCGCTGGCTGACGCGTCCGGAGAACCCGCTCACGGCGCGCGTCATCGCGAATCGAGTCTGGCAATATCACTTCGGGCGCGGCCTCGCGGCGAACGCCAGCGACTTCGGGACACTGGGCGAGCCGCCGTCGCATCCGGAACTGCTCGATCACCTGGCCCGCTGGCTCGCATCGCCCAGCGGTGGCGCGCCGTGGTCTTTGAAGAAGCTCCACCGCCTGATCGTCACATCCGCCACCTACCGCCAGTCGACTCGGAGCCCGATGGCCATCGCCTACCGACAGCGAGATCCGGAGAACCGCTGGCTGTGGCGGGGCAGCGTTCGGCGCCTGGAAGCGGAGCAGATTCGCGACTCGGTCCTGGCGGTCACGGGTGAGCTGAATCCGCAGTCGGGCGGGCCGGGCGTGCCGTCCAACGAGCCGCGACGCACCATTTACACCCGCTTCATGCGGAACACGCGCGATCCCCTGCTCGATGTCTTTGATCTGCCGCAGTTCTTCACCAGCGCCTCATCGCGGGATACCACCACCACGCCCGTGCAGGCGCTGCTGCTGGTGAACAGCCAGACCCTGCTGCTCAGGTCAGAGGCGCTTGCGGCCCGTCTGGAGCGGGAAGCGGGCTCCGATCCGGCGGCTCAGGTCACCCGGGCGTATCACCTGCTGTACGGGCGTCCGCCGCGGCCGAATGAGCTCGCCGCCGGACTGAAATTCCTCGCCGAGCAGCCCACGCGAATCCGGCCGGAGCAGCTCGCCGCCGCGGGCGCGGGGTTCCTGCACGATCGAATTCCGCCCCGTGACGGTCAGGCGGCGCTCATGTCGCCGGAGGGGCCGCAGAGCCGTCTGCAGGTGGATGCGGACCCTCGATTCCCCCGCGGCGATTTCACGATCGAGGCCTACGTGCTTCCCCGATCGGTCTACGAGACGGGCGCCGTGCGTACGATTGCGGCACGGTGGAACGGCGACACGAAGAGTCCCGGCTGGGGCTTCGGCATCACCGGGAAGCAATCGCGCCGGAAACCGCAGACCCTGGTGATGCAGCTTGTTGGCAAGAAGGCGGGAGGCGGAGTGGGCGAGGCGGCGTTGTTCTCGGACCACACACTGGTCATCAACAAGCCGTACTACGTCGCCGCCGCGGTCCGTTTCGCGGAGGGCGGGACGCCGGGCAGCGTCACCTTCTTCGTGAAGGACCTCGCGAACGACGACGAGCCGATGCGCTCCGCCACCGTGTCCCACACGATTGAAGCGATCGAAGGGCCAGAGGCGAACGGCCAGCCGCTCACGCTCGGAGGACGCTCCGGCGAGATGAACGCGCTCTTCGACGGCCTGATGGACGACATCCGACTCTCCAACGGGGCGCTCCCGCTCGCCGACCTGCTTCTCAATTCCGATGCGAAGAATGCGGGCACCGTCGGGTTCTGGCGCTTCGAGTCCCGGCCGGACGTGTTCGGCGACTCGAGCGGAAACGGATTGACGGTCCGGCCCGCCTCGAAGGCTCGGACGATCATCGAGCCCCGGCGCGCGGCACTGGCCGACTTTTGCCATGTGCTCCTCAACTCCAATGAGTTTCTTTACGTGAACTGACCCCCATGCGAACCCACCGGCCCCACATCGAGCTGACCACCTCCCGCCGCGACTTTCTCCGTCGCGCGGGAGGCGGATTCGGCGCCCTTGCCCTGACGTCTCTGTTGGAGCAAGAAGCAGCCGCACAGGGCGCCTCCGGGAGCAGCCGCTCGCTCAACCCCGTGGCGCCGAAGACCCCGCGTCTCCCGGCGCGGGCGAAGAGCGTGATCTTCCTCTTCATGGAGGGGGGTCCGTCGCACATCGACACCTTCGATCCGAAGCCGCTGCTGAATAAGCTCGCCGGCCAACCGCTTCCGGAGAGTTTCGGCGAAGTGATCACCGCCATGGGCGAGGCGCGCTCCCCCTTGCTGGCGGCGCCGCGGACCTGGAAGCAGCACGGGAAGAGTGGGCTGTGGGTCTCGGAACTCCTCCCGAACATCGCGACTCAGATCGACGACGTCGCGGTGGTGCGCTCCTGTTGGGCCGAGGGCATCAACCACTCCTCCGGGGTTTGCCAGATGAACACCGGCTCGATCCTGGGCGGGCGACCGTCGCTCGGAGCCTGGGTGAGCTACGGACTGGGAAGTGAGAACCAGAGCCTGCCGGCCTACGTGGTGATGCAAGACACCACGACCTCGGTGGTGAACGGCCCTCGCAACTGGAGCGCGGGCTTCATGCCGGCGGCCTACCAGGGCATTCGGATTCAGGGTGGAGTGGAGCCGATTCCGAACCTCAATACGCCGGAGGGAGTCTCCGACACCCGCCAGAGGGGAAAGCTGGACTACATCCGCGATCTGAACCGGAGCTTCGCGGGAGATCACCCCGAGCAGACTGAGCTCGAAGCCCGCATAGCTGGTTACGAACTGGCGTTTCGGATGCAGGCGGAGGCGCCGGACGCCGTGGATCTGACGTTGGAGTCGGAAGCCACTCGCCGGCTCTACGGCATGGAGCAGAAGGAAACAGCGACGTTCGGACGTCTGTGCCTGCTGTCGCGTCGGCTGGTGGAGCGCGGCGTTCGATTTGTCCAGCTCTACCACGGCGCCGGCAGCAAGTGGGACGCCCACACCGGGATCGAGAAGAACCACCGGGAACTCTGTCGCGCCATGGATCTACCGGTTGCAGGTTTGCTGCGGGATCTCAAGCAGCGGGGGCTGCTGGATGAAACCCTGGTGGTGTGGGGCGGAGAGTTTGGGCGAACCCCCATGTCCGAGAAGGGCGACGGTCGAGATCACAACCCCACCGGCTTCACCATGTGGATGGCGGGCGGCGGCATTCGGGGCGGTCAGACGGTGGGTGAGACCGACGAACTGGGTTTGCGCGCCGTGAAGGATCCGCTTCACGTGCACGACCTCCACGCGACGATTCTGCACCAGCTCGGCATCGACAACATGGGCCTGGTGTACCCCTATAAGGGGCGGCCCGAGCGACCGACGCTCAATGAGGGCGCGCCGTTCCCAGCGCTGTTCACATAAGGCCGCCGTCACTGCGGGAGATGATAGACGGAATGCAGAGGGTCGTCGACAAAGGCGACCCGTTCCGAGGGATCTATCGGGGAGCCATCGGAAACCAGCCGCTGTTGAGCGCCAGAATCGCGGCCTGAGTGCGATCCGAGACCCGCAGCTTTTCGAAGATGCGGTGCAGGTGGGTCTTTACGGTCGTCTCGTCAATACTGAGCTCCCGCGCGATCTGCTTGTTGCTCAACCCCCGCACCACGTGCGCCAGCACATCCATCTCCCGGCGTGAGAGCGGATGGTCCGTGCGACCACCGACCGCGGGAGAAGGCGGCGCGGGCGGAGGGGGGGCCGGCGCACCCGCATCCTTCCGAAACTGCTGCATCAGCTTGCCGAGTTTGGTTGAGGGGAGGTAGGCTCCGCCCCGGGCGACGAGCCGAAGCGCCTGCAGCAGCTCGGCGTGGCTGCAGTCTTTCACCAGGTATGCCCGCGCACCGGCGGAGATTCCCTGAAAAACGTACTCATCCTCGTCATGCATCGTGAGGAGCACCACCCCCAATTGGGGCCAGCGCGCGGAGATCTCCCGCACGGTGGCGATGCCGCCCATGCCCGGCATCCGGACGTCCACCAGCACCACATCGGGCAGGTCGTTCCGAACCGCCTCCAGCAGTTCTTCCCCGGAAGCAACCGAGGAGGTCACCTGAATGTCGGCTTCCATTCCCAGGAGCCGGGTGAGGCCCTCTCGGACCAACTGATGATCATCCGCAATCATCAGGCGGATGTTCGGGCGCGGGTCCGACACGGGAACTTCGCTCATACCAGTACTCCAGGGGGGTCCGGAACCGGCGCCAGGGGTACGGACACTCGAACCCGGGTGCCGGCGCCCGGCCGACTCGCGATCTGAAACTCACCGCCCATGAGGGCTGTGCGATCCTTTAGCGATTGAAGGCCGAAACTGTCGGCCGCTCCGAGCGCTAAATCTTCGCAGTGAAATCCACGACCGTTGTCGTGGATCTCAAGCAGGCACGAATCCTCCGCCAGCTCCAGGATGACCTCGGTCTCGGTGGCGGCGGCGTGCTTCCACACGTTGGTCAGCGACTCCTGAGCCACGCGGTAGAGCGCGGCGGCCAGAACGGGGGGCAGTGGGCGATCCCTTCCGATCCGTCGCACGCCGGCTCGGATTCCGGTGCGGCGCTCGAATCGTTCGGCATAGCTCCTGAGAGCCGGCAGCAGGCCGATTTCGTCGAGCGCAAGCGGTCGCAGGTCGATCATCACGCCGCGCGTTTCATCGATCGCGGCTCGAATGGTGTGCTCGATGGCGCTCAGATGCTGAAGGGCGATCTCGCCCACACCTGGGCCGGCCGCCACGCGCGCGGCCTCCAGATTCCGGAGGGCGGCAAAGAGAGTCTGAGCGGGACCGTCGTGCAGGAGCAGTGCAATGCGGCCGCGTTCCTCTTCCTGCGCGCGGGTCACCTCCCGCAGCAAGCGCTCCACGGTGCCGCGCTGTCGGGTGACCTCCTCATAGCTGAGGGCGTTTCGAATCGCGAGGGACGCCTGGTTGGCGATGCCGATGAGTAGCGAAAGATCATCCAGGGAGAACGGAGATTCCGAGCGTCGGTTGCTGAGGCAGATGACGCCTAGCAGATCGGAATCCGAAATCAGGGGAACGCAGAGGGCATCCCGCACATCGCGGCGCGCTCTTAAACGCCGAAACCGGGGATCACTCGGAGCGCCGTGGAGCAGGAGCGGCTCACAATGCTCCGCCACCCAGCCCGCGATGCCGTCGCCCACCGCCTGAAAGCGACCCAGACTCAGTTCCGAACGCGGACCATCCGCCGCCACGACCTTCAGGCGGAACTCAGTGCGCTCCAGGAGCAGCACCGAACCGCTTTCCGCCTGCAACTGGGTGCGCGCCTGCTCCAGGAGCAGGCGGAGCACCTCGTCCAGCTCCAAGCTCGAGTTCACCACGCGCGCCACCGCGAGTAGACAGTCCAGGCGTTCCGCTGCGACAACCGACATGGTGTTACGGGAACGAATCGATCCGTTCCCCAAGAGGCCCCCCTTTCATTCTTGCCGATGAGTTTTGCCCCTGCAGGGCGGGACGACACAAGAAAGGGCGGGGGTGGCAAACTTCACAGGCTTGTTTGTCGTCTAATCCACGATCAAACGGGGACGGCTCAGTTCGCGGGACTCTTTCCGGAAGGAGTCGGCGCGACGCCCGGGGAATAGGGGTGCAGAACGGTGGTTGAACGGAGGCAGGTTGTGACTTCGCGCTTTTCGTCGTCGCGCGTCCCAGTACTCAGCGGATTATTGCTGCTTGCAGCCGCCTGGGTGGCGTCCGCGGCGGTCCCGCTGAGCATCACGCGCTTGAGCGTGGGTCCGCGTACGTTTACGAACCCCACAGGAGCTGAGGGGAACGGCGCCAGTGTCGGCGCGATCGGTTTAGGCGGCAATGGCCGGTATGTGGCGTTCGCCTCCGGATCGAACAATCTGGTGACGTCCGATACCAATGCCAAGGTCGACATTTTCGTGCGGGATCGGACGACAGGTGGGGTCGAGCGGGTGAGCACATCCGCGTCCACCTTCTTCCAGTACCGCCTGCAGGCAAATGGGGATAGTGGTCAACCCAGCATCAGTGATGACGGGCGGTTCGTCGCCTTCGAGACGGATGCGACCAACCTCATCAACGTCGCAGACTTCAACCGGGCACGCGACGTCTACGTTCGTGATCGGCGCGGCGAGACCATCGCCGTCAGCGTCGATGCCGCCGGCGGTGTGGGGAACGGCAACAGCAGCAACGCTGCGATCAGCCGGAACGGTGGGTTTGTCGCCTTCCAATCCGTCGCGTCCAGCCTCGTCGGCGGCGACACCAATGCGCGGTCCGACATCTTCCTTCAGGGTCTGACCATTCCGAACACGGGCAGCGGTCCCCGCTCCATCCGCGTGACCGGCATCAGCCGCATCAGTGTCGCTACCGATGGAACCCAGGGTGACGGCGATTCCGCGAACCCGTCCATCTCCGCGAACGGTCGGTATGTCGCCTTCCAGTCCACCGCCACCAACCTGGTGTCGGGCGACGCGAACGGCCGGTCGGACATCTTCGTTCGGGACACCACATCCGGCATCACGGTTCTGGTAAGTAAGAACGATGCCGACACGATCGGCGACGACAACAGCATTTTGCCGTCCATCAGCGCGGACGGCCGCTTTGTCGCGTATGTCTCCCGTGCGACCAACCTGGTCTCCGACGACGCCAACAGTTCGGCCGACGTGTTCCTTCACGATCGCGACGCCGATGGCAACGGTGTTCTCGATGAAGCGGGCGGCACCACTGTCGTCTGTGTGAGTCGTGCGTCCGACGGCAGCGAGGGCGATGACGACAGCGGCCTGGGACTTCCGTCGCAGGGACCCCTCGGTGGCCGGCCCTCTGTTTCGGATGACGGGCGCTTCGTCGCCTTCTACTCCGAAGCCACGAACTTCGCTCCGCTGGACGCCAACAACTTCGGAGACATCTTCCTCCACGACACGGCGGCGGCCAGTACGGATCGGATGAGCGTTTCCGTCGGCGGGGCCGAAGGGAATCTCGACTCTTCGAACGCTGCGCTCTCGGGAGATGGTCTCTTCCTGGCGTTCAACTCCAACTCCGACACCCTCGCGCCGAACGATCAGAATCTGGTCGCCGACGTGTTTGGGGTGGAGATCGATCTGGGTCTTGCCGGCAACTCCTCGCCCGCGGCAGACGCAGGCGCCGATCAGCAGGTTTCCGAGCTCCAGCAAGTCACGCTCGACGGATCCGGTTCCTTCGATCCGGAAGACGGCGCTAACCTGAGCTTTGCCTGGGTGCAGACCGGAGGTCCCCCAGCGCCCCTGACGGGAGCGGATACCGATGCTCCCACCTTTACCGCACCGCTGGTCTTCTCGGCGGCAACCCTCACCTTCCGTTTGACCGTTACGGATCAGCAGGGCGCATCCTCGACCGACACGGTTCTGGTTGACGTACAGGAAGCTCCGTCTGGAGCGGTTGCCGGAAGCGTCACCGACAAGTTCGGCAATGCCATCAGCGGCGCCTCGGTCGAGGTCATCCGCAACGACGGCGCCTCGGCAACCCCGGTTACAACCGATGAATTCGGCGGCTTCCTTGTGGAAGACGTTCGGGTCGGTACAAACACGCTGGTCGTCCGAGCCTCGGGATTTGAGCCGTTCTCCACCGAGTTCGATGTAGCCTCGGGAGAGCTTGCTCTCATCGATGTCGTGCTCGATGTCCGCACGGCCAATCTGACCGGACGGGTGCTCCGAGCGGACGGCACCGGGGTTCCCGATGCCACGGTCGAGCTTCTGGACCGGACGGGCGTGGTTCTGGGCATTGCGACGACCTCCAAGCAGGGTGAGTACCTCATTGACAACATCCTTGCCGCGGACGCCGCCATCGCCACCAACGTCCGGATCACCGGCCCGACGTTGATCACGTTCCTGGCGGGAGACCTCGTACTGAAAGCAGGGGGCATCAACCTCCGAGACTTCCAGTACGGCAATCTACAGGTGACGATCTCGGGAGCCGACGCACATGCCCGGCGACTGCTGGACGGAACGACGGTGCGGCTTGAGATCGGCGGTCAGGTGCTGGCGGCAAACGTTGCCACGCGCCGAACGCTGACGCTGAAGTTCCCGAACGTTCCCGCGACTCGGATCCAGGTGCGGGCGATCAATCCGAACCTCACCGGGGCCCTGGTTGAAGTGGTCATTGAGCCGACGGCTCGGTTCAAGAAGGTCACCTTGAAGCTCCGCACTCGCGGCGTGTTCTAGGCGCCCCACGAGCGAGCCTCAATCGGCTGCGCTGCTCAATACAAGAGGCCCCCTCTCCATCCGGAGTGGGGGCCTTTTCGCGTGGGAGTTGGGACTGCTGCCCTTTGTCGGAGGGGGTTGCCCGGAACGCGCATCTGGGTCGCCGCGGTTAGCCGGTACCTTCCTGATCTTGAGCTCGCTTCCGGGCGGCACAAGCCACCTGCCGACGCGTGATTTGACTGCAAACGTTCTGAATTGCGCGCCAGATCTCGCCCGAATTCTCCGCTCTCTCTGCAGGCAGCGATTACAGCGAGGTCTGCGGACCCCTCGCGGGCTCGATAAAATGCCGCAGTTCCGGCCGGCTCTCCGCCGGTTTCTCCGCGAGCCTGCGGAGTTCCGCAGCGATCTCGTCGATCGACATCTGTGAGTATGCCGCCGATGTAGCCCTGGATCGAGTTCGGAGGTGAGAGGTCAAGCGAGCGAGTGCCGTTGTCAACCTCAACGGAAGTTGAGTGGGCCTGCCGGGTTGCGGGCCCTCAACAAACGGGGTCCCGAACTCACATGGAGAAGGGACCCCCTTTTGGGCGAGCAAGGCTCGATCAGTTGACGCCGACGGCGTGCCGAAGTTTTCGGAGTGCACGCGTCTCGATATGGCGGATGCCCTCACGAGACATATTCAACTCCTTGGACAGCTCTTTCAAGCTATGAACCCGGCCATCGCGCAGGCCATATCGGTTCTCGATGACGGTGCGCTCTTTCGGCTTCAACACCCCGAGAATTCGGGCTAGATGCTCCCGATCCGCCGCCTGCAGCGCCTGATCTTCCGGGTCCTGAGCTTCGGCATCCAACTGGAGATCGCCAAGGGTGTAGTCCTCGGCCTCGCCAAGAAGCACGTCGAGAGAGACAGGCTCCTGAATGCTCTGGAGAAGAGCGTTGACCGTGTTGACGGAGAGGGTGGTTTCGATCGCCAACTCTTCGGAAGTGGGCTGTCGACCCAGCTTGTCCGAGAGTTGCATACTGCTTCGTTCGAGCTTGCCCACAGCGTGATAGGCATACGTGGGGAGCCGGATCATGCGGCTCTGCTTCTCTATGGCTCGAACGATAGCCTGGCGGATCCAGTAGGTGGCGTAGGTGCTGAAGCGAAATCCCTTGGTGGGATCAAACTTGTTGATCGCGGACATCAAACCCAGGATGCCCTCTTGCACGACATCCTCGAACGTCATCCCCCGGCAGTTGTAATGGCGAGCGATGCTCACCACCAGGCGCAGGTTGCCTTCGATCATCCGCTCACGGGCCCGCTCGTCCCCACCGTGAATGCGGGTGGTGAGGTCGATCTCTTCCTGCACGGTGAGAAGGGGGCCGTCGGCTTTATACTGCCATGGCGGTATGCCGATCTGATGCGCGTGGTCGGGTTCGGAGTGGTGTTGGGGAGTGTTGGTTGGGGTCTCGTCGGCCGAGTACCGCGTCTGCATGCTGCTCCGTCCTTTCCGCGCCGATCCTACCATGCCCTGGTGGTCCGTTCCCAATAGATTCTCCTAATCAGACTAGTAGGTAATGCTTATAAATGCGACGGTTCTAACCACAACCACTAATGAGTCGATCTTCGACCGTCCTGCTGTTCCCGGCTCTGATAGAATTGTCCCTCGCGAACCGAAGGCCATTTTGCCGCACCCGAGGTGCTTTTCCTCCCCTTTCTCCTAAAGGTTTCTGCGAGGAGTCTCCATGCGCGACACGCTCTTCGTGAATGCCCGCTTCATCCTTCCCCACCGCGGCAATGAGGATGCGGAGTGGCTTCTTGCGAGACAGGGCAAAATCGTTTCCAGCGGGCGGGGCGCCGTGCCTGCTGCGGACGAGATCCTTGATCTCGGTGGAACGACGGTCATACCAGGCCCAGTCGACGCCCATTGCCACCTGGTCTCCTACGGAATCATGCGAGCCCGAGAGGCGGATCTGAGGGGCGCCTCGTCGCTCTCGGAGATCCGACGGCGGCTGGAAGCCCATCTTCGCACCGGTGGATTCGGGACAGGCGACGGACGCTGGGTCCTGGGGCGCGGTTTTGATCAGGAGTTGCTGGAAGAGGGTCGTTGGCCCGAACAGGCGGATCTCGACGCCATTTGCAAGGATCGACCCGTTCGGATCACGCGCGTTTGCGGGCATGCGATGGTGGCGAACCGGATGGCGCTGGAGCAGGCAGGGCTCCCGAACCATCACGAAGACGGCTTTCCGCCGGGGGTGGTGACGGAAGAGCGGATGGGGGCGGTCTACGACGCTGTTCCCAAGCCGAGCGAGCCGGAGTGGCGCGCTGCGGCCGAGTGGGCCTGCCGGGATGCGGCGGCGCACGGCTTCGTGGGTGTGCACTCGCTGATGGCGCATGCCCACGAGATGCGGGCGCTGGTGCGTCTCCGAGCTGTGGGGCCGCTGCCGGTGCGAGTGGTGATGCAGCCGCCCTACGCCATGCTGGACGCGCTGCACGCCTCGGGGATCCAGACCGGCTTCGGAGATGCGTGGCTGCGCTATGGGGCGATCAAACTCTTTAGCGACGGCTCACTCGGCGCCCGCACCGCGGCGATGCTGGAGGCCTACTCGGATGCGCCGGGAGTGGTCGGGGAGCTGATTTACACGCCCGAGGAGTTGTCCGCCCGAGTTCGCCGCATCGTCGAGCGCGGGTTTCAGGTCTGCATCCACGCCATCGGAGATCGAGCGATGGAAGTTACCGTTGACGCGATGGAAGCTTCGGAAGCCCTTCGATCCGCCGATCCATCGGCATCGCGCTTCCCGTTTCGGATCGAACATGCGTCCGTGGTGAATGCCCGGTTGGTCGAACGGATGAGGACTCTCGGAATCACGGCTGCGGTGCAGCCGCAGTTCGCTCGCAGCGACTCCTGGTCACCGGATCGGCTTGGCCCTGAGCGTGTGGCAGGCTGCTATGCCTTCCGCACCCTCCATGAAGCTGGAATCGGCCTGGCGGGGAGCACCGACTGCCCTGTGGAGAGCATGGTTGCCCTCGCGGCCATCTGCCAGATGGTCACACGCCCCGATTGGTCGCCCCAGGAGGCGATTCCGCTGCGGCAGGCCTTGAGGATCTTCAGCGAAGGCAGCTATCGACTGCTCGGCTCGCCTGCGGGCACGGGCGCCCTGGAGCCGGGACAACATGCTGACTTTGTCGCGCTTGCAGTAGATCCGGAAACCGTGGCGCCGAATGAGATTGAGAGCATCCCGGTGGTTGCGACAGTGGTGGGTGGTCGAGTCGTCTACGCGGCGTGAAGCACGTCGAGCCGGGAAGCGCCGCGATCGGTCCGAAGCGCTTCCCGCGACTCGGGGGAACTACACCCCGTAGATAGCGCCGAACTTGCTCTTCAGGTAGCGGAGATACGGCGCCGTCTGGAGCTGCGAGCCCGTGGCTCGTTCAATCACCTCGCCGGGCAGGTACTTCCGGCCGTGGCGATGGACATTCTCAACCAGCCAATTGAGGAGGGATGCACAGTCCCCATCCTCAATCCGCTGCGGCAGATCGGGGATCTCGCGGAGGGCGGCGTCGTAGATCTGCGCCGAAAGCACACTTCCCAGCGAATAGGTGGGGAAGTAACCCAGAATGCCGATCGACCAGTGCACGTCCTGGAGGATCCCCTCGCGGTGGTTGGGTGGCGTCACGCCCATCAACTCTTGCATTCGGGCGTTCCATGCTTCCGGCGCATCCGCGACGGAGAGCTTGCCCTCCAGGAGTTCGATCTCCATCTCGTAGCGCAGGATGATGTGGAGCGTGTACGTGACTTCGTCGGCTTCCACGCGGATGAGGGTCGGCGCGACGCGGTTGATAGCCTTGTAGAAGCCTTCGAGCGAGATGTCTCCGAGGGAAGCGGGGAACGTCGACTGGAGCCCGGTGTAGCGCTTCTTCCAGAACTCGATTGATCGACCGACCATGTTCTCCCAAAGCCGGCTTTGGCTCTCGTGCAGTCCGAGCGAGGCTCCCCCTGAAGCCGGCGTACCCTCGAGGTGGTCGGCCAGGCCCATCTCGTAGAAGGCGTGACCCATCTCGTGCATCGAGGCGAAGACGGAACTGGGTAGGTAGTTCTTGTCGAATCGGGTGGTGATGCGGACGTCGTTCTTGGAGAAGTGGGTGCAGAACGGATGGACCGCCTTGTCCTGACGCCCGCGGCGAAAATCGTAGCCGCAGTTCTTCAGGAGATCGACGGTGTAGGCGTTCTGCACATCGATCTCATAGTCGCGGGTGAGGCACGATCCGTCCACGCAATCGGCTCGAGCGAATAGCGCTTGCGAGAACGGGATGAGTTCCGACCGCAGTTCCCCGAAGATGGGATCAATCTGAGCGCATGTCATCCCGGGTTCATAGAGATCCAGCAGCGCGTCGTAGAGTCGGTCGGCATACCCGAGCGCCTCGGCCTCTCGGCGGCAGAGATCCAGGATGCGCTCGAGCCAGGGGGCGAAGCGACCGTAGTCATCGGCTTGCCGAGCGGCGGCCCACTCCTCCTGAGCCAGCGAGGTGACCCGGGTCTTCTCCTCCACCAGGGCGGTTGGGAGGCGGGTGGCCTTGTCGTAGTCTCGCCGCACCACCCGCAGGATGGCCTGATCGTCTTCGGTCTCGCCGCCGTCGGCTTCGGCCTGCGCCAGCAGGCGACCGGTCTCATCGGAGATAAAGAGCTCGTGAGAGAGTTTGGAAAGAGTCGCCTTCTGATCCGCCCGCGCCGCCACGCCGCCCGGCGGCATGTAACATTGCTGATCCCAATCCAGAACCGCTCCCGCCATCCCCAGGTTGTGAACATCCCGTAATCGCGTGTTCAGAGCCTCGTACGCCGAACCCATCTGTCAGTCTCCCCTCGTCCCCGGTGCAGCCCTTAAGTCTACATGCATCGGGCCAGGGAAGAATCAATTCTGGTTGGCGAACCGCTCGCGCCCGTGAGAAGAACTCGCTTCCTGCACCGCATCCCCTTCAGACTCGGCATCCGGGAGGTGTGAGCGGGAGTGGTATACTTCGACCGTGCCGGGAGTAATCGACGTGATTCAAGTACGGGTGGAGTTGTTTGGCCGGGCCGCCACTCAAAGCGGCGCCCGAGAGGTGGTGCTCGATCTCGCGACGGGGGCGGTCCTGCGCGACGCCGCGGCCGAGCTCTGCCGGCTCTACCCCGTGCTGGCGTGGATCCCGGAGATCTGCCGTCCGGCCCGCAACCTGGAGTATGCCCGGTGGGATGACCCGGTGTGCGACGGGGACGAAGTGAGTTTCATCCCGCCGGTGAGCGGCGGTTAGCGAGAAGGATGACCCTACGCGATGAGTGATGCCGTCTTCGTGGAAGTCACCGACGCCGTGCTGGATCCGGCTGCGCTGGAGGCCCGCGTGGAGCGACCCGAGATGGGCGCCGTGGTGACCTTCAGCGGGAATGTCCGCAACCACAATCGGGGTCGTGAGGTGGACTACCTCGAATACGATGCCTACCGGCCGATGGCGGAGCGTCAGCTTCGGAAGATCGGCGAGGAGGCCGTCGAGCGGTGGAACTGCCGCATGGCCATCCAGCATCGGGTGGGTCGGCTCGAGGTGGGGGAAAGCAGCGTTCTCGTGGTAGCGGCGTGCGCCCATCGAGCCGATGCCTTCGAGGCGTGCCGCTACGCGATCGACACGCTCAAAGAGCGGGTGCCGATCTGGAAGAGGGAAGTTTGGAAGGACGGCGAGGTCTGGATTGAGGGAGAGCGCGACGCGCCCGTAACAGCATAGCACTGCGCACACGCCGCCTTCGAACCCCGCCTTACGACAAAGAGGCCGCCCCACCGTTCGGTGAGGCGGCCTCTTTCAAAACAGCTTCGGACCCCGTCTAACCAGCCTTGAACGACTGCCCACAACCACAGCTCGAGGAGGCGTTCGGGTTCTCAACCTTGAAGCCCTGACCCAAAAGCGCATCGTCCACGTAGTCCACGTTGGCGCCCTCAAGGTAGGGAAGGCTCATCGAGTCGACGTAGATCTTGAGTCCGTCGAAGTCGACGATGGTGTCATCGGATGCGGGCTCGGTGTCGAGCTGCATGCCGTACTTGAAGCCGGAGCATCCGCCGCCCTGGATAAAGATGCGCAAACCGGCGCCATCCTGTCCTTGCTGCTGGATGATTTCCTTGACTTTGGCGACCGCCCGGGGCGTCAGGTCGACGGCGGGCTTCTCGATCACGTTGAAGACGTTCAGCATCGGGCCAAAACTCCCACGGCCTTCACTCTGGATGCTTCGTCCACCCCAGAACGGAGATGGTGGCTCCAGCGCCGCTTTCCAATCCTATTATACCGAAGGAGGCGCGCCTCGGTCGCACTGTGGAGCGCGGGTGTTAAGATTGCGGCTTCGAGACAGGCTCAATTCCGGAAGGTCCGCCCAGGGTAGGCAGCGTGTGGAGCGCATAGTTCCAGGGGATGGCGTCGTCCGTGAAGACATTCACGGCGGGGAGCAGCGCAGCAGGCTCATCCACGGTTCCCACCGCCACGTGAATCTCGCCGGGCCAGCGCTCCGAGCGGAAGAACAGCGGCGTGCCGCACTCCGAGCAGAAGGCTCTTTCTGCCTCCGGGGAACTGGCACGCCACCGCAGCGCATCCTCGCCTCGGTGCAGATGAAACGCGGGACGGTCCACCCCGAACCAGGTCACAAACCCGGCGCCGTGGGCCCTCCGGCAGACTCGGCAATGGCAGTGGGCGCACCACTTCACCGGCAGCTCCACCCGGTACTTCACGGCCCCGCAGAGACAGCCCCCCTCCAGCGCCCCGGTGTTGCTCATCCGATCCCTTCCCCTATTCCCAGGCGAAGCCTGGGCCCCGCGGCGCCAGAGCAAAGCCATCTAGCAGGGTGGGGCGGCCGCCTTCGACGAAGCCGGTCTCCAGCCAGGCCGCTCCCGGCATGCTGCAAAGCAGGCTGAGCATCACCGGTCCACCGCCGTGCGAGGCCCACGGAATGCCGCAGGCAGCGGCCATTTGTGCCACGGCCATCACCTCAGTCGGTCCCCCGGCCCGACGGAGGTCCGGCTGCACGATATCGACGCCTCGGTTCCGAAAGAGCTCCGCGAACTCTTCCTTGCCATACAGATTCTCTCCGGTGGCGATGGGGATGTCGAGTGCGGCGCAGAGTTCGCCGTAGCCGGAGTAGTTGTGGGCCGGGATCGGCTCCTCATACCAGAGGCAGCCCAGATCCTCATAGACCCGCCCGCGACGGATCGCCTCGGCGACGGTGTGCACCTGATTTGCGTCGACCATGATCTCCGCGTCACGGCCGACGACGGAGCGGACGGTCTCGATCCGTGCGATGTCCTCGTCCACGCTCGGGCAGCCGACCTTGACCTTCACCGCACGAAAGCCCTGCCGCAAGGCGCGATCGCAGATCGGCTTCAACTCTTCCAGGCTGAAGTTCAGCCATGCCACCATCGCATAGGCGGGCACGCGATCCGTTCGGGCGCCCCAGAGTTGATGGCACGGGAGGTTGGCTGCCTTCCCCACCAAGTCCCAGAGCGCCGTGTCGATCGCAGAGATTCCGAACATCGTGAGGCCCGAGGAACCCTGATACTCGGTCTCGCGCAGCAGGGCTTCGTGGATGGCCCTGACATCGAGAGGGTTTTGTCCCAGGACAAGCGGCGCCAGGATTTGATCGACGAGCGCCTTTAACACGGGAGCGGAACCCCGAACTCTTCCGAAGAAGGATGACGCCTCCCCAATGAGGCCCGAGTCGGTGCGGATGGTGAGTCGGAACGAGCCGCCGCCATCCAGCACTTGCAGAGCGTCCCGGATCGGCCGCTCCCGCGCCGGCGCCGCTTCGTACCGGGTCTCGATCTCGATCACCTTCATTGGAGACTCATGGCGCCGTAAACAGCTCGGACCAGCTCTGGATTGTCTCAGCGCGATGAACGAGGCCATCAGCCTCACGCACGTCTTTCACCGCAGCGAGACGGGATAACACGGCTTCGTCCGGTCGACCGAGGCGAGAAGAGTAAATTAAAACCATGGCCTGCACGGTACCTTCCGCACGTCCCTCTGCGCGTCCTTCCGCACGTCCCTCTGCGCGTCCTTCCGCACGTCCCTTCCGGATGGCTCGGATTTCGGTTGGACAGAGAAACTCTCGGGGGCTCATGGTTCCGGAAACAGTTCGGACCAGCTCTCGATGGTCTCAGCGCGACGAACGAGGCCGTAAGCCTCATTCACGTCCTCCACCGCAGCGAGACGGGACATCACGGCATCGTCGGGTTGCCCGAGCCGGGGCGCGTAAATGAGGATCATAGACTGGATCATGCCCTCCGCACGTCCTTCCGTACGTCCTTCCGCACGTCCTTCCGCACGTCCTTCCGCACGTCCTTCCGCACGTCCTTCCGCACGTCCTTCCGCACGTCCCTTCCGGATGGCTCGGATTTCGGTTGGACAGAGAAACTCTCGGGGGCTCATGGTTTCCACCTCTTCCGCACGAGTCTCAAACGCAGCCTGAAGCCGGTCGGGCAGTACCATGATGACATCCAAGAATCGGTACATCAACTGAGGGAGATCTCCGGTCCAGGGTTTGGTCACCAGGAGCTTCAGCAGGTAGACCTTCCAGTGGAGACGGGCTTCGGGATCTCTGTTGCTCTGCAGCGCAAGCAGGCACGCTCGCACGAACAGTGCGAACGGGTTGTTGCTCTTCTCGAGCTCCTCGATTCGGTCCAACCAATCCGTGAGCTTCGCCACGGGAAAACGGCAACTGATCTCTCCGTCATCCGGATAGTCGAAGACGCTGGATGAGGGTCGCCAGTTCGGGTTGTCGTCCGCCAACACGACCAGCGACGCGACATACTCGCCGTGGATGAAGAACAGCCCCGAGTTGTAGCGGTGGATGCGTTTCGCAAACCCGGCTTCGTAGGAGTTCTGCACCTCGATGTGGATCAGGAGCGTCCGATCTCTGACGTCGCGCAGCTTCACCCGCGTGAGGACGTCTACCAGATTCAACTTACCCGGGTGACCATGCTCCCGGCGATGCAGGGAACGAAGCTCCTTGTCGAGCATCACCGGCGGCGCCGACCAGTCGATTGAGGCGTGCATCGCGGGGAAGAGGAGCTCGAGGCAGGGATCCAGCAGTCGAGTCACCGCTTCCTTCCAGGTGATGTCCCAGCGGGGCTTGGGAAGCGGTAATCGTCGCGGCCGTTTGCTCGGGCCGGTTGTTGTCGATGAGTCGTCCATGTCCCTATGGCTCCTCCGGTTGAGCCTCTCGCGCGGGAGGTCCGCTGCTTCGGGGCGCGGCAAGCAGCGAGGAAAGGGTTACTGGTCCCAGCAAACCGGACGGGGCCGGCTTCCACGCGGCCGCGTCGAAGGGTCGATACTGAAGGTTCACGAAGTAGAACTTCTTCCAATCGATCCGGGCCCGATCCATGGCCGCGATCCGGTTGGCCATCAAGTTGATCACCTCAACCTCCAGCAGGTTGTCTGCATCCCGGAGCGCCGTCCCGGGCACTTCCACCCGATAGGGAGGGAAGAGGCAGACGCCGATCTCCGCTCCGTTCAGCCGGACTCGCGCGCTGTTTCGGACGCGCCCCAGATCCAGCACCCAGCGGTTTGCCTTCCCCTTCGGGCGCTCGAAGTTCAATCGGTATCGCACCGAGCCGGAGAAGGCGGCGCGGGCCTCTTTCTCTGCGCCGGGCAACTCGGTCCAGCTCATCAACCGTTCGGTTCGCTGCAGGCCGGGGCGCCCGGGTCCTCCTTCCAGGAACTCCAGGCGCCACTCACCCGAAAGAGAGTGGGCCTCTCCCGTGGTTTCCGGTCGAGACAGGGCAGGTAATCCGCGTTCTTGATCCAACAGGCGCACGATGCGGCTCTCTCCCGGCAGGAGCCGTAGATCGACTTCCACACCCTGCTTGCCGCGGCGGAGCCCCACCCGCCGGACTTTTCCGGTGAGGGCATCGAAAGAGACCGCCGCTCGGCCCATACTCGCCAGGTGGATGGGCGCATCCACGACGCGCGAGGAGCGGTTTGCCACGAAGTAGAACGGCCCGAGCGCATCGCGGCGGCGCACAAGGTGGATCCCCAGTCCTGCCGCGATCTCACGCCGAACATCGACCGAGGCCAGAAGCGCTTCCTGATCGTCGCCGTTCAGGATTCGACCACTGCCCACCCGATAGCTCTTGACGCCTCCGGGGAGAAGGGTGGGCTCACCGAGCATCTCGATGGCCTGAAGCCTCAGGGCACGCCGAATCCCGGCATCCTTGAGGCCCGGAACATCGGCCGGGAGGCTGCCGAGGATCGCCACGCGGGCGCCGGAACTTGCGAGCTTGAGAAGTCGCTTCCACGTCGCTTCCGGCATCCGGCGGCTTCCGACCACCAGGATCGCTCGGTAGGCCGCTCCGTGGGCGTCCAGAATTCCATTGGAGCTCTGGATGTCGTTGGAAAGCTGGGTATCGGACACGAAGTCGAAGCCGTAGCCGTGCTCCCAGAGCGATTGGATGGATCGGCCGAATGCGGGTTGATCTCGATCCAACCACTCCTGAGTGTTGTGTACGCGGATGTAGGTGAGGAGTTCCCGGCCGGGAGGCGCCGTGGCGTACAGGTCGTGAATGGGGAAGTACACCAGCAGTTCGTTGTCGGGCTTGCCCGATTGCAAGAACGCCTGACTCCGCGCGATGTAGGTGGTGAGCGCGGGCAAATGACTCCACCACGGATTGGTGGGCGTGAAGTCGGTGGATGCGTAAAAGAGCCAGCCGGGCCACGGCGCATCGGCCGGCGAGAACGGCGTGCCGTGGAAGAACATGTGATTGACGCCGGCCGCCAACAGAGAATCGACCTGCGACTTCACATCGGCCAGGGGCGTGCGGAAGTGTTCGCCGAGCCAGGTCATGGACTCGGAGCTGACCCAGCGCTTTCCCGTGACGTGCGAGGCCGAGGAGGCGAGCTTGCAGACGATGAGATCTCGCCAGTCCGCCGCGGGCGCCGGATCGTCGGAGGCCGGATCGTCGGGAATCCCCTCGACGCGGCGGCCCGGACCGAAGAGCTCCGTCTCCGGTATGTCCACCGCAGCGTAGAGATCCAGCAGGTTGGCGGGCGAGCCGTGCGCCTGGTTGCGGGTGAGTACGCCGTTCCGTTGAGACCAGATCCCCCATGGCCGCGTGAACCGATCCATCAGCAACTCCGCCATCGTTTCTCGGTAGTCGGCGAGCACGCGGGAATTTCGCTCGGGGTTACCCTGTCCCATCAACTCGTGGAGGTGTTCACGCAGGTCGTAGGCGCGCCGGGCCTGGAATTCCTCGAACAGCCGGGGCGTCCAGTTCGCGCCGAACACCTCGAACGAGTCGTTGAACATGCTCCGGAGTCGGGGCCCGGCGCCTGCGCGGGGCATTTCAGACATCAGCGTGTCGAAGCGCGCCATGTAGCGCGCCAGCGGCGGTTCGGCGAAGTGGTCCAACACCAGACCATCCGCCCCGGGACCAGCGCGCTTGACCTTCTGACCGGTGAGTCGGGTCTGAAGGGTGAAGACCTGCCACTCGGGACCAGGCGCTCGCCACTCAATTCGACCGTCGCGCACCGAAGTCGTGATGTCTCGCACCTGCTCCCCGGGGCCGTACGCCATCGCCAGTGTCGGCCGGTCGGAAGGGGAAGCCAGGCGGAAGCCTCCGTCCGAGGTCCGGGGGGCCTCGGCAAGCACGACCCGAGCGGCGGCTTCCTCGGGCGTCACGGACGGCCCGCCAAAGGGCCAGCCGGTGCCCTGGATCATATCGACTCCCATCCCGAGCCGGCTCGCTTCCTTGAGCGTGTGGTGGAACAGTTGCCGCCAGCGATCGGAGAGGAAGGGGACGTAGCGACTCTCCGCGCCGGTGGCCCCATAAATCGGGCTGATCTCCACACCACCGAGGCCCGCCTGCCGAAAGAGCGTCAACTGGCGGGTGATCTCCTTTTCGTCGCCGGTGCTGCCCAGCCACCACCAGCGGGTCCATGGCCGTGACTCCGCGGTGAGGGTGGGCCACTCCGCCGGACCCAGAGCCGCAGGTCCTTCGGCCGCGGAAGCCGTCAAGGCGAGCAGCGCCGTTGTGATCAGCGGTCCGGTGAGTCGAGAAATCAGAGGAAGCGCCATGGAGACCGGCCTTGTCGGAGAGTCGGGGATAGGCGTCGGATTCGACGCCTGAGGACGCGAACCAGGCGGCTCGCGGAGGTCAGCCCGGGATCTCTGCCGAGGCCCGGGCTGATTGGACGGATGCGGACTACCGCGCTGCGACGTAGCGGTGCGGGGTGGCCCGGTAGTGCTCGGCGAGGAGGTCGCGACCGAAGTCGCCGTTGAACTCGCGCCACACCGAATGGACGTGGTTGGCGTTGCCCTGAGTGTTGTCGTACTCGATCAGGAAGCTGGCTCCCTGAACGCGGTAGTAGTGCCCCTGGCCTTTCTCGGTGCTGCCCATCCAGGCAAACTTCACCGCGTCGAGCCCGCCCTGACGAAGCTTCTGCACCCGCTGTCGGGCAACCGCGTTGAGCTGCTTGGAGGCGTACTCCTGAATGATCGCCTCCAGCATCTTTTTCTGGTCGGCGTTCATATCGGAGTAGGCGAGACCCTTGTCCTCGAGGATCGCCACCTGGCGCTTCTCGCCGGAGATGATGTCAGCCGGAGCCTTCACGTCGATGATGGCGGTCTTCTTCTGCTCGTCGGTGAGGGCGCCGAGCAGCGCCCGAGCCAGGTCTTCCTCGGCCGCGAGCACCCGTGTGCCGCGAGCGGGCGCCCCGGGTACGTCGACGCGCACTTCGGCAGGGTTGGTGCCATAGAACTGCGGCGCCGCGACGATGGTGCGACCCTTCACCACGGTCCAGTTGAGCGCACAGTGATGGCCCTCATAGCGCCAGCCCCACGAGCCGGTGTCCGACGGTTCGCCGAACACACTGAAGAAGTACAACTCAGGATCGCGAACCGGTCCCTTGCCCATCTCCAGACTGAGAAGGATCTTCTCCAGGTCTCGCACGGATGCGGCGCGCTGCACGCCTTTCTCGCTGAGCGAGGCGCTGAGCAGTGTGAATGCGGCCTTCCGCTGGGGCTCGGTCATCTCCTTGAGGGGGAGACCCAGCCGCTTGACGGGGGTGAAGTGGTAGTTGGTGCGCTCATCCGAGTCGAAGGCGAACGCTGCCTTCTGCTTTTGAGCTGCGTCGAGGGACTCCAGGAACGCCTTGGCGGCCGTCTGCATGTTCTGCGCCGGGCGTCCGCGCTGTGCCCACACCGCCAGCCCGCCGGAGCAGGCGAGGATGCCGGTGAGAGCATAGGCCAGGAAACGAGAGCGTTTCATCGGGCGAAAATCTCCACTGATCGTTGTTCTTCTCACCATTCGGCAGGACCGCGCCAGATCCCTGCGCCTGTGACGTTGGACCGGAGGGTGGCGCAGGGTGGTGGGGGAACTGTTCCGCATGTCCGAGCCAACCCAAGCCCCTGCCCTGTCCGAGACTCGCACCGAGCCGCCTCCCGACTCCGCTGTGGAGGTCCGCTGGGAGCGCCTCCTGCCTGCTGAATATCGAAGTCGGGTGGCCGCGCTGCCGGTAGCGTTCTTGCCCCTCGGAACGGTAGAGTGGCACGGCGAGCACAACGCCCTGGGGCTCGACTCGCTGAAGGCCCATGCCCTTTGCATTCGGGCCGCGCAATCCGCGGGCGGGGGCGTGGTGCACCCGCCGCTCTATGGCGGAATGGGCGGTTTAGATCGGCCGGCCACGGTGGTGATGGAGGGCGAGCATTCCTGGGAGAATCTGCTGCTGCGTCCCTGGCTGGAGAAGCTCTGCTTGGAGTTCCACCGTCAGGGATTTCTGGCGATCCTCATGGTCACCGGCCACTACGGTCACAATCAGCAGATCACGGTGCGGGAAACCGCGGCCCGCATGTCGGAGCGTCTCCAGATCCCCGTGCTCGGCACGCCGGAATACTGGCTGGCCCAGGATGAGGGCTACCTCGGCGATCACGCGGGGATCGGAGAGACGTCGCTGCTCTGGCATCTGGAGCCGGATCTGGTCCGAATCGAGCGCATTCATGGGGATCCCGACTACGGCAAAACCGACACCATCTTTCGGGGAGCCTCGCCGGAATTGGGCGCCCGCTACGCGTCCCGCATTGTGGAGCGACTCGCCGCGCTGGCGGCGGATATGCCACACTGGGATCGGGAAACGCTGGAGCGGTTCATCCATGCTGAGCGGGCTCTGGTCTCGGCGCAGGTGCGCGGCTGGCGAGATACGGGAGCCTGGGCCGCCTGGGCTCGCCCGCATCGCGGAGAGCTGGCGCACTACGGCGAGTGTCTTGTGCAGCGCCGCTTCGCCGAGATCGAGGCACTGGCGTCCCTGCTTCTTTGAGAGGAACCGAGCGTGCGGACCCTGTATATCATCGACGCCTTCGCGCAGATTTTTCGCGCGTTTTACGCCATCCGCGGGGGCATGAACAGTCCGGTCACCGGAGAGCCGACCCACGCCGTGTTCGGGATGACCGCCATGGTGTTGAAGCTGCTCACTCAGCTCGATCCAGACTTCGTGATCGTAGCGAAGGACACTCCCGGCAAGACCTTCCGAGATGACCTGTTCGCCGACTACAAGGGTCACCGTCCGGCTATGCCGGAGGATCTGGCGCCTCAGATTCCCCGCGTGTTCGAGCTTCTGGAGGGCTTCGGCTTCCCGATCATCGGCAAGGACGATCTGGAGGCGGATGATGTGATCGCAACGGTGGTCCGCAACGTGCTGGACGATCCGGCGCTGGGCGACATCAGGATCCGCATCCTTTCTAAAGATAAGGATCTGGAGCAGCTCCTCTGTGATCGCGTGTCATTGTTCGACCACACCACCGACGTGGAGATCGATGTCGCGGCGCTCCTCGCGAACAAGGGGATCTCTCCCCGACAGGTGATCGACTACCTCTCGCTGACCGGCGATACCGCGGACAATGTGCCGGGTGTGGAGGGGATCGGCCCGAAGACCGCATCCCAGCTTCTGCAGCAGTACGACACGCTCGAGGGGATTTACGAGCACATCCACGAGATCAAGGGCAAGCGCCGCGAGAATTTGGAGAAAGCGCGCGGCGTGCTGCCGCTCTCCCGTGCCCTGGTGACGCTTCGGTACGACCCCTCACTCCCTCTGGATCTGGCGGCCGCCACCGTTCGACCCCCTCGAACCGAACTGCTGCTGCCGCTCTTCCGGGCGCTCGGTTTCAACCGATTCCAGCAGGAGGTGCAGCGACTCGCAGGCTCGGCGAACTCGGGGGCGCCCGCTCCCCCGGCTGCTCCCGCCGACGTCACGCCGGGGACCCTGGGGCTCGATCTCGGCTCCGACGCTGCGGGGACCGCCGCTGCCGACGGAGCGGGGTTGACCTCTCACGCACAGCCCGCCGCAGGAGCGGAGCGGGCCGCGTACCGAGCGATCCGAACCGCCGCGGAGCTGGAAGCGATCCTGCCCGCCCTGAGGTCGGCGCCGATGCTCAGCGTCGACACCGAGACCACCGGGCTCCAGCGCGACGCACGCCTGTGCGGCCTCTCCCTTTCCTGGCGAGCCGGCGAAGGGGTCTATATTCCGGTGCTTTCCCCCGAGCCAGAGACCCACCTCAACGAAGCCCAGGCGCTCGCGATTCTGGGTCCAATCCTGGAGGATGAGGCGGTCCCCAAGTGTGGGCACAACCTGAAGTTCGACGCCCGAATGCTCATGAATCACGGCGTTCGACTTAGGGGCGCTCAGTTCGACAGCATGCTCGCGGGTGCACTGCTGGATCCGTCGGCCAACAACAAGCTCGACCTCCTGGCGGAAAAGTTGCTGCGGTACCGGATGATCCCCATCACCGATCTCATCGGAAGCGGTCCCGAGCAAGGGAGCATGGATCGCGTGCCCCTGGAGCAACTGGTTCCCTATGCCGCCGAGGACGCCGACATCGCCTTACGCCTCTACCTGGCGCAGAAGCCGCTGCTGGAAGGCGCAGAGATGCTGTCGCTGGTGCGAGATGTGGAGGCGCCGCTCTCCATCGTCATCGCCGAGATGGAACAGAACGGCATCCTCTGCGATCCGGATGAGTTGATCCGGCAGGGCAGGGGCCTTGAGGCGCGAGTCGAGGAGTTGAGGAAGGCCATCTTCGAACTGGCCGGTGATCCGTTCCATCTCGATTCCCCGAAGCAACTCGCGGAGGTCCTCTTCGAGCGGCTTCACTTTCCGCCCGGAAAGCGCACCAAGACCGGCTTTTCGACGGATGCGGAGGAACTCGAGCGGCTGGCCTCAATGGAAGATCCGACGCTCGGCTTCACCCGGATTCCCCGGCTCATCCTGGAGTACCGGCAGCTCGCCAAGCTCATCAGCACCTACCTTGGGAACCTTCGCGCCGCCATTCAACCTGATACGGGTCGCATCCACTCGACCTTCCATCAACTGGTGACGGCAACCGGACGGCTGGCCTCCAACAATCCGAACCTGCAGAACATCCCCATCCGCAGTGAGGTGGGGCGTCAAATTCGAAAGGCGTTTCCGGCGGCGCCCGGCCACCTCCTCATCTGCGCCGACTACTCCCAGATTGAGCTCCGACTGCTGGCGCACTTGAGCCGGGATGAAGCGCTGGTCCGCGCCTTCGACAACGACGAGGACATCCACAAGGCGGTCGCCTCACGTGTCTTCGCCGTTCCGCTCGACGAGGTGACCCGCGAGCAGCGCAGCCACGCGAAGACGATCAACTTCGGCATCATCTACGGCGTCACGGCCTTC
>SYKE01000096.1 GCA_005798285.1 Actinomycetota bacterium
CGCGGTTCGCGCACATCGCCTCTCCACTGGAGCGCCCGATCTCTTGCAATACGCATAGAGACGACCGCGGTTCCAAGGGAATAACATCCATTTCGACTCAACTTATAGCCAGTTACCCATCACTTGAATCGCACCCGTTCCAGCCCCTCGTGAAGCGCCTGATCCGCCAGTACGGAAGCGATGCCGAAACGCGCAAGGACCTGGAAGGCGAGATTTACTACATTTTCAGCTCCCTGCTGGACGCCTACGATCCGACGCGCGGCATTCCGTTGAAGCCTTACCTGGTCCGCAACCTCACGACTTCGGTCTACACCCTGGTGAGGAGCCAGTGGCGGCGGCAGCGTCGAGAGGTGAGCCTGGAGGCCGAGAACGGCACCATGGAGATGCCGGGCTCGAGTCTGGATCCGAGCGCGGAGTGGGATCAGGGCTTGCTGAACGAGCAGGTGCTCGAGGTGTTGCCCCGGATCATCGCCCACCTGCCGCCCCGGCAGCGCGAGGTGGTGGTGGGCCGATACTACGAAGCGCGCTCGTTCGAGGACATCGCCGAGCGGATGGGAGTGCAGCCAGCGACAGTTCGCAGCCTCCTGCGCCACGGATTGAATGCCCTGCGGAACCACATTGCGCAGTCCGGTCTCGCCGACTCGTCGGCGAAAGGCCCCCCGCTGCGACCATCCCGACTGCCGAGAATCGACCTCCCGGGCAACTCCTCCACGCTTCGCTGAATCTAATCATCGCCTCCAGAGCACTGGGCCGCTCCGGGGGCGAGGTGATTCGCGATCAGGTGGGTTTCACCTCGCTCTCACGGACGGCGCGTTCTCCCTTGAGCGTGGTGAGCATCTCCTTGACGGTGGTGCAGCCGGGCTCCAGGATTCCAAACACCCAGATGGCCGCCGAACTCCTGCCGACGAATGAGAGCAAGAAGAAGAGGTGGTAGGGGTTCCAGTCGACGCCGGCCATGTGGAAGGTCCAGTCGGCCTTGATGAGCGACTCCAGCCAGAAGCCGCCGATGATCTGGAACAACGCGAGGCAGACTCCGCCGAGGCCCTCCGCGGCTGCGATGTAGGCGACATTGTTCTCCAGAGGCGCTACCCGCAGCATCAGGTTCTGCCGGCCCAGGTTCACCCCCGCCCAACCGAATCCCCAGACCACGTACGCGGCGAAGATCCAGTAGAAGTTCGAGCGCTCGGTGGGGAGCCAGAAGAACGGACCGGTGGCGGCTCCGATGAGACCGAGAATGATGATCGGCTTGTTCCCGAAGCGATCGGTGAGCGGACCTGCCAGCCGGAAGCCCCACATACTGAAGACTTGATTCACGAGCTGAAAGGCGCCGGGCCACACCAATCCCAGCCCCAGATAGTTCTTCAGGTAGAGCTGAAACGACGCCTGTGGGATGCCGCTTCCGAGCATCAACCAGCAGTGAAAGAGGGCATAGCGTCGAAAGTTCGGATCTCGAAACGGCTTCCAGATCTCGCTGAGGATGGGCGCCTGGTAGGGCCGCTCGCGAAGCGGCAGGTTCGGCACCTTCAAAAGCGGCAGCATCTGCAGGATATTGAAGCCGATGCCCAGCGCATAGACGACGGCGTAGCTGGTGAGCTTCTGGTCCGGGTGGGCGACCGTGTAGGCATCCATCGCCCAGCCGCCGACCAACGGCACGATGCCGATGGGGATGGCCAGGTAGAAATTGCGGCGGGCGAAGTAGCGTCCCCACGTGCTCTCCGGCACGATATCCGCGTACCACGAGAGCCAGGCGACATCGCCGATCGCATTCGCCAGGGTCGTGCCGCACAGAATGATCACCAGGAGCGCCAGGGGGTCGATGCCGGGAGGTCGGAGCTGTGGGAAGGCCAGCAGCGGCAGGCCGATGGACCACAGGCGCGAAATGATGTTCGCCTTGATCCAGACCCCTTTTCGATTGTCCGAGCGGTTCACGAATGCGGGGGCAAACACCCGCAGAATGCTGGCGATGTTCCCGGTCGCCAGAATAATCCCCATCGCGGCGCCCTTCGCGCCCAACTCCATCGCAAAGTAATTGAGAAACCACCCGCCCACCATCCAGGCGCCGATGGTGCCCACCACGCCCTGGATGATGGCCAGGCGTTGGGCCTCATCGCGGACGCTCGCGTCCATCTCATACACAGATCGCACCCGCACACTCCTTCGTGGCGATGACCCAACCCCAGCAGCTCGATCCCTCGACTACGTGGTGGACGTCTCGGGCGTCTCGGGCGTCTTTCCGTCCAGCATGCAGCTCACGTTCATATCGCCCATGACGTTGATGGCGGTGCGGCAGCGATCCAGGAACCAGTCCACCGTCAGCAGCAGCGCGATGTAGGTCGGCGGCAGCCCCACGGCGGTGAAGACCAGAGTCATGGTGACCAGCCCGGCCTCGGGAATGCCCGCAGCGCCCACCGATGCAAGAATGGACGTGATGACCACCATGAATTGCTGCGGCAGGCTCAGATCGATCCCCAGCATTTGCGAGATGAAGAGGGCGGACATCGCTTCATAGAGGGCGGTTCCGTCGTTGTTGAAGTTGGCGCCGACGAGCGCTCCCATGCCCGCGGACTCCTCGCGCAGCTTCACCCGCTCGCGGAGGCACTCGTAGGTCAGCGGCATGGTGGCGGTGGAACTGGCGGTTGAGAACGCCATCACCAGGGCGTCTCGACAGCCCTTGAGGAGCGTGAGCGGGCAGACCCAGCTTCCGAACTTCACCCGGAGCAGGTAGTAGGAAGCCTGGAGCGCCAGTGCCAGCATCACCGACAGAATGAAGGCTCCCAAGCCGATGAACGGCTCGAAGCCCTTTTCTCCCACAATGCTCGCCACAATTCCGAAGACGCCAAGGGGCACGAGATCGATGATCCAGTGCAGCACCCCCAGCAGTGCGCGGAAGGCAAGCTGGAAGAGATCTTCCACCGTCCGAATTTCGGTATTGCGCTCCTTCCGAAGCGCAATACCGAACGCCACGGCGATGAAGATGACACCGAGCACCTTGGTGTTGTCGACGAGCGGCTTCAGCAAACTGTCCGGGATGTTGTCGAGGAACTGCGCGAGGATGTCTTTGGGCGCGGCGATGAGCTGGGCCACCGGTGTTTTGTAGAGCCGGGCCAGCGATACGAGCTGGAGCTCGGTGGGGGAGGTGGTCCCCGCCTCGATTTCAGCGAGCTTTTCGGGCGGCACCTGGAGATGTGCGGCCGCCTCTTCCGGTTTGATTCCACGCACCTCGCGCACACTCTTCAAGCGCGAGGCGATCTCCGCCGTCGCCGCGCGCTCGGCGGCCGGCTTGTAGCCATGGGCCTCCAGCATGTCGAGGACATCCTGCGCTTCGGCGCCCTGAGCGGTTTCTCCCACGCTCTTCGCGGCGGTGGGCTTCAGGTTGGACAGGCGCCCGGGTCGCACGGTGTTCGCCACGAAGAGGCCAATGACAATCGCCACCAGGGTGTTCAACACCAACAGGCCCATGAGGCGGGCGGCCATCCGGCCCTTCATTTCGGCGGTCATCAGGGCGTGGATGACCGCCACGAGAATGAGGGGCGGCGCGAGCGCGCCGAGCATTCTCAGGATCAGCTTGCTGGGGATCTCGAAGGGTTTGGCCTGAGGCCCCATCACGCGACCGACGATGACGCCCAGGATGAGCGCGCCGAGGATGCGGATGTAGAGCGGCGTGCGATGCCAGGCGGCCAGAAGCCCGTTCTGGGGAGTGCCGGATGAACCTGCGTCGGGAGAGTGACTCATCGGTTTTGTTCGGGGCGAGACTGCACAAAGAGAAAGACGCCGCGCTTGTTGGCGGTGGCGATGTCGGGACGTCCGTCGCCATCCACATCGCCGATCTGGAAGCCGGTGCCGACCCCGGAGTCGTCGTCAATGAGGCGTCGCGTCCAGCGCACATCGCCGTCCGAACCCCGCTCGGGGCTGTAGGAGTACAGCACGGACGGATGGTTCGGCAGCACATCCCCCTTCGGGCCGTGCGCCCAGAAGCGCTTGCCGGTGACGTAGTCCTGGCGACCGTCGCCGTCCAGGTCCGCCCGCATCATGGAGTGGCTCTGGGAAAACGTCTCATCGATCACGTGAGTCTGGAACCGGGGTCCGGCGGGTCCGGAAATCTGCTCGTGCCACCAGACTCCGATGCCGTGCGCTGAGCTGCTGATCACGTCGCCGTCGCTGTCGTGATCGAGGTCCTCCACGTACATCTGTGCGCAGGCCGGCCCGATGGGGGTGCGGACGAACTTCCAGAGCGCCCCATCCTTGAGGGGGCGGCCCTCGTAGTATCCGTCCGTGCAGAGAATGTCCGGCCGACCATCGCCGCTCACATCGCCGACGCCGAGGCCGTGGGAGAACCGCTTGCAGCCCGGGTCATCGTCGGCGCCGATCACGAACTTCTTGAAATCGCCGTTCTGGATCCGGTACACGCACATCCGTTTCTCGGCGTGAGGGGTCACCAGTTCCGGTGTGCGATCTCCGTCGACATCGGCGAGAACCGGGCTCTCGTTGCAGGCGCTCTCGGTGATGACATGTTCCTTCCACTCTCCGGCGGAGCGTCCCGGGTTCTGGTACCAGGCTGAGGCCTGGCCGGGAAATCCCACGAGAACGGCATCGGGGAAGGCATCGCCGTTCACATCGCGCGCGAAGCAGAGGAAACAGTCGCTGTAGCCTGTGGCCCGATTGAAGGCGCCGAGCTTCCGGATGGCGTGCGGCTTCCAGGTGGGTGACTCGTACCAGAGGCTCCCCGCGAGGATGTCCATGCGACCATCACCGTTGAAATCGGCGATGGCGGCGCCCTCCGCCCGGAACACCGGGTCGATCACCGTCTTCCGCCACCCCTTCTCGGCGCCCGTTCCCGGAGCGTGGAGAACGGCGGCAAGAGAGAGCGCGGCCCCAAGCAGCACGAACGATCGGGCGGACATAGCAGAGTACCTCACTCCCGGACCGCACAGACGGCCGGCGTGAGAACTGTTCGGTTCCGGTCGAAGGTTCCCCTTTCACCCCATCCATCCATCCCATCCATCCCAACTATCCCATCCATCCATCCCTTGGGTGCGCCCGCCTTCCGAAACCTCGATGAGGGGTGGGTACGCGGAGGGAGATGGTTCGCGCTAGTCCTGGGACGTTGCACCAGAGCTGGTTTGAGGTTGGGCCGTTGGCTCGCGATACCGACACGGCAGCCGGGATCCCGTGCCGGCTGGCTCCGCCTGGGCGCCAACAGCCCGATGGCGATCTCGACGTCGACGGTGTTCACCGTTCGGCGCCTTCGTCGTGCACGTACCGACGGTTTGAACCGACCCGCCCCCAGGTCATCGTCATCCCTGGGATTGACCCGAGGATCCGGGGCCGCAGATGCCGCAAGCAGTTCTGGTGCAGCGCGCCAGGTCGACCGGCCGGCAGGAGAGCCCGGAAGCACCCGGGGCGACGCGCCTGGTCCTTGCGAGTGGATCCCCGCTCTCTGGAGTAGGAGTACGCCCAATGCGACTTCTGTGGGGATGACGGGGTGGTGGCGTTCGCTGGGACGGGTGCAAGACGGAGATCATCGCCACAAGTCCTGGGGCGAGGCTCCGGGCTGGATCTGGCAGCGGCGCCGACGGAGAGGCCCTGCGGGACGGCGGCCCGGCCCGTGGCGCTGGGCTTCGAGGGGAAGCGAGCTTGCACAAGGAGTACTTCGCCACCATGGAGAGCCCGGAAAGCCTGATCGCGACCATGTGTGTATTCCACCGGCAGCACCGACGCGCTCGGCCGCGTCACCGGCGTTCAGTATCCCAACAGCCCCCAGGGAGTGCCCGGGAGTTCGGTCGACCTCCAGTACGACGACTTCGGCCGTGTGATCCAGATCAGCGACGAGACCGGCGCCACCAACCTCCAATACGACGTCTTCAGCCGGATCACCCAGATCGCCGGCTCCGGCGGGCGCAAGACCCTCACCCGAGAATACACGCCCCTCCCCGGCGCCTGGCGGACCCGCGACACCTTAAGCGGCATCAGCGGAAGCTGGGACAGCTATGAAGACGGCAAGGGCCGGATCTACCGCAGCCGCAACCCCTTCAACCAGGAAGTGCGGCGCGAGTTCGACGTCGCCGGCGCGCTCCTCAAAGAAAGCCTGCCCAACGGGACCGACACGCTGACGGGCTACGACGCCTGGGGCCGCCTCGCCTCGATCGAGCACCGCGGCAAGACCGGGACCGGAACCGTGCTCGGCCGGATCGAGAAGTACCTCTACGCCTAC
>SYKE01000097.1 GCA_005798285.1 Actinomycetota bacterium
CCCGGCGCCACGATCGGCGGGAAGGTGAATCTCGCGGCGTTCGATTTCGACTCCGGCAGCCTCACGCTCACCGAGGCAGGTACGAAGAAGCGAGCATCACTGCACGTGGTGAAGGGTCCCGGTCGGCTGGAAACGTTTCGCCGCGAAGGGCTCGAGGTCATGGAGTCCACTCACGAGCAGTTCGGGGAGGCTCTCCGCCGGGAAAACCACACGGTGAAGCGGGCCCTCACCGACCCCGATCTCTTCAGCGGCATCGGCAACGCCTACTCCGACGAGATCCTCCACCGAGCTCGCCTCTCACCGCTGATCCTGACATCGCGGCTCTCCGACGAGCAGATCGGCGCCCTCCATCGTGCGACGCTCGACACACTGGCGGAGTGGGTCCGGCGGCTTCGAGAGGAGGCCGGCGAGAGATTCCCGGAGGGCGTCACCGCATTTCGACCCGACTTTGCGGTCCACGGCCGTTACAACCAGCCGTGTCCCGTCTGCGGGGCGCCGGTGCGCCGCATCCGCTACGCCGACAACGAGACCAACTACTGCGCGACATGCCAGACCGGCGGCAAGGTGCTCGCCGATCGGGCCATGTCGCGGCTTCTCAAATAGGCTACTTGCCCTTGAGCTTGATGCTGGCGGTCGCCGTTCGCGTCGGATCGCCTTTCAGCGACGCGGTGACCTGCACCACTTGAGCGCCACCGTCCACCGGCGCCTGATACACGCCATCCGGCGAGATCGTGCCGATCGGAGGCGTGAGCTTCCACTCCACCTCGGCGGTTCCATCGGCGGCGGAGCCGCGAGCGCGAGCCTTGAACCGCACGCTCCCGCCCGGTTTCAACTCGGTGGAGTCGGGTGAAAGATCCAGACTGACCGCTGGAATCTGCACGGCGATGAGGGCGAACTTCGTAGGATCCGCCTCGCTGGCGGCACGGACGCGAACGGTCGCGGGCGTCGAAATGGACGAGGGCGAGCGGTACTGTCCCGTGGCTGAAACAGCTCCGAAGGCATCGCCTCCTTCCACGCTCCACACGATCTTGTCATTCTCGGTGTTCTCAACCGTGGCGGCCAGTTGAACGACGCCGTGAAGGAGGCACTTGTTCTCCTTCTTCTCATCGGCCCGCACCACAACCGCCGGGATGTTGAGGGTGAAAAGCGCCGACTTGCTGGGGTCCGCCGCACTGGTCACCCGAACCTGGACGACCTGTGGCGTAGCGGCCTTTTCCGGCGCCTGATAGAGCCCATCCTCCGAGACGTCTCCCACAGAGGAGCCTTCCAGCTTCCATTCGGTCCGGTCATCGCTGGTGTTCAGCACAGCGGCTTCCAGCGGCAGCGATGCCCCCAACGGAACATAGAGCTTCCCGGTCTTCCCCTCGAAGCGCGGCCCCTTCACGAAGAGGTCGACGGGATCGAACGGCATGAATAGTCTCACGACGCGCGGCGTGGTGATCCGGTACGCGGTCCGCGCAATCCGGGCGAGGGGGCTTCTCCGCTGCGGGCGGGGCGCCTGGCGAGCTCGCTGACCCGTCACAACTTCGATGCCTTCCACCCGAACCCGGGCAATCGCCTGCTTGGAGGGATCCCCCGCAGCCCGCGCGATGACGGTCACCACCGTCGGGGTGGTCATCGCGGGCGGAGTCGTGTAAACCCCCTGGGGCGACACAGAGCCAAGGTTTTCACCATCCACGCTCCAGAGCACCTCGGGGAGCGGCGTGCCGTTCACCTTCGCGACAAACTTACGGTTGTCGCCGTGTTTGAGCTGGACTTCGGTCGGGGAGATGCTGATCGACACAGGCTCGATGCGGAGTGTGGCGGTCGCGGTCTTGGACGGATCCGCAGCCGAGGCGGCCTGGACCACCACCGTGCCCGGAGTCTGAAACACCTGCGGCGCGGTGAAGAGTCCGCCCGGAGTGATCTGGCCGGCGCCGGCCCCCCCCTGAATGCTCCAGATCACCTGCTGGTTGGCGGCGCCATCCACCTTAGCCGAGAGCTGCACCGTGCGATTGAGCTGAAGTTCCGCGGATCTCGGCTTCACTTCGACCGAAACGGGTTCCAGGAAGACCACGGTCTCCGCCTTCAGTTCCGGCTTCCCGGGGACGGTAGCGATGACGCGCACGGTAGCGGGCGTGGTGGCCTGGGTCGGCGCGTGGTACACACCGTTGCTCGTAACGTTGCCCAACCGCGCACCATCGAGCGCCCACTGCACGGCGCCCTCCCGGCCCTTCAGTTTGCTCGACAGCGCCTTGCTCTCGCCGAGCTTCAGCTTCAACTGCTGCGGCGAGACCTCCAGCGAGGCCGGCTCATCTTTGCTCTGGCACACCACGGCCAGCGAGGCGGTGCAGAGCAGAGAGAGGCCTATTCGGACAAAAGCGGTTCTAGCGGCGACCATGCGCTCCGGCTCCGTGGTTTGAACTCGTCGGTTTGAACTCATCGGTAGGATCGTCGGAAGATTCTACTCTTCCCCTCGCCGCCGCGTCGGGTGCGGTGACCCACCGGGCGAAGATGCGGCCCATTCATCCGACAACGAAATTCCGCAGCAGTTCCCGCCCGTGCTCCGTCAGGATGCTCTCCGGATGAAATTGGACGCCCTCGATCGCCAGTTCCCGGTGCCGAACCCCCATGACCTCGCCGAGTTCGGTCTCCGCCGTGATCTCCAGGCAGTCCGGCATCGTCTCCCGGCGGATGACGAGCGAGTGGTAGCGCGTGCCCTGAAACGGACTCGGCAGGCCACGGAACACCCCCTGTCCGCGGTGAAAGATGGGCGAGGTCTTGCCGTGCATCAACCGTCCGGCCCGCACGATCTCGCCCCCCATCGCCTGTCCGATGCACTGGTGCCCCAGGCAAACGCCGAGGATTGGAACGACCCCAGCGAGCCGGTGGATCAGCGGCACGCAGATCCCCGCCTCGTTCGGAGTGCAGGGGCCCGGGGAGAGGATCAGCCGATCGGGCGCCATTTCGGCCACCTGCTCCACCGTCACCGCGTCGTTGCGGTACACGCGCAGCTCCTGACCCATCTCCCCGAGGTACTGCACGAGGTTATTGGTGAAGGTGTCGTAGTTGTCGATCATCACAATCATCGCTGCGTCTCCTAGTCCAACCCGCGCTCGGCCATTTCGAGGGCCCGCACCATCGCGCGGGCCTTGCTCTCGGTCTCCTGGAATTCGGCGTCCGGGTCGCTATCCGCGACGATGCCGCCGCCGGCCTGGATGTAGGCGGTCTGCCCCACCATCACGATGGTGCGCAAGGTGATCGCGGTGTCCATGTCGCCGTTGTAGCTGAAGTAACCGATCGCGCCGCCGTACGGTCCCCGCCGAACGGGCTCCAGTTCCTCAATGATTTCCATCGCACGGCTCTTCGGGGCGCCCGAAAGCGTTCCTGCGGGGAAGGTTGCGCGGATGAGATCGTAGCTGTCCCGATCCCCGCGCAGGGTGCCGACCACATTGCTCACGATGTGGATCACGTGGGAGTACTTCTCCGTCACCATCAACTGGTCGACGTGGACCGAGCCGTACTCACACACTCTGCCGATGTCGTTGCGGTGGAGATCCACCAGCATCACGTGTTCCGCGCGCTCCTTGGGGTCGGACAGCAACTGCGCCTCCAGTTCGGCATCCTCGGCGGGAGACTTGCCGCGCCGGATGGTGCCGGCGATGGGCCGCGTCACGACCTGCCGATCCCGCGCCGTCACCAGAATCTCCGGAGAAGCGCCGATCAACTGACAGTCATCGAACTGCAGGAAGAACATGTAGGGGCTCGGGTTGATCGATCTGAGCGCCCGGTAGATGGAAAAGGCGGAGGCGTTCACCTCGCACTGCATTCTCCGGGAAATCACCACCTGAATGATGTCCCCCGCTGCAATGTACTCCTTCGCCTTCAGCACGGCTTCCCGGTGCTCCTCGCGGGAAGGGATGGAGGTCACCCGGATCGGTTCATCGCTGCCCTCCAGCGGCAGTTCGGGAAGGGGTCCCCGCAGACGCTCGACCACCGCCTCGATCCGCGCCTTGGCTGCCTCGTAGTCGGCCGCCGGGTTTCCGCTCACCCGGGCCAACGCAAGCACCTTGATGTGGTGCCGGACGTGATCGAAGATGAGCAGCGTGTCCGTGAACGCGAAGCAGCAGTCCGGCAGCCCGCGGTCATCCGGATTCATCTCCGGCAGACGCTCGAAGAAACGGACCGTGTCGTAGCCTAGATAACCGACGGCGCCGCCACAAAAAGGCGGAAGATCCGGGTCCCGCTCGCACCGATTCTCTTCGAGCAACCCCTTGATCAGATGGAGCGGATCCTCGTCCGGACCCAACTCCCGCGTCTCGACCGGTTCTCCGCGGCGGTGCATCTCCACCGTGCGACCCCGAGTCTTCACCACCAGGAACGGATTGCTGCCGATGAAGGAGTAGCGTCCGATTCGCTCCCCACCGGTAACGCTCTCCAGCAGGAACGCCTCGGTCGCGCCGCCCAGTTTCAAAAACGCCGAGACAGGCGTCTCCAGGTCCGCCAGGATCTCTCGATAGACGGGGACGGTCGGCGCGCGCCCCGCTCGATCCTCAAATTCCGACAAGGAGGGTCGATACATGCTTCCCCACTCCCATCCGACACCACTGATCGGCGCCACTCAGCCAACAAAAATGCCGGGGTTTGAAACCCCGGCGCGAAAAAGGCCGGGACATCTCTGCCCTCGGCCCGAAATCTGACGAAACACAGCGCTCGGCGGACAGAGATCAGATCTGCCGCCACCACCACTGATGAAGTGGGTGTGAACCCACGACTGAAGGATACTGTTCCATCGATTGCTGCTTCCCAGCCTGAACTTTAGCGGCTCCCGGTGCATCCCGTCAACCCGCAAGCCGGGGAGCCCCGAAAATCGGGCGCCGCTCCCATCGCAAACCTCCCGGTCAACTTCCACTCACCGAGGAAAAGCCGGAGGATGAGCGCAACGGATTCTCTGTAGAGACCGACCCTATGAGGCCTGCCGGAGGAATTCGTTTTGAAGAGAGCAGTACTGTTGTCGCTGTCGATGCTGGCCGCCGTCGGCGCCTGTGCGGCGCCGCGTGGACAGGCCCCCGGGGCCCGACCGGCGCCGGACTATCTACGCGACATCCGACCCATCCTCTCCAAGAATTGCTTCAAGTGCCACGGCGCGGACGAGTCGCACCGGCTGGCGGCGCTCCGGCTCGACACCCGGGAAGAAGCGGTGCGTCGGCGGGGCAACAAGCAGGCGCCCATCGTCCCCGGTAGCCCCGACAAGAGCCTCATCCTGCACCGCATCGCCGATCCGGTCGAGGCCCGACGAATGCCTCCGCCCAGCAGCAACCTCACTCTGAGCGCCGGCGAACGACAGCTTCTCAAGGATTGGATCCGCGCCGGCGCCCCCTATGCCGCGCACTGGGCCTGGCTGCGCCCTTCGAGGCCGACCCCTCCACCCGTGTCGGAACCCCGGTGGTCCGCGAGCCCAATCGACCGCTTCCTCTTCCGCAGTCTCAAGAAGGCCGGCCTCAAGCCCTCGGCGCGCGCCGATCGCTACACGCTGATCCGCCGCATCAGCCTGGATCTCCGCGGCATCCCGCCGTCGCCTGCCGAAATCGATGCGTTCGTTCATGACGCCAGTCCGGACGCCTATGACAAGGCCGTGGATCGCTTCCTCGCCGACTCTGCCTATGGCGAGCGATGGGCGCGGATGTGGCTGGACCTCGCTCGATACGCCGATTCCGCCGGTTACGGCTCCGATCCCCTCCGCACGATCTGGAAGTACCGAGACTGGGTGATTGAGGCGTTCAACCGAAACCTGCCCTACGACCAGTTCACCATCGAGCAACTTGCGGGCGACCTGCTGCCCGGTGCCACGGCCGAACAGAAGATCGCCACCGCGTTTCATCGTAATACGATGACCAACACGGAAGGCGGAACCGAAGACGAAGAATTCCGCTCTGCCGCCGTCAAAGATCGGGTCGATACGACGATGCAGGTGTGGATGGGTCTCACCTTCGGCTGCGCCAAGTGCCACAACCACAAGTACGATCCCATCTCGCAAAAGGAGTACTACTCCCTTTACGCGTACTTCAATCAAACCGCCGACAATGACCAGCCGAATGAGGCGCCGCTCCTGAGCGTGCCGAATGCGGAGATCCAGTCCCAGATCGATCGGATCAACGCACAGGTCGCTGAGAAGAAGAGCCTGCTCGGCGCCGCGCAGGTCGCCGCCGCTCGAAAGCGGTTGACCGACGAGATCGCGGCGCTGGAGAAGTCCCGACCCGCGCTGCCCACCGTGCCGATCCTCGAGGAACTTCCCCGCGACAAGCAGCGCAAGACTCGCATCCTGGTGAAAGGCAACTTCCTGGATCCCGGCCCCGAGGTCACCCCTGCGGTGCCGGCAGCGTTCCACCTGTTCCCCAAAGACGCCCCGGAGAACCGGCTCGGCATCGCACGATGGCTGGTCTCCCCTGAGAACCCGCTGACCGCGCGCGTCGCCGTCAATCGCTTCTGGGCTCAGCTCTTCGGGAGCGGCCTCGTGGAGTCCGAGGAGGACTTCGGCACCCAGGGCAGCCTCCCGGTACACCCGGAACTGCTCGATTACCTCGCCGTACAGTTCCAGGAAGACGGATGGGACATCAAGCGCCTTCTGAAGCGGATGGTTACATCAGAGGCCTATTGCCAGACATCCGCCGCGAATGCCGCCGGGCTCGCCCGGGATCCGCGCAACCGGCTGTTCTGGCGGGCGAACCGTCCTCGCCTCGAGGCAGAGATGGTGCGCGACCAGGCGCTCTCCATCGCAGGCGTGCTCAGTCGCAAGATCGGTGGCCCCAGCGTCTTCCCTCCCCAGCCGGCGGGCCTCTGGCAGGCGGCCTTCAACGGTCAGCGAACCTGGTCCACCAGCACGGGAGAAGATCGGTATCGTCGCGGAATCTACACGTTCTGGCGACGAACCGTGCCCTACCCCTCCATGACCACGTTCGATGCTCCGAGCCGTGAGTCGTGCACCTTGCGCCGACCCCGGACCAACACGCCGCTCCAGGCGCTTGTGACGCTGAACGATCCGGTCTACGTGGAGGCCGCGCAGGCGCTGGCCCGGCGCGTGCTCCGCGAAGGAGGCGCTTCGTCCCAGGATCGGATCCGGTTTGCCCTGCGGTTAGTCCAGGGTCGCCCCGCCGAGGTGCGTCAGGTGACGGAGTTGGAACGACTCCTCGCAGAGCAGATCGCCCACTTCCAGAGCCATGCCGAGGATGCACGTTCCGTCGCCACAGACCCCCTCGGTCCGCTCCCCGCGGGGATCGAGCCCGCCGAGGCCGCCGCCTGGACCGTCATCGCGAACACGCTGCTCAACCTCGACTCCGTTCTGACACGCGGGTAACCAGGATGGTGGTTGTCGGACATCGGGGGTGTGCCCTGCTGGAGCCGGAGAACACGCTCCGAGGGTTCCGCCGTGCCTTTGAGCTGGGTTGCGACTACGTGGAGACGGACGTCCGTTTCACGCGCGACGGCGCCTTGATCCTGATGCACGACGAGCGAGTCGACCGCACCACCAGTGGAACCGGCCGGGTCTGCGACCTGACGCTTAGGGAGTTACAGGCACTGGACGCGGGAAAGGGTGAACGGGCGCCCACATTCTTGGAACTCCTGCACATCCTTCCCGAGCCCGTTCAGTTGCTCTGTGAACTCAAGGGCGAAGGCGTCGAGTCGGCGGCGGTCGCAGCCGTGAGGGAGGCAGGAATGCAGGAACGCGTGGTCTTCACTTGCTTCCATCTCGACCGCATCCGCGCCGTGAAAGCAATCGACGCATCGCTGCGGACGGGCGCCATCTTCTCGGAGCCCTCTCCGGGCTGGGCAACCATCGCGGCCTCAGCCGGAGCGGAAGGCGTGGGGATTCACTTCCGGCATCACACTCGAGAACTCATCGACGAGGCGCACCGGCATGGCCTGATCATCCGCGCCTGGAACCCGGATGCCGTGGCCGACATTCAGCGCACCATCGATCTGGGGCCCGACGGCATCAGCAGCAACCGGCCAGATCTTGTGCTGCAACTCCTGGGCCGCGCTTGAAGTCTGCGTCGGACCGACGGACACGAAGCAAGCCCCCGACGGGTACCCCGACGAGGCTACACCTCTCGGCGCCCACCGCGACTGCAATTCACTCGTACAACACAAACGCCGCCGCGGGCGCCAACTCCATCGGGGGACTCCCGGGATACTGGATATCCGGCCAGCTCTCGGCCCGGATGAGTAGATCGCTCAGCTCCTGCAACTCATCCAGGCTGTCGACAGACTGAATCCGAGACAGCCACACATCCGGAATGGCGTCGAGCCCCCGGGCGGCTCGGTCGTCCCGTGGGTGGAGCCGGCCCTGGTTCGCGTCAGAGGCGGAGCTGGGCAGCGCCCTCGGCGGCGAAGGCGGCGATGCGGGCTTCGTCGGTCGGGTAGTCGGGGTTCAGCGCGCCGTCGGTGGCGACGAACCCGGGGCGCCCCTCAGCGACGCGCTGCTGGTGGGCCGCCACCACGCACGCCCCTTCCAGGAAGATCGCCTGCACCTCGTCAGGGACCGCTTCCCCGCCGAGGCAGCGCGGCTCCAGGGGGATGAGATCCAGCGTGTTGTGCTCGGTGCCTCCGGTCACCACCAGCCCGGCGCGACGCAAGGCGCAGACGTACTCCGTTAACACGTCTGGTCGGTTGCGGATCGGGATGAGCTCCGCGCAGTGGATGCCACGGGCCCGAATCGAACGGATCAGGTCGTCCACCGATGCCTCGAAGGAGCAGATCGGGTTGGCGCCGTCGGCGAGCGTGGGGTAGCACGGAATGGCCCCGAGGCCCAGGATCAGTCGGTAGGCGTGCTCGAAGCCGACGAAGGTCTCGGTGACGAACGCCGGCTTCCCGGCCTTCATCAGGTGCGACCGAAGATCGTTTTGAACCGCGACTGCGTCGTCAGGACGCTTCGCGGGAGATCCGAAGAGTCGCTCCAGGGCCGCCGCCCGTTCGGCTCCAGAGAGCGCCTCGAAGATCGCCTCTTGAAAGGCTTGAGCGAGGTGTCGCTCCTGCAGGTAAACCCACTCCGGCGCACAGCCGTGCCGAGCCACGATGCGCTCCACAATGATCGACTCGGACAACCCCAGCTCGATCCCCGCAGCAGCGCATACCTCCGATAGTCGGAAGATCATCGCGCTCATGCGGGCACTGTCATTCCGGCGGACCGTGTCGAGCAGGACCCGGGTCGCCGAGTCGGGCGCCTGGATCTTTCCGGCGCCCTTCCCACAGAGATAGAGCTTTCCCGGGTTGCCGGGGTCATTGATCTTGATGCCGGCGTCCCTTAAGTCCTCCAGCAGGGCGATGGTTTCCAGCCCGAACAGGGGAAGGATCCCGGCGGCGCGGCACCGGTCGGCGAATTCGGCATAGACGCTGTAATCGTAATAGTTGCTGGCGCCCAGAAGGCAGAGGCCCTCGTCCGCGGCAAGGCGCACGGCCTGCGCGACCGTCTCAAACGCGGAGAAGTTGGGGGGCAGGTGGATGTGGGCGTTCAATCGGACCGGGTTGTGGGACGCCGACGCAGTGAGAGCCATCGCGATTCGATTTCAAAGAGTTGTGGGGGGAAAGAAAGAGCCGGCCGATCCGAGGGCGCGAATCGGCCGGCGCAAGAGCAAACTACCAGATGCGAGGCTTCCAACCGGGCTCAATCTTCTGCATCTCCTTGATGTCATCGCGGAAAGCCAGGTCGGCGCGCAAGTAGTTTTCGTGAAGCTCAGCGAGCCGGTCGGGATCGATGGAGGCTCCAAGCCCCGGCGCCGTGGGCACGGGGAGGGATCCATCCTTGAACTGCAACTTGCCGCCCTTGAGAACCTCCTCCACCTGCCACGGATAGTGGGTATCGCAGGCATAGGTCAGGTTCGGGATGGCCGCGGCAAGATGAGTCATGGCTAACAGCGAGATCCCGAGGTGGCTGTTCGAGTGCATCGAGAGCCCCCAGCCCAGCGCCTGGCACATCCGGGCGACCTTCACCGAGTTCAGCAGTCCGCCCCAGATGTGATGGTCGGACAGCAGAATCTGAATGGAGTTCAGGCGGATCGTCTCGGGCATGTCGGCGAAGGAGACACAGCACATGTTGGTGGCGAGCGGCATCGGTACCTGCAGAGCGACGTCGGCCATGGTCTGCTTGCCCTTCACCGGGTCCTCGTAGTACTCCAGCACACCCGCCATCTTCCGGCCCTGTTCAATGGCGGTTTGGGCGGTCCAGCAGGCGTTCGGATCGATGCGAAGCGGCGTATCGGGGCCGAACGCTTCCCGGAGGGCGAAGATCGTGCGCACCTCTTCGTCGGGTGGCAGCACACCGGCCTTCAGCTTGACCGACTTGAACCCGTAGGCGGCGCACATGTCAACCGCCTGCGCCGTCAGCAACTCAGCCGAAAGCGCCGGCCGCACCAGGAAGTCATCCCGATCCCGGGCCGCGCGGCTCGCGGTCTCGAGACCATCCTCGCCTCCCGCACCCTGATGCTTGTAGAACAGGTAGGCCGAGAATGGGACCTCCGACCGAAAGCGCCCGCCGAGCAGATCACACAAGGGTCGACCCACGGCTTGCCCAATGAGATCGAAACACGCTACCTCGATGGCGCCGAAAGTGCGGGCAGCGGAGCCCAGCTTCCCTTCCCAGGGAAGCGACTCGGCATCACCGGACAGCGAACCGCCCTCCAGGGTGTACTCCAACCGCGACAACTGGTAGGGGTCCATCCCCACCACCAGGGGGCGGACCGCCTCCAGGTCACGCACCACGGCTTCACCACCGTGAGTTTCCGAGATGCCGGTTCGTCCGTCGTCCGTCGTCAACTCCACAATCGTCCGCAGCGCATACGGTGCGTGCAGTCCAAATGCGGAGCGCAGAGGCGGATCAATCAGCGCGATCGGCGTCACGCGCATCTGCTCAATTCTCATCCGATCTCCTTTGTGTTCATGCTCCGTAACTCTAAAGCGGGCATTCAATTCTCCTTCGGAGGCTGCATCGTCTCCGAAACGTCTGACACATCCCCGCCGCCGAAGTCCCCGTCTGCATCCGGCGAGTCCCGCACGACATCCGCCGGAGCCGCGCTGCACTCACCCGCGTCCTGTTCGCCGAGGTCGGTTAGCCCCCGATCGCGCGGCCGCACGTTCATTCGCGCCACGGCGATGGCGTCCAGACCACACAACACCACCGCTGTGGCCCAGATACTCTCTGCAACCGAGAGCATCGAAGCTCGCATCAGCTGGGCCGGAATGTACCCGCTCACTCTCAAAACGTAGTGGAAACCCCACAGAAGTGCGGCAGTCACGCCGACCGCCACCGCCGATACCGCCGCCATCACGGCCACCTGCACAAGCAGCCTGCGCCCGGCCAGACGAAACGCCTCCCCATAGAGCCGCAGCCCGGCCCGGCCTTCCGACGCCGCAAGAATCAGCACCGGCGCGAGAAGCGCATGGATCGGGGAGACAATGATCAGCGCGGAAGCCACCAGACCATCTCCCGGGATTCGAGTCGCGGGACCGGTCAGGGCACACGGCAGGTATACCGTCAGGAAGATGAACGGCATGGTCACCGTTACCAGTTGAACCGGCCGGTTGGCCACAGAGAGCCATCGTTCGGCATAGAGAGCATCGCTCGCGACCTGCTCGGTAAGCGCCAGCAGCACTGGAGCCAGTCCCACGGCAAACCCGATGGACCACCCGAACGCTGTGAGGAGCGGCCACCCGTACTGCTCCGGCATCAACAATGCGATGACGGTATTCGCGATCATCAGGGGAAGAATCCAGCGCACAAATCCCGCAGTCCAGAGAGACGCGACGCCGTGCACCATGAGTTTGAAACCCGGCAGGCTTGGCTCAGGCATGAACTCCGAATCTCGAGGAGGCGGCGGGAGTCGTCGCCTGCGTCGGACCTCAAGAGGCGCCGCGGCGGGTTCGGGGGCTCGGATTCGAGGTGGAGTTCCATCGGGCCCCTCCGGCGCGACCATCGGGACCGCCCGCGCCGAGAACGGAGCCGACAGGGTTCTGGGATCGGGCGGGACCAAAGCTGGAGTTGGAGTGACGGCGGCCATCGGCGGCGGCTCGGCAGCCGGGTCGGGAAGACCAAGCGCAACGTGGATCTGATAGTCCACCGAAGTCCGCTCGAAGCCGGCCTCCACCCGCGCCAGATCCTCTTCCAGCATTCGGGCCGCCTGGACGGAGGTGGGGCCGAGGCTGGGTACCGCGCGTCCGAAGCCTGTCTCAGAATCGGAGCACTCTCGGAGGCCAGGGGAAGTCCGTTGGGGAGATTCTGAGCTGCTGGGCCCATCAGGCCGAAGTGTCCGTCGGTCCACCCCGATCAGCGTTCGCTCAGGATCCACCGCCGATGCGTCCAAGGGGGGAGCCCCCAGTCCCGGTTCACCCGGGATGGTGGCGCCCGGATCTTGACTAGGAGCCACCCTGGGTTGGCGCGCGAGTCGGATCGCCTCCAGATGTTGCCGCGCCCGGGCGTAATCCGGCTTCAGCCTCACTGCGCCGAGAAACCGGAGGATCGCATCATCCTCACGCCCTGCGGCTTCAAGCGCCAGCCCGTAGTTGAACAGGATCTGATGGTCCGACGGCTTCAGGAAGTGGGCATGCTCCAGACGCGCAATCGCTTCAGCGGTGCGCCCCACCTGCCCGAGCGCGATCCCGAGCAGCGCGTGAACGTGAGGCTGCTCCGAGCCTCGGGCCACCTCTCCCTCAAGGAGGAAGGCTGCTTGCTCCGCTCGTCCTTCTCGCAGCGCCAGCAGCGCCTGGTCGACCACCTCAAACGACGTCGGATCTGACAGGTTGCATTCTCCATTCGACATCGGGCTGGTTCCTGTAGATCTCCACCTCGAACCATTATCTATCCCAACCACGACCCGAGAGTTCACGCAGAACTCAGTTCGTTCAAGCCATGCCCTCAGTTCGCAGAAACCGGTGCTGCAAACCTGTGTCAGAATTCATTCATCTGGGGGTGCAGACATGCGGATCGAATGGGGACCGGTGAGGACCAACTGCGCGGGAACCTCGCGACGCAGTTTCTTAAAGGTGGGAGCGCTGTCGGCGGTCGGGCTTAGCTTGCCGGAGATTCTCCGGATGCGCGAGGCTGCGGCTGAAGACGGCAAGAAGCCTGCAAACGTGATCTTCATCTGGCTGGACGGCGGTCCGTCTCACATGGAGACGTTTGACCTCAAGCCCGACGCGCCCGCCGAAATCCGAGGCGACTTCAAGCCGATCGAGACCAATGTCTCCGGC
>SYKE01000098.1 GCA_005798285.1 Actinomycetota bacterium
CGGTGACGCCGAGGAGAGTCTGATGGCTATCTCCCCGGCGGAGCCCCTCGGAGAGCCCGGCGGTGGCGGCGCTCTGGTCTCCTCGGGGCTGGTACTTGTCGGTCAGGCGGAACATGAGGCGCAACTCCTCGGCGGGTGGGCGCGGCAAACTTCAGAGTCTAGCCGGCCCGGCCCCCGAGTCAACGGGTTACCAGTTTCCAGGTGGATCCGCCCGACCCACTCAGCGGACTGCGGTGACCGGCTCCTCCGGTTCGACAATCGCAAGCTCCAGTTCGTTGCTCGTTAGGACCTTGCCATCCCGCACGGCTTGCAGCAGAACCTGCGGCGCCTTTCCGGTCAACTGCTCCACGAACCGGAGGCGGAGCCCCTTCCTCTGCTGGAGTTGGGTGTAAATGTCGTAGTCGCCGCGGCGGGCCCGTTCATCCAGAAGCACATGGAGCTGCGCGTGGGTCAATTCGGAAGCGGACACGCCCTTTTCGGAGTAGAGCCCAGTCCGCTGCTCCGGAGTCAGGCTGCCCTGGAAGCGCACCACCGCGAATGCCGCTCGAAGGAAGGTGGCTTCCACGCCTACCTGGTTGCACCGCTCGAGCACCGAGAGCTGAAGCGGGTTCATCGCTCCCAGTCCGATCAACTGCCCCAGCGGGACCGGTTTGCCCTCCGCGGGCCTCGTTTTGAGGTAATCCCGAATAGATTCCCCGACCGGGTTGGAGAGAGAGTCGAGCCATTCCGTGGGACTGCGGAGCAGGTAGAAGCCTCTGGTGGTTACCTTCAGCTTCGCGTCACACGAGGCTGCGAACTTCTCCATGATCTCCGACGGTCGCCGGCCACCCACCAGGATGGTTTCTCCCGAGCCTCCTTTGGCGCGATGGCGAGAGAGCACCGGGAGCCCGCACAACTCTCCGAGTTTCACCGCCTGCTCGTCGCGTGTGCCATCGAGTCGACCGCCCATTCCCAATTCCATCGGCAGAGGCGTCTCCAACTCCGCTTCCTTCTTGGCGGCGGGATTGGCGGGCGGGTTCGGCGGCGCGGCGTTCCCGCCGGGCGCTCCCACTCGGCCCGCGGCGCGGAAAGACTGCGGATCCACGGCGCCGACCGCCCCAACGATCGCATCGTCGCTGCACGCGGTGACGCGCGCCCGAAGGATGGGGCGCGCCTCGTCCGCGCGGTCATCCAGATCAAACGTGACCAGCATCGGACCGTCCGCCCGCTTGGCGTCCCGAGCAATCGCGTCGTTCAGCACCTTCGCCACGATCGAGGCGTGGCCGGACGGCACCGGCGCGGTCAGGGTCTGCCCCGCGAGCACAATCTTTCGCTGATCCGGAGTCAACATGCTCCAGAGCAGCAGTGCCAACACCTGCATCCGAATGCGGCTGTCGGCGATCCCTTTGGCGCTGCGGGCTTCCTGGAGCACCGTGGCCGCCTCTGCGTCCAGGCTCTTCTGGACCTGCATCAGCTTTTCGACGCGAGTTACGCGCTGGCTGCCCGCCGCGGCGGGTTCCGGCTCCAGTCGATAGGCGAGTCCCGCTGGAGTCTCGGTCGCCGTCCATCTCCCGTCGAACAACTCCGCCAGGGCCCCCATCGTCTCCCGCAGCGGCCGTTTGGGGACGCATCCCACCAGATAGTCGTCCTGCAGCGGCGAAACGGAGGCGAGCGTGACGCCGGATGCGGTGGTGAGAGCCTGGAGGCACTGGGCCAGGGTCGCTCGCGGCGCCCGCAGCATCACCGAACGGGCCGTACGTCCATCATCCAGATAGGCATCCGGAGGCGGAGCCGCCGCCACCCCAACCGCAAGAGTCCCCAGGGCGAGGGCCGACAGCAAAACAGGCACACGAGAAATGATCGACTGTGACAACGTATTTGCTCCCATCGCTCGCACCCACGGCTTCCGGTCCTGTTCCGTGCAGTGTCCCCAGACTCCTATTCTTCACGAGTGAAGGGGTGGGTGTAAGTACGCGAGATTGTGGGGCGTTTTCAACTTGAGTTGAGTTCACGGGGGATGTGCGGCTAATCTTCGGTCCGCAGCCCCCACTTGAGGAGCGGCATAGAATGAGTGAAAGCCACGGTCGAGTGCTGAATTGCGTTCCCAGTCGAAACCGGGAACAGGATTGGTCTCTGGACAACATGACGCGCGCGGGAATGGGAGTTACCGCCGAGCAGCTTCCGGAGAGCGTCGATCTTCGAGATCCGAGTTGGTGGGCGATTGGAGATCAGGGGCAAACCGGTTCGTGCGTGGGCTGGGCCAGCGCCGACTCGGTCATCCGATACCACCTCGTGCGGAACGGGCGCCTCAGCCCGTCCGATTTGCTGTCGGTTCGATTTCAGTGGATGGCCGCCAAAGAGTTGGATGAGTTCACCTCCGCGCCGACGACGTTCATCGAGTTCGATGGCACCAGCCTCAAGGCTGCGCTGGATGTGGCGAGGAAGTACGGCTCGGTACCTGACGCTGTGCTGCCCTTCCAGGGGGGTGGTCTCTATCAGGGAGACACTGCGGACTTCTATCTGATCGCCGCCCGGTTTCGCATCGCCTCGTACGTCGCCCTCGGATCCCGCGCCAGGGACTGGAAGCGCTGGCTCGCTCGGCGGGGTCCCATCCTCACCAGGCTCGACTGTGACGATGCGTGGTTCAGGGCCACTGAGAGCGGCGGTGTGCTCGCTGAGTACCAGCTCCCCGATGAGCCCGCCGGGCACGCGGTAGCGGTCGTGGGGTACACCCCCGACCACTTCATCATCCGCAACAGTTGGGGAACGGGGTGGGGCGACGGGCACGGCGATTTGATTGTCGCTCCGGACAGATTCCATTCGGAAGTATGCTGAAAATGTCGTTTAGCTCTGACTGAGGTCGAAGTTGGGTAGACGTGGAAGAGTCTCCTGAAAACTTCACTCCACAGGAGCACCTCCATGAC
>SYKE01000099.1 GCA_005798285.1 Actinomycetota bacterium
GTGGCGGTGACGCTCGCTGATCTCCTCGGCGCCGTATAGCTTTCGGAGTTGAGACCCCTCGGCGGTGCGACAGGGGTAGGCGCCGACCCGGATGCTGCCCCCAAACTGCTTCCGGCGGATCACCTCCACCTGATCGGGCATCGCATGGATGACCGCGTGCGGCGCCTGCGGATCCACTTCCTCGCTGGAGGCGGCATCCAATCCCACCACGTTGCGGCCGAACTCCACCGCGGCCATCTGCATGCCGTAGCACAGGCCCAGGTAAGGCAGCCCCGACTCACGCGCATGGCGAATGGCGCTGATCTTGCCTTCCGCCCCCCGTGAACCCCACCCCTGTGGAATGATCACGCCGTCGAGATTCGCCAGCCGAACCGCGGCTTTCTCCAGCGTGTCGACATCCTCTGCATCCACCCAATCGACTTCCACTCGCACATCCTCGGCGGCCTCGGCGTGGTGGAGCGCTTCGACCACGCTGACGTACGCGTCGGAGAGCGAATAGTCGCCCACGGCGTGATACTTCGCCACCATGCCCACCCTCAGGGTCTCGCCGGACGGGCGGAGCAGGCGATCCACACGAGAATTCCACTCGTTCATGCGGGGGCGGGGAATCACTTCCACACCCAGTCGACGCAGCAGCTTGTGGGCAAACTGCTGCTCTTCCAGCCGCATCGGCACCTGATACACCGAGTCGACATCGGGGCAGAAGATGATCTGGTCCGGCTCCAGGTTGGAGTTCTGACAGAGCGTGGTGAAGCGGGGCGTATCGACGGCTCGGGCCGAGCGCGCCACCACGAAGTCCGGGAGAATCCCGCACTCGTTGAGCTTGCGGATCGACAACTGCGTCGGCTTCGACTTCAACTCACCGAGGCTGTCGAGATAGGGGAAGTACGACACGTGGACGTGCGCGGTGCGGCCGGGCAGACGCTTGGCGAGGATGCGGGTGGCTTCCAGGAACACCTCGCTCTGGTACTCACCCACAGTGCCGCCCAGCTCCACAATCACGAACTCCGCGCCCTGGGCCGCCTCTAAGATCCGATGGATGATCTCCTCCGGCACGTGCGGCACCACCTCCACGCACTTCCCCTCGTACGCCAGGGAGCGTTCCTTCTGGATGATCGAGTAGTAGATTTGGCCCGTGGTGACGTAATTCGAGCGGCTGGCATCCTGGTTCAGGTAGCGCTCGTAATGGCCCAGATCCTGATCGGCTTCCAATCCATCATCGGTGACGAATACCTCCCCGTGGATCGTGGGGTTCATCGTCCCCGCGTCGAGGTTGACATACATGTCGCACTTGATGGGCGACACCGAGAAGCCCCGCGCCTTCAGGAGCAATCCGAGTGAGGCGGCGGTAATCCCCTTGCCGAGTCCGGACACGACTCCGCCGGAGATGAAGATGAAACGAGTATTTTCGGTCAACGGATCCGCCACTTTCGAGCCAGGCAGCAAGCCGGAGGGAGGCTAAGCGCCGAGGGGAGAAAGCGAACAACCCGCTCCATCGGCCGCCCGCCGGGCTGCCTGCATTCGGACCCATTGATATCACACCGCGCGACCTCGCGGCGGATTGCGGGAGATTGTGCGCGATTGCGGGGGGATTGCAGGGATCGAGAAACTGTTGCGAGGGCTTTGGTTTAACACGGGAGAGGGAGGACACCGCTTCGTTCTCCCTCAAATGGCACTATCGAGCCCCGTGTGCCGCTGAGCCTGAGGGCTGGTTCTCCACCGGCGACGGCGCCTGCCGAAGAGGTAACTCATTGAGTTCTGCTGCAACACCTGTGAATCGACATCCCGAGATCCCAGACCCCGGGTGCCTGCCCGACTGGGAAGTCGGCGAGATGCCGGCGCCCGTACCGTTTGACCGAAGTTGGAAGACCTTCGTGGCCCTGATCGGCCCCGGCCTGGTGATGATCGGCGGGACGATTGGGACGGGTGAGTGGGTGCAGGGCGCGGGAGTGGCGGCTCTTTATCGCGGCGCCCTCCTCTGGGTGGCGCCTCTCGCCATTCTCGCCCAGGTCATCCTCAACACCGAGGCGATGCGCTACACCCTGGTGACCGGTGAGCCGATGTTCACCGGCTTCATGCGCTGCCGGCCGGGCGCGATGTTCTGGTTGGGCCTGTATGTGCTTCTCGACATGCTTTCGTGGTGGCCCGCTCTCTCGGGCCTGGCGGCGCAGATCCTGATCTTCACGATCACCGGTCAGAATCCCGATCCCGAGCTGGTCAAGATCGCGACCTGCGGCATTCTCATCCTTTGTGGGGTACTGCTCTGCTTCGGCGGCAAGATCTACAACACCCTGGAGGTGGTGCTCTCGGGCAAGGTCATCTTCGTATTGGTGTACCTCCTCTTCTGCACCGTCGCCTTCGTGCCGGCCAGCGTCTGGGGCGAAGTTGTGAGCGGAATGGTGAACCCGTTCCGGGTGCCGGCAGACCAGCCGATTCAGTGGGTCTACGTCGGGGCCGTGGCGGGCTTCGCGGGCATCGGCGGGATGAGCAACCTGCTCGCCAGCAACTATGTCCGTGAAAAAGGCTGGGGCATGGGCGCCAAGGTCGGGGCCATCGGTTCCGCCTTCGGCGGTCAGGAGATCACGCTCTCCCATCTGGGAACGGTCGCCGAGCCGACGCCTGAGGCCGAAGAGCGCTTCAACAAGTGGTGGAAGTACGTCAAGCGCGATCAGTTCGGGCTCTGGGCCTGGGGTTCGGTCATCGGGATGATGCTTCCCTGCGTGATGGGGGCGGCGTTCTTGAAGAACAACTACCTCGCCACGAACACCGGCGGCTGGCGCGCGGCCGTAGCGCTGGCGCAGGACTTCGGCGCGGAGAAGGGTCCGGTCTTCCTGGTCCTCACCCTCATCTGCGGCTTCGTCATCTTGTTTCCGGGGCAGTTCAGCGCCATGGACGGGATCGCTCGACGCTGGTGCGACGCCCTCTGGTCCGGCAGCGCCATGCTCCGGCACGCAGACGGTTCGAAGGTGCGGTATCTCTACTATTCCTTTGTCTTCACCTACGTGTCGGCGGGCTGCTTCCTGGCGCTCAAGGGCATCTCAGCGCCCAAGATGATGGCCATCAGCGGCAATATGGCCAACCTGGCGATCATGACGTGCATCCTGCACACGCTGTACGTGACGTACCGCTTCCTGCCAAAGCGATTCCAACCCTCGACGGGCAAGCGGATTGCACTGGTGCTGGCAGCTTCGTTCTACGCGGGCATCTTCTTCATGGGCATCAAGGAACTGGTTCCGAAGATCCTTGACGGCTCGCTCATGAGGTAGGCGTTTGGCGGCCCAGTTGACGGGCCGCTTCTCGGAGGGCGACGGTCTCCCATGCGGCGACCGTCGCCAACCCTTTCCCCAGGAATCCCCTCCCCCACAGCAGCCGGACGTTGGTCCGGTTCACGGCCCCCCAGCGGTACTTGTAGGCCTCGCCGCCCCGCAAGAAGTCGAACCCCCGACAGCCATCCCGGATCGCAGCTTCCATGGCGCTCAAGATCAGCACTCCGCCCGGCGAGAGGGCCCTGAGCGCCGGATCGAACCCGGACGCATAGAAGGCGCACCGGCCACCGAAGAGGTAGCCGAGATGCGCCGCCCGGATCACGCCGGCGGCATCCCTCAGCGCCAGCAGTTGGAGCTCTCCCGACGCCAGAAGCGCCACCCCAGCGTCCTCATGGAAGCGGCGCACTCGAGCCGAACCGAAAACCCCCGGCAAACCCTTCGAGCGCCATCTCGCGCCGTGCAGCGCAAACAGCGCCGAGTAGAACTCCTGGAGGGTTTCTTGAGCCACGCACTCCACACGAAACCCCTCGAGCCGCAGCCGATTTCGTGCGGATCTCAGGTTCTTTCGCAACCCCCGCGGCAGCGAAGCGGCGAGCGCCTCTTCCGACTCCGGCAGCGCGAGATAGGGACAATACTCCCGGGCGATTCGCCGCCAGCCGAGAGTTTCCGGCGCCCGAGCCGAAAGCTCCGCGGGCGCCTGCGGGCCGTCCAGGCATCGAACCCAAGAACCGTCGGCCAACAGCCACGCCTGCAGGAGTTCGGCAGTGGCGCCGCCCCGACCCGGCAGCTCCAGTGAGCCCTGATAGTCGGAGACTCCGCTCCCGGCGAACCGCACCCGGCCCATCGACCGGCGTTCCAGCGGAATCAGGGCGTGAAGGCGACCCCCGTCCAACGGGTCGCGAAGCGCGAGCGCAAACGGCTCGCCCCGCGCCAGGTGGCGGGCCCATGGGACGAGCCATGCGGGCGACTGAAAGCAGGTGGCGTGCGGGTCGGCGCTCCGGAGGGCCTCCCACTCGTCCCAATGCCGCTCCCACTCCTCCCTGCCGGACCAGACCTCGACCTGGATCCTCACTCCACGACCCTCCCCGCAGGGCGGTTATAATCTCCACCGAAGGGTGCGCCCGTTCGCCGGCGCTCCTCGTTCACGGTCCCCCCGCGACACCCCTGCGAGCGAAGACGGTCCACCGATGTTCTGGCCCTTTAAGAAGAAGGCTCCCGCGGAGCCGCCCCCCACGGCAGAGGAGATTGAGCTCTACGAGCAGAGCGCGCAAAACCTGATCAACCAGGGCATCCCGGCCTGGAAGGTGGAGCGCGCCATGAAACTCGTCCGCCGCTACGTTTCCGACGGCAGCCTGCCCACCGGCGTCGTGAAGCGCCCCGACGACCCCTGATCTGCTCCCGGGACTTCGCCGACGCTCGCCGACGCTCCCTCAGCGCGATCGGATCGTGTCGAAGACCTCCGGGTTCTGCTCTTCGCCGTCCTCCGGGCCAACCTCAATGCGGAGGCGCACGCGAGCTTCCATCGGGGCCAGGCACTCGGTTTCGCTGCACGGCTGCAGCCGGGCGACCACGTGCATCGGATGGCGGCCCTCGCCGGCTCGGCGGGAGACCTCCACCTCGAGACCGATCAGCACGTCTCCCTCGTAGACCGAGATCGGCTCGCTCAAGAAGCCCACGTTCAAGTTTCGACCCTCGGGATAGCTCTCCGACACCACGGTGAACGCCGCCGAGGGTTCCATCACGAGTTCGGTCGGCATCAGGTCCACCTGATACGGTCGATGGCTGTTCAGATGATAACCGGGCGCCACCTTCACCCGGATCGCCGCCCAGAACCGATTGCCCGGCCGTACGCGGCTGCGAGAGACCAGGGCCTCCACCCGCACGGCGCCGGCGCCGGGGATGGAGATGCCCTCGGGAAAGAGATCCAGATAGCCGTCGGCGGCGACCAGCATGTTGGGGAATGCGGCCGGATGCTGGGCCAGCTGGGGCGCCTGCGACATGAGCAGACGCTCCAGCCGAGCCTTGTGCCGCTCATCCCCGGTGATCTGCAGCGCCCGGAGCAGCGCCAGCGCCGCCAGAGAACTTCCCGAAGGCGCGGCGCCGTCCTGCGAGCTCCGGGGCCGCGCCACCAGCGTCTCATGGTCGTGGCTGGTGAAGTAGTAGCCACCGGTGAGATCGTCCCAGAATCGATCGTGCATCTCCTGGAGCAGCGTGAGCCCGGCATCCAGCCAGCGCGGCTCTTGGCCAACGAGGTGCAGCTCCAGAAACGCCAGGGCGAGCGCGGCGTAGTCCTCCTGATACGCGTTGAAGCGAGCCTCGCCGTTCCGCCAGGAGCGTCGAAGTACGCCGTCCACCCGCATCCGCTCCCACACGAAGTTCGCGGCCTTTTCAGCCGTCTCCAGATAGATCAGATCCGTAAAGACGCGGTAGCCCTCGCAGAAGGCGCGGATCATCAAGCCGTTCCAGTTTGCGAGAATCTTGTCGTCGAGCAGCGGGTGCACCCGCTCTTCCCGAGCCCGCCACAGTCGCGCCCGGATCCGCGTGAGACGCTCCTGCAGTTCCCCTTCCGGGATGCCTCGACGTTCCGCCTGCTCCCCCACGGAGGCCGCGAGCAGGTTGGGGATGGAGCGCCCCTCGAAGTTGCCCCTCGAAGTGACATCGTAGACCTCACAGAAGAGGCGTGCGTCCTCCTCGGAGAGAACGCGGCCGATCTCCTCGGGCGACCAGACGAAGAACTTGCCTTCCACGCCCTCGCTGTCCGCGTCGGTGGTGGAGTAGAAGCCGCCCTCCGGATGGGTCATTTCGCGCCGGACGTAGTCCAGCGTCTCACCCGCCACGCGTGCGAAGAGTTCCAACCCGAACGCCTCGTAGCCGATCGCGTAGATCCGCGCGAGGAGCGCGTTGTCGTAGAGCATCTTCTCGAAGTGAGGCACGAGCCAGCGCTCATCGACGCTGTAGCGGTGGAACCCGCCGCCGATGTGGTCGTACATCCCGCCGCGCGCCATCCGCTCCAGCGTGTGGCCCACCGCGTGCAGCAACTGCGGCCGATTGCTGCGGCCGGCGCGACGCAGCAGGAACTCGAGGCGCATGGAGGGCGGAAACTTCGGCGCTCGCCCAAAGCCGCCGTGCTCTGCGTCGTACCCCGTCAGGATCTCCTCCTCGGCGTGGGTGAGCAGCGTCGGCTGCAGCGCCCCCTGCCCCACGCCTCCGGCGAGCGCCTGCTGCACGCCATCCAGCACTCGCGACGCCTGCTCTTCCACCTGACCCCGGCGTTCGGTCCAGGCTTTGTGAATCTCTCCCAACAGCGATTTAAAGCCCGGCCGGCCCCAGCGATCCTCCGGCGGGAAGTAGGTCCCTGCGAAGAAGGGGCGCCCTTCGGTGTCCAGAAACACGCTCATGGGCCAGCCGCCGCTCTGGGTCATCAACTGGGTGGCGGCCATGTAGATCTCGTCGATGTCCGGCCGCTCTTCCCGATCCACCTTGATCGAAACGAAGTGCCGATTGAGGATCGCCGCCACGGACGGGTTCTCGAAGCTCTCGCGCTCCATCACGTGGCACCAGTGGCAGGCCGCATAGCCGACTGAGAGGAAGATCGGGCGGTCCAGTTCCCGAGCCCGGGCAAGCGCATCCTCGCCCCACGGATACCAATCGACGGGGTTGTGGGCGTGCTGAAGCAAATACGGACTGGCGGAGCCGGCGAGGCGGTTCGCGGGCCGATCGGGGTTGGAAGGGGTGGCCATGAGCACTTATTTCCGGAGCCCGGCCGGGCGCCGGAACTGCCGAAGCCACTATATCCACGGCGCCGCGGGCTCGGCACGAAAGGATTGCCGTGCCGCAAGGCGAATCCCATCTCAGGTGGGGGCCGGGACCACGCGGCGAGGCGGGAGAGCACTGGGATGGGAACGATCAGCACGAACGGCAGCGACGGCGCTCTCCGCACTATCTGGGCTCCTCTCCGGAGGTGCCTCGGGCTTACCGCGGCGGTGATGGCGGCGGCCGCCTCCTCGAAAGGCTCCGCCGCTCCCACGGCCCCTCCGTCGAAGCCGAATATCCTCTGGATCACCTGTGAGGACATGAGCCCGAACATCGGGCCCTACGGCGACCGCTACGCCACAACGCCCAACCTCGACCGCTTTGCCCGAACCGCGCTCCGGTATCGTACGGTGTGGTCCAACGCCCCCGTGTGCGCGCCGGCCCGAACCTGCCTCATCTCCGGGATGTATCCGCCTGCCACCGGATCCGAGCATATGCGGAGCCAGCTCCGGCTGCCGGCGGGCTTCCGGATGTATCCGCAGTACCTGCGAGACGCCGGCTACTACTGCACCAACAACAACAAGGAAGATTACAATCTTGTGCCGCCGGAGATGCCGGTCTGGGACGCGTCTTCCAATCAGGCTCACTGGAAGAACCGGAAGCCCGGCCAGCCCTTCTTCGCCATCTTCAACCTGCAGATCACGCACGAAAGCCAGATCCGAAAGCGCCCCCATCAGCTCGTACACGATCCGGCCGGCGTGCGGGTTCCCGCCTACCACCCCGACACGCCCGAGGTCCGGCACGATTGGGCGCAGTATTACGACAACATCACCACGATGGACCAGCAGTTCGGGGAGCGTCTCCGCGAAATGGAGAGCGCGGGACTGGCGGACGACACGATTGTTTTCTTCTACTCCGACCACGGTTCCGGGATGCCGCGCAGCAAACGGTGGCCCTGCAACTCCGGCCTTCAGGTGCCGATGCTGGTGCATGTTCCGGAGCGGTTCCGCCACCTGGCGCCCGCGGACTACCGGCCCAACGGGGTGAGCGACCGGATGGTGGGTTTCGTGGATCTCGCGCCGACGCTGCTGAGCCTGGCGGGGCTGCCGACTCCGAAGCACTTTCAGGGGCGGGCGATCATGGGCCCCCACACCGCGCCGGCGCCGGATTACCTGTTCGGGTTCCGCGGTCGCATGGATGAACGAATCGACATGGTCCGCACGGCCCGTGATGAGCGCTATGTCTACGTTCGAAACTACATGCCGCACCGCACCTACGCGCAGCATGTCTCCTACCAGTTCGAAACTCCGACCACACACGTCTGGAAGCAGTTGTTCGATGCGGGTGTCCTCACCCCCCCGCGAACCTACTTCTGGAAAGAGAAGCCCGCCGAGGAGTTGTATGACCTCTGGACGGATCCGGACGAGGTGCAGAATCTCGCCCGGGACATCGACTACCAGAACATCCTCACCCGCCTCCGCCGAGCTCTGCGGGATCACATCCTGCGCATCGGCGATGTCGGCTTCCTGCCCGAGGCGGAGATGCACCGCCGCAGCCCGGATCGGATTCCCTGGAACACCGCGCAGTCGGACACGACCTACCCGATCGGGCGGATCCTGCCCACCGCGAACGCCGCCGCCGAGCGAACTCCCGATGCGCTTCCGAAGCTGACGGCCGACCTTCAGGACTCCGACGCAGCCGTTCGCTATTGGGCCGCCACCGGATTCCTGATTCGCGGGAAGCCGGCGGTCGGGCCGGTGCTGCCGCGACTGAGGACACTGCTTCAGGATGAGTCGCCCAGCGTCCGCATCGTTGCCGCTGAGACGCTGGCCCGGTTCGGATCCGCCGGGGATCTCGGTCTCGCCCTGGAGGCGCTCCTGGATGCCGCGCAAATCCGGCGCTGGGGAGTTTATGCCTGTATCGCCGCCCTCAACGCCGTGGATGAGCTGGGGGAAGCCGCGAGGCCCATCGCCTCCCGACTCCGCGCGGTCGCCGACGACCGCGCCTCCCGCGAACCCCGGGCCGACGGCTATGTGCCCCGGCTGCTGGAGAAGATCGAGGGGGATCTCGGGATCACCGCGCCGGCTCGCCCGGGGGGAGCGGGCCGAGGGTCCTGATCGGAAACAACTTCTGCCGCCCGGTGCCGCAAAAAGTTGCTGATGAGCGCGTGAAACAAAGCGTCTCAGGCTACATCTTATTAGAGAAGACCTCGGACGACGCTCGTTCCCGGAACTCACCCTCAGCCCGAACATGCTTCACAACCCTCATCAAGGCCCCCAGCATCCCCGACTCACTCGCCGCGCCGCCCTGCAGGCGGGGTCGGTCGGCCTGCTTGGCCTCGGAATCGGTGAACTCTCCTGTCTGCGCGAGGCAGCGGCGGCCCCAAAGGCGAAGTCCGTCATTTTCATCTTTCTCTCCGGCGGTCTGGGACAGCACGACAGCTTCGACATGAAGCCGGATGCTCCCGATGAGATTCGCGGAGAGTTTCGCCCGATCGACACCCGGACTCCCGGGATCCGGATCTGCGAGCACCTCCCTCGTCTGGCTCAGCGAAGCCCCCATTGGGCGCTGGTCCGTTCGCTGACTCACGGCAGCAACGAGCACTCCGCCGGGCACCACATCATGCTCACGGGCCGGAGCCAGATGCCGATCGGCTTTAACCCGAGCCGGCCCCGCGCGGAAGACTTCGCCGCCATCGCGGCCGTGGCCACCGCAGCCACCCGAAGCCGCAACAACCTGCCGCCGGCTGTGGTGCTGCCCGAAAAACTGGTCCACTCCACGGGGCGCATCATTCCCGGCCAGTTCGCCGCCGCCGCCGGCACGCGCTATGAGCCGTGGTTCATCGAAGCCTCCGCGTTCGACCCGATGGGCTACGGCGCATTCCCCGAGTACGACTTCGACCATCAGCTTCGAGACCGCACCCCGAAGCGCACCCGCTTCATCGCCCCCAGCCTGGAGCTTCCCCAGGGCGTGGGACAGGGCCGGATGGGCGATCGGGTGTCGCTGCTGAAGATGGTCGACCGACAGCGCGCCGACCTTGAGAACGCCGGAGAAGTGCGCAACCTGGATCGCTACCGCCAGAGCGCCCTGTCGCTCCTCACTGACGCGACGGTTCGCAAGGCGCTCGACGTGCAGAGCGACACCCGCGCCCTGGAGAAGTACGGCAACAACAGTTTTGGGTGGTCGCTCCTGATGGCTCGGCGACTGGTCCATGCAGGCGTCAACCTGGTGCAGGTGAACCTCGGCAACGACGAGACGTGGGACACCCACGGCAACATGTTCCCGCACCTGAAAGACAAGCTCTTCCCGCCCACCGACCGCGCCCTTTCGGCCCTGATCGACGACCTGCACGAAACCGGTCAGCTTGAGGACACGCTGGTGGTGATGGCGGGCGAGTTCGGCCGAACCCCCAAGATCTCGCACCTGCCGCAGTATTACAAGTATCCGGGCCGCGACCACTGGGGCGCGGTCCAGACGGTGTTCTTCGCCGGCGGCGGCGTTCGCGGTGGACAGGTCATCGGCGAGACGGACAACATGGGCGGCTATCCGGTAGCGGACGCCTGCACGCCCGAGGAGTTCGGCGCAACGATCTACCGGGCCCTTGGAATTCCCTCGGAGTACCACTACCAGGACGATCTCGGGCGCCCCCACCCCGTCTACCACGGCGAACCGATCCGGGGGCTCCTCGGTTAGCCGGAGTACTGGGGCGGCGTCCCGAGCCGGCGTGAGGTTGGTCCAGGCGATCAACCACCGCCGACTTGGATTCGCCCGCCTCGCCCCGGGGCCCCTGGGCATCCTGACCGCTCCGTACGGGCTCGCCCAACGCGAGGGGTCCGCCGTCGTACAGCGCTCCCCCGATCTTCGTTACCGCTTTGTAGACGGGGGCGTTTACCGCGTCTACGAGCCGGGAACCCACTCATCACGCGTTGGGGGGGACTCCTGGTTCAGTTGGAGCTCCGCGGGGCGCACAACGCCTCCCCAGATCCAGGAAGCGTTTTCACCACTCGCCTTCCCTGAAGTGACGGCGCCCGATCCTGCTTCTGCTACTCAGAACGAGGCTGCCCAGCACGATCGGGATCGCGGAGATCCCGGGCAGACACAGAGGGCAGCGGCCGCAAGTTCGGCCTACTGCCCCCGGTCCCTCAAACCAACTTCAAAACGCGGGCTGGGCTCGCGGCAGCAGACTGGCTTTGTAGAGGGCATCCCACTCCTGATCCGTGAACTCGACGGAGGTCACCGCCTTCTCAAGACGCGGTTTGTACCGGTCAGGCAGCAGATTGTCGCGATCGTACGCCGCCAGGGCCTGCTTCGCTGCCATGCGAACTCGGTAACCCTTGAAACTGCTCTTGATCGTGTTTATCACTGCCCCCTTGGGCATTGAGATCCAGACCATGTCGCCTTCCAGCACCTGAATCAGCTCCTCGATGGTCCTGGGATGCTTCAGGTAGCCGAGCGCCTTCGCAGCGGCGCAGCGAAGGTAAATCGGCTTGCGCACATCCGCCAGGTAGCCGGCCACGTCCGCCGCCGCCTCCTGATCTCCGACCGCGCCGCGCAGCAGCAGCAGCATGTCGCGCTCCTCGCCGGGAGGCGCCTGCAGCGCCGCGCGGCGGAGCGTTGCCAGGTCGAAGCCGTCCCGGTGCTGTTTCCCGCCGAGATAGGACAGCATCCAGGCCAGCATATCTTCGTGCCTCGTGGAGTAAGCGCCGAGGGACCCCTCGCTCGGCAGACGGATCTCGTGGCGGATCCCCGCGATCGCAGCAATCGTCCGCTCCACCGGCGACCGCTCCTGGGCCACTGCGGGGTCCAGCAACTTTGGGTCAAAGAGCCGCGGCCGCGGTTGCTCGGCCGCCAGGGGATGAAGCCCTGCTGCCGCCAACCCAAGGTAAAGAAGCGTCGACACGGCCGCTCTCGTCCAATGTCTCATCTGTTTTTCCTTCACCCAAGCTCCCCGACTGTGGGTCTACTTCCTGCCCCACGTACCCCTTCGATCGAGTCGATACAGACTCAAACTCTCCCTATTCGACGCCGAGAGAAGTCCAGTCGAAGGTGACGGCGAGGCGGGCGCAGCGGTCGTGCATCAGCTCCTGGAAGACGGCCTGGGCCTCCGAGGGCTCGCGACGCTGGGCCACGCCCTCCATGTTCAAGCGGCCCTCCGCCAGCCAGTTCAGCGCTCCGGCGTAGTTGCCGAAGATCGAGCCGATCCGGAAATCCGTCTCCTCCATCGGAAGCTCCCACTCCCAGCCGCTGCGGAGCGTGACGTAGCGGAAGAAGATCGGGAACAACAGGTCGTGGGCTGAGCAGTCGGTGCGCTTCCGCCAGGGCGCGCCGATCAGGATCACCTCGCCCCGCTTGCGGACCAGTCGCACGGCGTCGACCGGCGCCTGCTCGTGGCCGGAGCACTCCACCACCAGCGACACCCGATCCTGATACGCCGGATCAGCGAGGGGGACCGACGGCAGGGTGCGGAGGCCGAACTCCTCGGCGAAGCCGCGCCGCCGCTCTGAGGGGTCGCATCCGGTTACGCGGTAGCCGCACGCCGCGAAGAGCCGCGCGGCGAGATGGCCGACGAGTCCCAGGCCCGTCACGAGGACCTGGTCCGGCGGGCGGGCGGCGGTGGTCACCAGCGTGCTCATGCTCACACCGAGCATTCGGGCGAAGGGCACATGCTCCGGCTTCACGCCCTCCGGCACGGGGAGCGCTCGATTGCGGACCACCCGCTGCCGGCTCTGGTGCGGCCCCATACAGAACGCGAGATCCCCGGGTTTCAGGTCCGTCACCTCTGCGCCCACCGCCTCCACGCGAAACACCGCCGCGTAGCCCGGGGTTTTGGGAAAGGAGTCCCCCAGGTAGCCGCCCATGATCTCGGTGCCGGCGCTGACCAGCGTGTAAAGCGTCTTCCCGGCCAACTCGTTCGGGCCTAATGGCGAAGCGTCGGGTTCGTAAGGAAGCAGTTCGGCCTGCTCCCGTGCGGTGAAGCGGACGGCGTATTCCACGCGTGAAACTCCTGAGAGGGGAACTCGGACCGCGGCGATGACGGACCGAACACTTCTTCCGGTTCCGAGGCGGACTTTCCCTCTACCGCTTGCCGTACCGCACCCCCGTTTGGGAGTTCCGTCGTCCCGCCGAGCGGGCGGCGGAGACGGGTGCCGCGGGGAGGGGGAACTCGTGGGGAGGGATAGACGCTTCACGACGGCGAACGAGTGCCCGTCTTCAAGAGGAGTACGACTCGTGGCTTCAGACCGCATGCCCCTCGCCGGCCGGGCCGTCACCGTTGGTGTCGCCATGGCGCTCGGCTATGTGGGGATCTACCTCTGCCGAAAGAACCTCGGCGTGGCGATCCCCATGATGATCGAGGCCGGGTTCGTCCCCGACAAAAAAACCGCGGGGGTCATCGCCAGTTACTCCACCGTGGCGTACATGCTGGGGAAGTTCATCAGCGGCCCTCTGGTCGATCGCCTTGGCGGGCGCAGCGGACTGTTGGCTTCCATGGGGCTGGTGGCGCTGTTCGGGGCGCTCGGCGGTTTCGCGCCGGGGCTGTGGCCGCTGGTCCTTCTCTACAGCCTCAACCGGCTCGCCGGCGCCGGCGCGTGGAACGCGATCATGAAGCTCGCCTCCACCTGGTATGCGCCTGGGCGGTTGGCGACAGCCATCGGCGCGCTCAGTCTCTCCTACGTGTTCGGCGGAGCCGCGGCGGCCGCGTTCGGCGCGTTCATCGCGTCGCAGTGGAAGGACTGGCACGTCGTGATGTCGGCGCCGGCAGCGCCCCTGCTCCTGCTGACCATCCTCTGTATTGCGGTCGTTCGTCAGGGCCCTCTCAACGAGGTGCCGGCCGACAACGTTTCGACTGAAGGCGCCGCGTCCATCCCTTCCCGATCCACCCTCACCTTCGGTCAAAAGGTGCTGCGGCTGCTCTCGCGGCCACAATTCATCACCATCTGTATTCTCAGTTTTGCCCTCACGTTGTTTCGAGAGATCTTTTCCACCTGGAGCATCGACTTCCTGAAGTCGATCTCGGCGGATGGAAAGTCGGTTTCCACCGCGGCGCTTGAGTCCACTGCTTACGAGTTTGCCGGCGCGATTCCCATTCTCGTGATGGGTTACTTCTACGATCGAATCGGGCCCGGAGCCCGGCGAGTCGTGGTGGTGACCATTCTTGCGCTCCTCACGCTGACCCTTGCGTTGCTCACCACCGTGTCCAAAGGGGCTCCGGGGCTGGCCCTCCCACTGCTGGTTGCGTGCGGGCTGCTGCTCTACGGTCCCTACAGCATCCTGGCGGGCGTGGTCTCGGTGGAAAGCGGTGGGACGGAACTCGCCGGCACGGCGACGGGAATCGCCGACGGCATCGGCTATTTCGCGTCGATCCTGGCCGGATCGGTGGTAGGTGAGATCCTCGATAGAGCCGGCTACCCGGTGGCGTTCGGGCTCATGTCCGGGCTGTGTGCCTTTGCCACTCTTGCCGCCGCCATTGGGCTCCGATTTCGACCGGCCGTCGTCGCGGCGCCCTGAGACGACGGCGCCCGCCCGAAGGAGGTCCGGGCGGGCGCGCGGGATCCGGGCAGGCGACGCTCAGTCGTCTTGAGAGGTCCAGCGGAAGAACACCGGTCGGCCGCCCACGTTGTGGGTCTCCGACGGCTTGTCCACGGTGCTCGACTTGGCGTGACCATCGCAATAGAGGATGTTCGCCTGGCGGCTGTGACGGCCCAGCACGAGATAACGGCGGCCCGAGTTCTCCTGATAGCCGAAGTAGGGGGGATTCGCCTGAAGGTCCATCCCGAACTGGTTGCCCCGCGTGATCGGCGGCAGCGGAAAGACCGGGTTCGCGGCGCCGCTGGCCCAGTAGAACTGGTTGTTGACAACACTCGGACCCTCCACCGCGAAAATGGTGTCGGAGGGCGAGCCGATCGCGGCCAGGATCTGACCGGACGGGCCCTGGAGTCCGCCGCCGCCCACATACGCCGTATTCAGCAGCCAGCTTCCCCCTGGCGGGTTCGTGCCGCCGGTCCGTCCGGGGTTGGTGGCGAGGCTCACGAACTTGGGTCCGCTGTCGCTGGGACAGTTGAACACGGCATCGTTCTTGATGTAAGGCTGCAGCAGATCCATCCACTTGGGGTTGCGCAGGTCATTCACCGAGGTGCCCACGATATAGGTGATCCCCGCCAGAGGCAGGGTTTCATCGTAGTCCTGGGCGTAGGCCATCAGCGCCACCCCCATCTGCTTGCCGTTGGAGAGGCATTGGGTCTGGCGTGCCTTCTCGCGGGCCTGAGCGAACACCGGGAAGAGGATGGAAGCCAAGATGGCGATGATGGCAATAACAACGAGGAGCTCGATCAGCGTGAAGCCGCCGGATCCTGCGGCGCCCCGGAGCCCGGTCCGGCTCCTGCGTGATGAAGTGCGGTTGGTCATGATTCCCTCCGTTGGGAAGCGGGCCCGGCTCCGGCATGGCTCGCCGGGCATCGGCCGCAACTCGGACCGGAATTCATCGCGCAGGAGCCCTGCAGGAGCGTATCCTGCGGGCGACCGACGTGGAAACCGGTCTCGGTGGGAGCCGGCTCCGGCTCCCACTCTCTCATTTAAACCGGTTTACTCTCCAACGTCCGGTGGAACTTCGGCGTCAGTTCGCAGCGCCGCGCCGGCATGCCGGCCGCAGCTTGTCCGTGGCGTTCTGCACCCGCGTCCAGGCCGTCTTGTAGCTCACTCCGAAGAGCTGAGCGATCTCGCGATAGCTCCAGAGATGGGTCTCCCAGAGGAGGTAGCAGGCGCGCTCCTCCCGCGTGAGGCCTGCCGACTTCAGCCGCGCCAGCGCCTGCTCGAAGCGGGACTCCGCCTCGGACACGGTGAGGCGGCCCTTCCCCTCCTGCGGCGCCGCAAGCTCCTCGTTCAAGGGCGTCTCCCGCATCCGGCGCCGCCGTTCCTGATCCGCCGAAAGGATCGGGTACTCCCGGCTCGGCGCCGCGCGGCGCAGGAGTTCGGTGGCCCTGGCCTCCATCAACGCGGTATCCCGTCCGGACTCCCTCACCCCAGCCTCCGCCGAATTCATCGAACTCCCGTCGGGCTCCCGCTCCGAGGAAGCCGGCCCCGTCCCCTGTCTCTCCAACCCAAGCCGAGTCATCGCGTGCTCCCGGTTCTCTGTTTCGCTTGTCAGTAGTATAGAACACCTGTTCTATACTACTACTATCACAGCGTCAGAAGGAGTGTCAATGGTCGTGGGTGAAACAGTTTTCACGAGAGAGGAACGCTCTTTCTCACAGACCTCTGAGAACGGAGTCTGCCATGCACCGTCGGTCTTTCCGCGACCGAGCCCCTCGGTCCGGATTCACGCTCATTGAGCTTCTGGTGGTTATCGCCATCATTGCCATCCTCGCATCCATCCTCTTCCCGGTTTTCGCCCAAGCCCGGGAGAAGGCGCGCGCCATCACCTGCATCAGCAACATGAAGCAGCTCGGATTGGGCCTCACCATGTACGTCTCGGACTACGACGAGACGATGCCGGTGATGAACATGCTCAGCACCCCCATCAACGGCGGCGGTCGTCGAGAAGTGGGCTACGATCAACAGCTCCTGCCCTACGTGAAAAACGAACAGGTCTACACCTGTCCGTCCGACTTCCTCGCCCGGGCGATCGACCTTCCCCGCTGCAACGACGGCGCGCTCGCCCGAAAGCTGGTGAAGCGCTCCTACGGATACATGGGGAATGTGGATACCCTGCAGGGTTACACGCGAGGGCAGACTCCCGACTTGAACACCGGAATGGCGACCCTGGTCGGCGCTCCGCGGGGCCACTCGCTGGCCGAGATCACCGCGACCGCCGACACCATCGCGATGCTGGAGCTCCGGGAGGGCGTGCTGGGCTGCTTCGATGCGCACGCGTTCCGCAACTGCGACGCCTGGAAGCTTCTCGGACGAAAGCGAGGGGAAGGTTCGGCGGCCTTCCCCGGGCGCTGCGCCGCATCCTTCAATGCCGCCGACGGTGGGGTTCCTCACCAGGAGCGAGGGAACTACATCTTCGCTGACGGACACGTGAAGAGCCTGCGCTGGACCGACGTGGCTCGAAACGACTGGGCGCTGTTCAAGCTGGCCAAGTAAGTGCGGATCGGGCCGGGGCGCAGGGTCGCTCCGGCCCGGTGTGGAACATCTATCGAGAGAGTGTGAGGCAGAGAGATTCTGCCGCAGGGAGCCACGGATGCTTCGCGTTCAGGGAAGTCGGAAACAGGCGTGCGACGGGTTTTCGCGGCGAGACTTTCTCACCGCGGGTGGGCTCACCGCCGCCGGATTCTCTCTGAGCGAGGCGGATGCCGCTCCCGCCGCGGTGGGTCGAAACGGTTTCGGCAAGGCAAAACGTGCGATCTTGCTCTACCTCTACGGCGCCGCCAGCCAGGCGGAGACGTTCGACCCCAAGCCCGACGCCCCGGTAGACATTCGGGGACCGTTTCGACCCCGGGAAACCTCCGTCTCCGGCATCCGGATCTCGGAGCACTTGCCGCTCATCGCGAAGCAGATGCACCGGATCACCGTCATCCGTTCGCTCACCCACCCCTTTCCGATCCACGGCGCCGCGTATGCCCTCACGGGAAATCCGATCTGCGACATCCCGATGGAGTTGAACCCACGCGATCAGCGGCACTGGCCCTACATCGGGTCGGTGGTCGACTACCTTCGCGGATCGGCGGTTCCGGGGGTCCCGGCAAATGTCTGCCTGCCCTGGCGCATCAGCAGCCGCTCGGCGCCTCACAAGCGCGCCGGCGTGTACGGCGGCTTTCTGGGAACGGCGTTCGATCCGATCTACACGGAATTCATCGGCGACTCCCCCAAGGGGGATCCGTACCGGGCCGTTCGGCCCGACGGCTACTTCCAGTTTACACCGAGCGCCGCGCCCCAACCCGACATCACGCTGGATCGACTGAACCGGCGGCGGGGGCTTCTCGGCCAGCTTGATGACGAGCGGCATCGTCTCGACGGCTCGGATCTGGTTTCGGGCTACAACCGCTCTCGCCAGCGCGCGCTCTCACTGCTCACCTCCGAGTCCACCCGCGAGGCGCTGGATCTCACCCGCGAGCCGCTCGCCATGCGGGAAAGCTACGGCATGACGCTCTTCGGCCAGGGGACGCTCGCCGCTCGCCGGCTGCTCGAGCGCGGCGTTCGCTTCGCCACCGTGGTGTGGGACGAGTTCGACCGAAGCTGCATCAGCGGATGGGACACCCACGTGCGCCAGGAGCAGCGCCTGACCGGCGAGCTGCTGCCCGGTCTCGATCGGGCGCTCTCCGCGCTCATCGAAGACCTGAACCAGCGGGGCATGCTGGACGAAACGCTCATCATGGTCCTCACCGAGCATGGCCGCACCCCCAAGGTGAATCCGGTCGACGGCGGCGGGAGAGACCACTGGTCGGACGTTTACTCCGGGCTCATCGCAGGCGGCGGCGCCGGAGCCGGACGTGTGGTCGGCGCCTCCGACGCGCACGCGGCGTACGTTCACGATGCTCCGGTCTCGCCGAAAGACATCCTGGCCACCGCCTACCACTTGCTCGGCATCCCACCCACCACCGAAATCCTGGATCGCCAGAGCCGGCCCCTCCCCCTCGTCCCCGAAGGCCGCGTCCTCGAATCCCTCCTCGCCTGACGCGTCTCCGCCTGATCGCTCTTCCGAAGGGACGCAGCCGGTCGAGACGGTGAGTTCGCCTCCTGGGCTATGCTTTTCCCACGCAGCATTCCCAGGAGACGGCATCCCCATGACTCAGCCCGAACGAATCGATCCCCGAGAGCAGTTCAATCGTCAGGCCGCGCACTATGATCGGCAGTGGAACGACTGGAACCAGGAGTCTCTGAACTGGATTCTAGATCGGGCCGGGTTCACCGGATCCGAGCGGGTGCTGGATGTCGCCACCGGCGGCGGCTTCACGGCGCTGGCGTGCGCTCCACGCGCCGCCGAGGTGACGGCGCTGGATGTGGCGACCGCCATGCTCGAACAGGGCCGCCGCCGCGCCGAGGAACTGGGCCTCGCCAACATGCGCTTCGTCGAAGGCGCCGCCGAGTCGCTGTCGTTTCCGGACGAGTCGTTCGACGTGGTGACCTGCCGCATCGCGCCCCATCACTTTCACGATGTCGCAGCCTTCGCCCGCGAGAGCCGGCGCGTGCTGCGCGGAGGCGGACGGTTCCTTCTGGCCGACTCCACAGTGCCGGACCAGGACCCTACCGCGGGCCGCTGGCAGAATGAGGTGGAGTTGCTTCGCGATCCTTCGCACCACCGGAACCTGACTCCCAACGAGTGGCGGGCCGTGGTGGAGGCCGCGGGTCTCAACGTGCTCGCCATGGAGTCGACCGGTGGGGGCATCACCATTCCCATTACCGACTGGCTGCGTAAGTCCGGCTGCACCGGCGAACGCGCGGAGGAAGTCCGCCGACGCTTCGCCGAGGCGCCGCCGGAAGCCGTCCACCACTTTCAGATCCACACGGACGCGCAGGGGGAAACGGTGTTCACCTGGCAGCGCGTGCTGCTACTGGCTGTGCGGGGGTGAGTCGGTGGGGGGCGAGTAGGGAGTAGGGAGTAGGGAGTAGGGAGTAGGGAGCGGTGAGTGGGATCGGGTGAGGTCAGCGGTTGTTGAGGAGGGATGTGAGGCGGTCGATGGGGTAGGTCAGGGTTTCGACCCAGAGTTTCTGGAGCGAGATTTCGCCGTCCCAGGGGAGATTGCCGGTGTAGTACCGTACGGCCAGGATGCCGTTGAGGAGCACCAGAAACACACAGAGGACGCGAACGCCGCGATCGACGTAGGTCTTCACGGCAACCCGTTCCAGCAGCGCGGCGTGACCCAGGGCGAAGAGCGGCAGGTAGTCCACCATGCGGCGCATGCCGAAGGCTCCGGAGCCCCACCAGTCGGAAACCTGAGCGTTGATCAATACCTGCACGGCAATGCCGGCGAAGACCCAGCCCGCTGCGGTTCGGAGCGGCGGGCGGACAAGCGCGAAGCCGAGGGTGGAGAGGAACAGGAGGGGAGTCCAGGTGTAGACCCCGTGGTTCGTGGAGAACAGCAATCCCAGCACCTGGGGACGTCCCCACTGCATGTACCCGGCGCCCTGCGGCTGCGTGATCCACTCGCCGTAGATCTGCTTCCAAACAACCATCTGGGGGAAGAAGGCGAGGATCGCAGCGGGAGCGATGAGCAGTAGGCGGGAAAAGGGCGCCTTCCCGAGGAGCATGCAGGCGCAGATCCCCAGAGCCAGGTTCTGCCATCGCGCCATGCAGGCGATCCCGAGCGCGGCGCCCACCAGCAGCATGTTGATCCCTGTGGGAGTCTCTCGGGCGCGAAGCAGCGCCGCCAGATAGAGCGCCACGGTGAATGACGAGACGCCATGCGAATAGCTCGGCTCGAACCAGATGTAGGCGAGCCATGGCGTGCCAAGCGCAAGCAGAACAGCGGCCTCGAAGGTGACGCGCTCCCCGAACAAGCGCGAGAACATCTGGGCCGTGAGCAGCACTCCCGCCAGGGAGTAGAGGAACGCCAGCGTGTAGACCGGGACCTGATAGCGGATCTCCCAGCCGTCGCCCGTCCCGCCGCAGATCCACTGCGCCAGCACGAACGCCGGCGAGAGCAGGAGCGGCATCCCCATGGCGTAGGGGTTCCCCGGCATCCCGATCCGGGTGGGGGCCATCCAGATCGTCGGCGCGAGATCGGGCCGATGCTGGTACTGGTTGGCGAAGTCCAGATCGTGGTCCATAAACCACGACGGGAGGTAGGCGTAGTAGTAGTACGCGTCGGTGACGTACAGTTCGGCGCTGCCGTCGTTCACCCGCACGTAAGTCAGCAGGGCGAAGGCGAGACACGCGCCGAGAATGAAGACTCGGCGCCAGGTTCGGAGCGCTGGGTCGCTGCCCTCGCCGGGGGCCCTTCCCGCCTGACCTCTTGTTAGCCTCTTCACCATCCGGATCCCGTCTCGATGCCCCCTGCGACCCCTGCGACCCAACGAATGATCGACTCACCCGACCAGTACCCCTGATGACGACGGGGCCCGGCCTCTCGTCAGAAGTCAGCGCCAGTGTTCGTCAAAGTAGCCTGCCTTCACGGCGGTCTCTTCCATGGATCCCCAGGGGCCTTCGGTTCGGACGCCGGTGGTGCGCATCACCGCCCAATCTCCGAGTCGAGGGAAGAGCAGGTAGTTGAGGAGATTCAGCTCCGACTCGCGGAAGGTGTGGCCGGAATTCACCACGAGATAGCGCTTCCGACCAAGGGAAAGCGGGTTCCGGGTGATGAACGCCGGGGCGTGCTCGGCAGCCGTATAGCGCTCGCCGCGGAAGCGGAGCATCTGGCGGTCCCAGCGCAAGGGCAGTTCGTCCAGGGCTTTCCGAAGAAGCCGGTTGCTGCCCGGGTCGCCGAACACGATGAGGTTGCGATCTCGCAGGTCTGCTTCGGTCACCTCGGTGTCGCTCTTCAGCGGCAGTTCGCCCCGAAAGTAGCGCCGCCACTCATACTGGAAGCGCTTCAGCGAGGCCTCGGCCCAGGCACCCACAGCAGGATTCCACGCCCGGCCCGTGCCGCGGACGCAGAGAAACGGCTCGGTGAAAGCGTCGTCGATCGGACCCTGCAGGCCCGGAATCTTGTCGGAGGCGTCTGCCGGCTGCTCGACGGCCCGCCAGCGGCCGGCGCGGTTCCGCACGATGACGATGGGACCGGCGGGCCTCTCGCCTCGAGGAAAAGTGATCTCGCGCTCCCCCACCCAGAGCCGGGCGCGGGGTCCGCTCAGGGCGGGAGTGTGAAGTGCCAGACGGGTGACGTTGACGGGTTCCTCCAGCCGAACGCTGCCGTCTTCCAGCCGCTCGCCTCGAAGCTCGGTGCGGTCATAGTGGCGCGCGAGGCTCCGCGCTTCCAGCCACTTGTAACGGGGGTACTTCAGGGTCCACGTCACGAAGCGGATCTTCTCCGGCACGGCGCCCCGCCCGGTCTCCAGATGAGCGGCAATCCGGCGCATCTGTTCGGACCAGGTCTTCGGGTCCTGCACGTGGGCGGTGCCGGGCGAGATGAGGTTGACCATCTCCAGCCCTTCCCGCCGGAACGCCTCGCCCATGATGACGTGCGCCTGGAAGAACGGATCCTTCTCCCCGATCGCCGCCACCGCCGGCACGAGCCCAGCGTTCGCGGCGTAGTCGACGGAGTCGAGCATGTGCAGCCCCCGCTCCTGGTGGTCCGGAAGCTCGCCGACCTTCACGAAGTTGGGGATGGGCGAAAGCGAAAACTGGTGGGTATCGACATACCCGCAGTAGGGCCCGAGCGCCGCGAAGAAACCGGGATGCTTCAGGCCGAGATGCCAGGTTCCCGATGCCCCCATGGACATCCCTCGAAGCACGATGCGCGAACGATCCACGCTGTAGGAGCGGCACACCGACTCGATGGCCTCAAAGACATCGGTCTCCCCCGCCCATCGATAGCAGTTTTCCACCCGCCCGAGGGGTCGAAGCTCAATCCAGTCCTGCTCCGGCGCGGCGCCGGTCTGAGCATCTCCCCCGTCGAACGGGTTCATAAACCGCAGCTCGCTCATGCCGACCGGCCGGGTGCTGCCGTGGAGCACCACATCCAGCCGCCACTTCTTCCGCGCGGTGTAGCCTCGCGGCACGATCACGCCGAACGGCTGTGCCGAGCCGTCGATCCGCGAGCGATACCCCCGGACCACGGAGCCTGACTTCCACTGCCAGGACATCTGACCGCTCTCGATTGCGGTCAACCGCTCCCGGCAGCGGTCCAGCCCTCGTGCGATGAGGCGAAGATCGGCCGGCGTGGGACTCTGCTCGTAATCGAGCGCCCACCGGGCTCCGCGCACGAAGATCGCCGCGTCGGCCCAGAGATCGTCGGAAAC
>SYKE01000100.1 GCA_005798285.1 Actinomycetota bacterium
AGAGTCCGAGCGCGAAGCCTGAAAGCCTCGACCGGCGATACTCGGCGGCGATGCCCGCGTCCAGAATGAGCAGGCACGAGATCCCGAACACGCCCCAGAAGAGTGGGACGAGGCCAGCTAACGACGGCATATTTGGAACCAGACTTGCGGGCGCATCCAGCAAGGAACTCGCAGGATTTCGAATGTATAGTACCCGTGTTTCCAGGATCCGTTCAGTATCGACTCCAGAGCCTTGATCGACAATCGTGAGGTTGTTCGCACGCGGGCTCGGGGCCACGCAGATCGGATGCTAGGACTGAAGTTTCGTTGTTCCACGAAGGGTTCCATGGCTTTCAAACTCCTGTTTCTACCACCGCTGGGCCAGCCCGGATGGCCCGATCAGCTCCGTGCATCGGCGCCGGAGGTTCGGGTGGTCGTCGCTGAAGACACCGAGTCCGCCCTCGCGGAGATTCGGGACGCGGACGCCGTCTACGGCACGGTACCTCTCGAGTTGCTGACGCAGGCCCATCGCCTCCGCTGGATTCAGGCTCCGATGGCGGGCCCCCAAGCCGGTTGGTACTATCCCGAGTTGATCGATCATCCGGTTCAAGTCACCAACATGCGCGAGATCTTCAACGATCACCTGGGCGCGCACATCCTGGCATTCGTCCTGGCGTTCGCCCGTGGGCTACAAACATACGTTCCGCGTCAACTCCGACGGGAGTGGAATACGGAAGCGCGGCGAGTTCACCTGCCCGAATCCACCGCTCTGCTCGTCGGCGTGGGTGGGATCGGGGCCGAGACCGCACGACTCCTCGCCGCTTTCGGAATACGCGTGCTCGGAGTCGATCCTCGACGGGCTTCGGCGCCCGAAGGGGTCACCGAATTGCATCGGCCGGACGCACTGGACTCGCTGCTCCCCCAGGCGGACTTCGTCATCTGCACAGCGCCTGAAACTCCGCAGACCCAGGGGCTGTTCAGCCGAGAACGCTTCGGCAAGATGCGAAAGGATGCGTTCTTCATCAATATCAGCCGTGGTGCGATCGTCTCGCTGGACGGGCTCGTCGAGGCGCTCAGGTCAGGGGACCTGGCGGGCGCGGCGCTGGATGTGTACGAGATTGAGCCGCTGCCGGCAGATCATCCCCTGTGGGAGATGCCGAACGTGCTGCTCACTCCCCATGTGGGTGGGGAGGGCCCCTACCTGGATGATCGCCGATTCGGAGTGCTGCTGGAGAACTGCCGGAGGTTCGGTTCCGGGGAAGCCCTGATGAATGTGGTCGACAAGAGGAACTGGTTCTGAGGATGACTCTCGAGCATTACTTGCAAAAACACTCCGAGGCGGCCTACCGCTACCTGACGCGATCTCTGGAAGGGTTGAGCGAGCGCGAGGCGGAAGTCGGGGCGACCGCCGAGTGGCGGAGATATCGGTACGGCACAGGTCTGGATGGCTCCATTGCTGGGATTGTGCTTCACGTGGCCGCCTGGAAGCACGCCTTCGCCACTGGCCTGGAGACCGGCTACGCTCCTGACGCGGCTGCGGTGGTTCACGACATTCAGGACTGGTCCCACTTGCTGTCCTGGTTGGACGAGGGCCAGGCTCGAGTTCGGGGAGCGATCGCCGCCGCACTGGAGGGGCCCCGGGAAGCCGGAAGCGATCCCAACTTATCGCCGTTCGAGGCACAGACGATTGAGTTCGAGAGTCGGGAGATGCCGTTCATAACGGCGCTCACGATCCTGGCGGATCATGACCACTACCACGCCGGTCAGATCACGTTGCTGCGTCAGCAGCAGGGCCATACGCTCTCGGACGACTGAGCGGGAACTTAATAGCGCGGGGCGAGGCCGTGCGTACGGCGGCCCTGGTGGCATCCCCGGCGTCACGCGCTGGGGAGCAGCACCAGATCGTCCCGGTTTACGAGTTCGCTTCGGGCGCCTCGGGCTCCACGGGTTGGGGAGTCATCGGTCCGTTTACCCTTCACCAACTCGGCCTCTCGGGCATCGCAGGTTACCAGACCACGGGCAAACTCCGCACCATCGGGGCCAAGCACGCTGACGCACTCGCCGGCGACAAACTGCCCCGTTACCGACGTGACGCCGGCGGGGAGGAGAGATCGTCGTTCGAAGGCCACCGCGCGGTAGGCAAACTCGTTTACCTGCAGCGCGCCGCGCGGCTGGATTCCATAGGCGAGCCAGTGCTTGCGACCCTTCAACGGCTGGGTGCTTGGCGTGAACCGGGTTCCGAGATCATCACCCTCCGCCGCATCCCGCACGACATTCTCTCGTCGGCCCCGTGCGATGACAGTGGGAATGCCGGCGGCGCCTGCAATTTCGGCGGCCTGCACCTTGGTCGCCATCCCCCCCGAGCCGTGTTCGCCGGCGCCTCCCGCCAGTTCCCGCACGTGTCGGTCGAGATAAGGGACCACGGGAATGACGGCGCCGGTATCGTCGAGGAGTCCGTCGACATTGGTCAGGAGCAGGAGCAAGTCGGCGCCAACCAGTGCCGCAACCAGAGCGCCGAGCGTGTCGTTGTCTCCAAACTGAAGCTCTTCCACCGCTACGGTGTCATTCTCATTGACGATGGGAGTGACACCGTTTTTCAGCAGCGCCTGAAGGGTGTTCTGGGCATTCAGGTACCGGCCCCGATCCTGAGCCAGTTGTCGCGTGAGCAGGATCTGTCCGACCAGGCGCCCCCGGGCGCCGAAGGCCTCGGCGTATGCCGCCATCAGCCGGCCCTGTCCCACGGACGCGGCTGCTTGCTTCAGTGCGATCTTCTTCGGCCTGGCGCTCCACCCCAGGAGTTCCGCCCCCGCACGGACGGCGCCCGACGTGACCAGCACCAGGTGGTGGCCCTGGTCCGTGAGATCGCAGAGTTGATTGGCCAGTACGGGCAAGAATTCCCGGTCCAAACGCCCTTCCTCATCGGTTAGAGTACTGGTTCCCACCTTCACGACAATCGTGCGGCTCGCGGGAGAGAGATCCAGTTCCGCGTCAGTCGACAAAGTCGAACTCCTCCCGCCCAATCCGGACCGAGTCGCCCTCAGAGGCTCCCAGATCTCGCAGGCGGCTGATGATCCCGCGTTTGGTCAGGATCCGATGCAGACGGTTCACGCTCGCTTCGTTGTTCATGTCCGTCATCGCCACCAGGCGCTCCACGGCCGGCCCGACGACATCGAAGCCTTCGTCCGTCTTCCGAACCTCCCACTCGTCCACGGCCTTCGCGCGGATGGAGACCCGCTGCACCTCAGGAGCCGTCGCCACGTCGAGGGGAGCTGCGTCGAGCGCCTCCTTGATGGCGTACAAGAGCTCCTTCAGGCCTAGCCCGGTAACTGCCGAGATCACGAAGACCGGCCGGTCTTCCTCCTCGAGCCGACGCACCAGCCCTGAGACGAGGTCCGGATCGCTCACGACATCGACCTTGTTGAGGGCGACCAGTTGCGGGAGCGTGGAGAGGCGCGGGCTGTACGCCTCGAGTTCCCGGTTCACCGTGAGGTAGTCATCCCACGGGTCGCGGCCGGAGAGCTCAGACAGATCGACGAGGTGTACCAGAACGCGAGTGCGCTCGATATGGCGCAAGAATTGATGCCCGAGACCGGCGCCCTCGCTGGCGCCCTCGATGAGGCCCGGAATATCGGCGACCACGAATGAGCTGCCGGGCTCCAGGC
>SYKE01000101.1 GCA_005798285.1 Actinomycetota bacterium
GGCGGCGGAAGAGGCGGCAGCGACCTATCGGCAGCTGGCGGTGAGCCGCCCGGATTCGTTCCTGCCCGACCTGGCGATGTCGCTGAACAACCTGGGGATCTGGCTGTCGGAACTGGGTCGAAGGGAAGATGCGCTGGCAGCGACGGAAGAGGCGGCAGCGATCTATCGGCAGTTGGCGGCGAGCCACCCCGATGCGTTCCTGCCGGCCCTGGCGATGTCGCTGAACAACCTGGGGGGGAGGCTGTCGGAACTGGGTCGAAGGGAAGAGGCCCTGGCGGCGGCGGAAGCGGCGGCAGCGACCTACCGGCAGTTGGCGGAGACACGCCCGGATGCGTTCCTGCCCGATCTGGCGACGTCGCTGGACAACCTGGGAGACATACGGTCGGAACTGGGTCGACGGGAAGAGGCGTTGGCGCTGACGGAAGAGGCAGTGACGATCCGACGGCAGTTGGCGGAACGTCGCCCGGAGGCGTTCTTGCCGGATCTGGCGGCCTCGCTGAACAACCTGGGGAACAGGCTTTCGGAATTGGGTCGAAGGGAAGAAGCGTTGGCGGCCGGGGCCGAGTCGGTGAGGACATATCGGCAATTAGCGGACGCACGTCCGGATGCGTTCCTGCCCGGTCTGGCGAGATCGCTGAACAACCTGGGGAGCAGGCTGTCGGAACTGGGTCGACGGGAAGAGGCGCTGGCGCTGACGGAAGAGGCAGTGACGATCCGACGGCAGTTGGCGGAGCGTCGCCCGGAGGCGTTCTTGCCGGATCTGGCGGCCTCGCTGAACAACCTGGGGAGCAGGTTGTCGGACCTGGGGCGGTGGGAGGAGGCGCTCATTGCAGCCAAAGAGGCGTCGACGGCGTATCGGCAGTTGGGGGTGACCCGACCCGATGCAGTGCTCTCGGAGTTGGCCGCGTCGCTCGATAACCTGGGCATGGTGCTATCGGAGTTGGGGCGACAGGAAGAGGCGCTTCCAGCCGCGGAAGAGGCCACAGCAACCTATCGGCGGTTGGCAGAGAGCCGTCCGGAGGCGTTTCTACCGGATCTTGCGCTGTCCCTCAACAATCTGGCGCCCGTGCTCTCGAAGTTGGGACGGTGGGAAGAGGCGTTGGCGACGGCGGAAGAAGCGGTGGAGATCCGACGACAACTGGCGGAGCGCCTCCCGGATGCGTTCCTGCCGGATCTCGCGACGAGTTGTGGCGCCCGCGGTGGGGTGCTGCTGGCGGCAGGTCGGCAGCAAGACGCGATCTCGTCCTTCGCGGAAGGGCTGCGGGCCATCGCCCGCCCGCTGGCTGCCCTGCCGGGCGCCTTTGTCCATCTTGCCAACCAACTGGCGCAGGACTACTTCCAGACGTGCAAGCAGGCGGGGATGGAACCCGATCGGGAGTTGCTGCTGCCGGTGAGGACAGCGAAGCGGATTGTTCAGCAGAGCGAGAGAGGATCGAATAGCGATGTCTGAACAGGCCGGACTGCAGGGTCAAAGTTCCGAGTTCGATGTCTTCATCAGCTATGAGGAGTGCGAGCCCGACCGCTGGTTCGCCGAGTGGTTGGTGCGCAAGCTGAAGAAGAACAAGCTCAGGGTTGGCACTCTGAAAGCCGACCTGTCGGTGCGAGTGATCGCCGGCCCGGCGGGGGTGGGCAAGACCCGATTGGCGCACGAACTCATTCGCGGCGTACCGGAGGGTTGGCAAGCGGGGCTGATCGAGCCACGGGACCTGGTCGATCTGGGCGATTCGGACGAGGGTTGCTGGCGGCTTGCCTGGTGGGATGTGTCGGGATGAGAGGTGTATGGGTGGCGCTGAATCTCTTGTTCGTCCGAAGGCTGCTCCGGGTTGTGGCGTGCGGGATGCTTGCGGCGGTCCAGTGCGCCTCGGCGGCGACGAAGGATGAGCCGCCAGCAAACGTTGTTGAAAAGGCTCGGACCTTTGCCGTGCAATCGGGCCACCCGGTGGTGGGTCCGCCTTCAGACGCCGACCTGGTATCGTCGGCGGTCGGGTTCAAGAACTGGCGCATCTACTGGCAGCTCCCGATAGAACGCGAGGTGCTTGGCGTCTATGTCGATCAGGTCTCCCGCCAGATCATGGAGTTGCACGGGCCGAGGGGCAAACCGGGTCGCCCATCTTCGGTCTCGGCCGAGGACGCGGTTGCTCGGGTGCGGGCGGCGTTAGCGGGAACCGGGGTCCCCCTGGGTGGCGCACTCAACGTGCAGACGAGATGGCACGGGGACCAGTCACACCATGGAGCTCATTGGGACGTATACACCGTACGCTCCGTGGCCGGATACCCGAGCTCATTGGAGGCTGCCTGGGGAGAGATCGACGCGGCGGACGGACGCCTCGAGACACTGACCTCGTACCACCCAATTCAGCGAGTGCCGCCGACCGGTCCGCTCATTCCAGAAGCGGTAGCCCGAGCCACAGCCCTCAGAGTCTATGCAGCCCACTTCTCCCGGCCAAATCCGAAGGTTGCACTCGCCTATAATGCACCCTGCTATCTTGCCCCTTTTCCCCCGTCGCGCATCTGCTCGTTGGTCTACTTCTACGAACTCTACGAGATCGACGAGAAGAACGAGACGGTGGGTGATCTGGCGGTGGCGGTGGATGCGTCCACCGGTGAAGTTTGGGGCGTCGGCCCCGTGTTCGGGGGAAGAGCGCCGAACTCCACCCTTAAGTCCAATGTCCCGCCGATCCCAAGGCACCTACGGAAGATGATGGCTCTGCGATTGCTCGCTCGGGCCGGTACACGGCGATGGGCCGTGGAGCTCGCGCTGGGCGAGGGTCAGCCCTCGCGACCTCCAGCGTCGGGCGCGCGACGATGGCAGGAGCGCGTGGGGCCATGGACCTTCGAGCTGGCCCGCGAGGACAGGAGCCGAACGCTCTGGGTGCGAGACGGAAAGGGCCCTGGCACGTGGTGAAGCTGACGGCCACCCAGGTGGCGAACATCCTGGCGGAGCCGTACGGAGCCGAGCGGGATCAGATCCCCGAGACGATTCTCCTACCGATGAACGGCGCCGCCAACGCTGCCCCTGGCGCCCGTGAAGTCGCCCGGAGCGATCATAAGTGACGGGGCTCCTCGGTGGCGCAGCGACCACCTCGTTGCGATCCCGCAAGCACACCTCTGCTCCCCACCACCCTGTTGGAGAACACGTCGGTGCGAGGAGTGGATTACGACGGAAGGCGCCGTGAACCCCACCTCGTCAACGGCTCGAAGGGCCGGAGCGCCGGGACGGTGGTCACCGAGCGACGCGGCAAGGACGCCCGGCTAAATGGCGAGTTGCAGAGTGCGTGAATCACGATCTCGCACAGAGGCCCGCCACCGCTTCGTCGGCCGTCTGCGACGACCCCATCCGGGCGGCGGTGGATCAGGATGGGGGTTCGTCGCCGCCGATGTGGGATCGGTCGCAGCCGGAAGGACGCAGGGGTGAGCATCCTTCCGGCCCGGGGGGTCGCCTCAGTCGGCGGGGGTGAGGATGATCTTCACGGCCTCGCGCTCTTCGACGAGGTGGTACGCTTCGAGCCAGTGGTCGATGGTGTACCGATGCGTGATCATCGTGTCGAGGTCGAGCCGGCGGGCGGCCATCATCTTCAGCACGGCTTCCCAGGTGCGCCAGTTGTGGCTGTAGGAACCCTGCAGGCTGACCGCTTTCCCGACGATCGGATCCAGGGAGAGCTCGACCGGCTTCGGTCCCCAGGCGATCTTGGTGATCTGCCCGTTGCGGGCGACCACGTCCATCGCCAGCTTCAGCGCCGCCGCCGGGCCCGCCGCATCCACGACCAGCGGTACGCCGTAGCCCCCGGTTTCATCCAGGATCGCCGCCGCCGCATCGGTCTCCTGTACGTTCAGGAGCACGTCGGCCCCGATCTTCGAGCCGACATCGAGGCGGATCTTATCGGCGTTGGTGCCGACCAGGTAGATGCGCCCCGCGCCCTGAGCACGGGCCATCTGCACCGCGAAGAGGCCGATGGGTCCGGGACCGATCACCACCACCGGTTCGCCGGGCCGGATCTTGCTTTTCACCACCAACGCATTGTACGTCACGCACGCAGGCTCGGTGAGCGCGGCATGCTCGAAGGAGACGTTGTTGGGGATGTGGTGGAGGCAGCGGACCGGCACCTTCACATAGCGCGTGAAGGCTCCGTTGAGGCCGTATCCGAACCCGAGGCGGGTTGGGCAGAGGTTGTACTCTCCGGTCAGGCAATAGGGGCACTGGCCGCAAATGTAGGCGGCCGTCTCACTCGCGACCCGATCTCCGACCTGGAAGCCCTTGACCCCGGAGCCGATCTCTCGGATCACCCCGCAAAACTCGTGCCCCATCGTCACCGGCGTGTTCACGGGATACGTCACGAAGTGACGCCACTGCTCCACGTCGGAGCCGCAGATCCCGGCCGCGGTCATCTCGAGGAGGACATCGGTCTCCCCGATCACCGGCATCGGCACGTCGCGGAGTTCGACCTCTCCGTCGCGAGTTCCGTATTTGACAACTGCTTTCATATGCGACCCTTTCACGCTTCCCCGGCGGCGTGAACTTCGGTCACGATCCGCTTCAGCAAATCATACAGGCGGGTGTCGGAGTGGCTGGGCTTGAACTCCTCGTTCTCCACCACCAACGGCGCTCCGATCACCACGAGCGGCGCTCCCATGGATGGGCACTGAACCGCCTGCTCGAGCGAGAGCCCGCCCACCGCCTGAACCGGGATGGTGACGGCCTCCACGACAGACTTCAAATCGTCGAAGGGGTGCTTGCCCTTCTCGGCGTTTCGCTCGTCGAGGCCGGTGTGAACGATGATGTAGTCGATGCCCAGATCCTGCATCATCCGGGCGCAGGCCGGTTTGTCGGGATGGACCATGATGTCCCCCATCACCTTGCCGCCGAAGTCCTTCGCGGCCCGCACGGCGTTGGCGATGGTCGCGGGATGGGCGACTCCCATCACCACCACGTGGGTGGCGCCTGCCTTGAACATCATCTCGGCTTCGAGATAGCCCGCATCCATGGTCTTGAGGTCTGCGACGATGGGATGGTCCGGGAATGCCTTCCGAAGCGCCTTCACGGCGTGGAGGCCTTCTCCCAGGATCAGCGGCGTCCCCGCCTCGATCCAGTCCACCCCTGCTCGCACCGCGGTCTCGGCGACGGGAAGGGCGTCCTCAATGGTCATCAAATCCAGGGATACCTGGACAATCGGTTTGTGCACGTTCTTGGATCTCCGTGCCTGAAAGTTGCGGGCCAGGGGGTCGGAACTCCTGCCCGAGCTTCGATGCCGGCGGACATCCCGAGCGGGTCGGCTGCCTTCCCGACGCCAGGCCCGGCGCTCCACTCTCGATCCATCCAGCGTCTCCGGACCTCACGGCACAGGATCTCCGCAGAGCCGTGTCCGACTAAGCTCCGGGGTATCGCGGGCACTGAGGGTACATCAGAACAGGACGGGAGACGAGAATGCGGAGAATTCGGGCGGCATGGGGACTCCTGGCGGCGGCGGCTCTGGTGGCTGCGGGCACGCCGGGGTTGATGGCGCAGGCGCCCCGCTATGATCTGGTGCTTCGCGGCGGGCGCGTGGTCGACGGCACGGGCAACCCCTGGCGGTTGGCGGATGTTGCCGTGCGGGGCGACCGAATTGTGTCGATCGGCGCGCTCGCCGCAGGGAGCGGGCGGCGTGAGATCGACGCTCGCGGCCGGGTGGTGGCGCCCGGGTTCATCGACGCGCACTCTCACTCCGACTACACGCTTCTGGAGGACGGTCACGCGGAGAGCAAGATTCGCCAGGGCGTCACCACCGAAGTGCTGGGGGAGGGCGGCTCAGTCGGGCCGTTCGTGGGCGAACTCGCTGCGAAAGAAGTGACGGCGCGAGGGCGCACCCTGTCGTGGCGTCGGGTGAGCGAGTATCTGGATCTGATCGACCGCCTCGGAACCTCGCTGAATGTCGCCACCTTCGTCGGCGTCGACAACGTCTGGCAGAGCGTGATGGGCCAGAGCCACGCCCGGCCGAGCGCCGAACAGTTCCAGCGGATGCGGACACTCGTCTCGAAATCGATGAAGGAAGGCGCCTTCGGGCTCTCCAGCATGCTCGCCATGCCGCCCGGTTCGCTGGCGAAGACCGATGACCTGGTGCTGCTGGCCCGCGCCGCCGCCGAACAGGAGGGCCTCTTCTCCACCCACAACCGGAATGAAGGCACGGGCGTGATGGGCGCGATCGACGAGGCAATCACCATCTCGGAGCAGGCGCGCCTCCCCGTCGACATCATCCATCTCAAGATTGCCGACCAACAGCTCTGGCGGCGGATGCCGGAAATCGTTGCCCGGATCGAGGCCGCTCGGAAACGGGGGCACGATGTACAGGCGAACGTGTATCCCTACACCCGTGGCAGCAACAACCTCGCGAGCATCATCCCGCCGTGGGTTCACGAAGGCGGCTCGAAGGCGATGCTGGAGCGACTCCGAAATCCGGCGCTTCGGGAGCGCATTCGGCGTGAGGTCACCGGCGGCATTCCCGGGTGGTACAACCACTACACCGCCATCGGCGGCGACTGGTCGCGAATGCTCATCGCCGCTCCGGGGCCACTCCAGGGGAAAACCATGGATCGCATCCTCGCGGAGCGCGGTCCCGCCGGATCGGACCTGCTGGATCGCTTCTTCGAGCTGTTGATCGAGAACGGCGGCACGGTGGCCACCGTCTACGAACACCACACCGAAGAGGACATGACTCTCGCCATGCGCCAGCCCTGGTGCTCCATCGGCTCCGACGGTTCAGCCTTCGCCACCTCGGGACCGCTGAGACGCGGAAATCCCCACCCACGGAGCTTCGGCACGTTCCCCCGAGTGCTCGGGGTTTACGTTCGAGAGAAGAACACCCTCAGGCTGGAAGATGCGGTTCGGAAGATGACCTCACTGAACGCCGCGAAGTTGGGGCTCACGGACCGGGGGATACTCCGGCCGGGGAACTTCGCCGACATCACGGTGTTCGATCCCCAGACAGTCGTGGACCGGGCGACCTACACGGATCCCTTTCAGTATCCCGTTGGCATCGAGCATGTGGTCGTGAACGGAACCGTCGTGCTGGAGGCAGGTCGCCACACGAATGCCCAGCCGGGAAAGGCCCTCCGCCACCGGGCAATGCAGGGGGAAACCGCCCCGTAAGGCACGTCAACTCCGGCCCCGATTCGCCGGCTGTCTGAGCCCCTGCAACAGCCGGCGGATTGCGTCTCGGTGGTAGCGAAGGTAGAGCCGCCCCATCGGAGAGCGCTCGTCGCCGAGGTGGTAGCGCAGATAGGCCGGATCGGGCAGCACTAGCCCCCGCAGGTAGTCGCATCGCTCCGCGCCAGTCGACAGGGCTCGGAGCGAACGGAACCGGCCCACGTACTCCTCCGGCCGGCGGATCGCCGAACCCGGGGGTCCCGGCAGGCGCTCCAACCGTGCCTCCGAAATTGCTCGATCGCCGGCGCCGATCGACAGCCCACAGCCCCAATTGGCGCTCAGCGTCGCCACGGCCGCCGCGGCGGCGTCCCGACAGGCCCACCGACCACACAACTCCTCCAGCACCGCCGGATTCAGCTCCGGATCCCGGGAGGTCGCCAGCAGGTAGAGGTCCGCGAGGCCCTTCAGCGCTGCGAATTCCGTGAGGGTGAGATCCTCGAGGAAATGTGCGGCCCCGTGGGCGAAAGCCGCTTCGGCGGAGAGGCGTCGGAGTGGTCGGATGCCCGGTGGTCCGTCCCGAAGCAACTCCGGTTCCCACCGCCAGCGTTCGGGGCGGATGGGCCGGGGCGTGGAGTGGATTTCCACGAGAAGCGAGTCCGGCCGCGTGAAGGGCGGAAGGTGGCCCATCCGCGCCTGCAGCCGATAGTGGGCCCGAGAGGAGGCCGTGGGAAGCTGCCGGTAGCCCAGGGCCGACATCGTCGCCACGGCGGCATCCAGGTCGGACCACGCCACGAGCAGGTCCAGGTCGCCCAGATCACGGCCGAGGTCTCGTGCCTGCCAGAGGTCTCCGACGAGAGCGAGCCCCTTCAGCGCCACCGCCTCGACGCCGGCCGAGGCCAGCGCCGCCCCCACCTCGCGAGCTTGAGCGCAGGCCCGCTCCAGGGCCAGGGCGTTGGCCATCCGAGCCCGACGGATGGACTGCCGAAGCTCCGACGGGAGCCCCGAGTCCACAGGCGGCGCCGGCAGCGAGATCCCGTGTGCCTTCGCCCGCTCCCAGACCATACCGGCGTCGGCGGCCGTCAGCGAGGCGGACCAGTCCCGCCCCGCCCAGACGTCGCCGCACGCTCGGAGGAGCGACACCGCCTCAGTTCGCCGGCCGGCCGGCCGCCGCCCGTGCGGCAGATTGCTCGGGAGTCCATCCGGCGCCCGCCCGCACGATCGTCGCGGCCAGCCCTCCCGTCGGCGGATCGAAGCCGAGGGGTCGGGCCCGAGCGGACCATATCGCGCCGCGCCGGATCAGCGCCGCCGCGCCCCGCACAGAGGCTTCCCCATGCCCCAGCAGCGTCTGGAAGATCCGCCCACCGCCGTAGCCATACGCCCATGCGAGCGGTTCATCGGCGCCGGTCACCCGAGAGCGGGCCGTGACAAGCGGCGTGACGTCGAGATCGCCCTTCTGGCGGAAGTAAAGCTCATCCTCGGTCTCGAACGCCCCCAGCCCTGAGGTGATCTCGTGCTGCGTCGAGGTCGGCTGGACCGTGAACTTTCCGTAGGGGTCGTGGCCGCTGTCGGAGTCGTGCATCCAGGCCCGCGCCACCACCCGGGTTCGGAACTCCTTCCATTCGGAGTCCTTCTGCGGCAGGGTGTAGTTGAAAGCGCCGTTGGCGAAATGAACCAGGACCAGGCCCTTGCCGGAACGCAGCCGCTCCAGGAATCGCGCGCGGGCCGCTTCCGACAGGCCAGTGCGATCCCAGTTGCAGTAGTTCAAAACCACGGTGTCGTACTCCGACAGCTTATCCGCGCCCAGGTCTTCCGGACTCTCCGTCACGTCGACCTGAACACGAGGATCTTGCTCCAGCACATTCAGAAGCGCCCAGGTGGTCTTGCGCCAATCGTGGGCGGGGTGGTTGTGCCCGGTGACGACCATGATGCGCGTCGGCGGGTTCAATTCGGTACGGACCCCACCGGCTGGAATCTCGAAGCCGGCGGTCCAGGCGATGGCATTCACCACGAGGCGGCGGAAGTCGGGAAGCCACCAATTCTTGTAGAAGTGACCTCCCGTGAAGCCGAAACTCCGACCGCCGTCGCCGCGATGGACGGCCCAACCGACCGGGTAGTCCCGCGTTTCCCCCGGCGGGCGGGTGAGCAGAAGCGGATGGATCCGGGGGTCGTTCGCTCGAAACCGGATGTTGTAATAGAACTCTTCCTGAACCGTGAACGGCTTCACGCCCCGGAGCGCGGGATGAGCCGGCTCGCCGAGCGTGGTCGGACCCTCCCAGGTCTTGATGGCGGAGTACCAATGATTCGCCCCCGGACCGGTTTCGTAATCGAAATAGCCGCCCGCCCACTCGGTCACTCGATCGTGGTGCTTCGCCGGATGAAACGTGCTCCAGTGGAAGAAGACGACCCCGCACCCCCGGCGCGCCTGCCGCTCGAGGACTGCCATCCGGTCGCCGACATAGAGCGGATGATCGGTGAGGTTCCGGTCGCCGCCGTCGGCGATCATCACGATGGAGTCGGCGTCATCGAGCGTGCGTTCATCCGCCGGCCAGCCGCTGTAGTGAGTCTCGACGCGAACGCCCGCAAGATCCGGAGAGCGCTCCATCACGCTTTTCAAGAGCAGCGCCGAGCGTTCATACTCGTGCGTGTTCTTCGGATGGCCGGTGATGGGACCGGCAATGACGACGATCTTCTTGTCCTTCATGGCGGCCCTCCCAGGAGCCCCGGCTCGCGTCGCCTCGGCAACTCGCCCGGCAAGCATGAGCGTGAACAGGCCAAACAGGCCGGCAAAGAACCGAAGCAGAACAAGCGAGGTGCGGGCCGCAGACACCGTGAAACTCCTTCCGGGGTGGCGCGGGTTATCGCGGACCACCGATCAGGGATTCCGTGTTGAGGGGGGCTGGACCTCTCACAGTCCGCCCGTAGACCGACATGCAACGCGGGAGCAGCAAAGGAGCAGCATTCGATGAGGACCGCCGAGGGAGAACTCCTGATCACGAACGGCACGTTGATTCGGGGCGACGGCAGCCGGCCGATCCCCGATGCCGCAGTGCTCGTTCGAGACGGCCGCATTGCCTTCGCCGGGTGCGGGGCCGAACTGCCCGAAGTGTCCCCCGAAACGCCCCGCCTCGACGCCGGCGCGGGCACGCTCATGCCGGGGCTGGTGGAAGCCCATTACCATCCCACCTACTTCAATGTCGCGGCGCTCGAGGACCTCGACATCAAGTACCCTGTCGAGTACGTCACCCTGCTGGCAGCCGCGAACGCCCAACTCGCCTTGCGCTGCGGCTATACCGCCGCGCGGAGCGGAGGCAGCCTCTTCAACATTGACGTCTGGCTGAAGAAGGCCATTGAAGAGGATGTAATCCCGGGCCCCCGACTCGCCTCCAGCGGCCGTGAGATTTGCGGGGTCGGCGGACTCATGGACTGGAATCCGGACTTCCGCAAGATCGGCATGGAGGGTCTGGTTCTCCTCGTGAACGGTCCGGACGAAGCCCGCGCCGCCGTGCGCAAGCTGGTGAAAGACGGTGTGGAGTGGGTGAAAACCTATCCCACGGGAGACGCCGCCGCGCCGGACACCAACGACCACCACACCCTTTGCATGACCTTCGACGAGATGCACGCCGTGGTGCGCACCGCCCACAACCACAAGCTCAAGGTGACCGGTCACTGCCGCGCCACCGAGGGCATCAAGAACGCCCTCCGCGCCGGCTACGACTGCCTGGAGCACGGCACATTCATGGACAACGAGAGCCTGGATCTGCTCCTCCAGCGCAACGTGCCCGTGGTGCCGGCGCTCCAGTTCGAGTGGGCCAGCATCCAGGACGGCCCCGCATTCGGCATGCCGCAGTCGGTCATCGACGGCCACCAGGAAACCCTGGAAGCAGGCGCCGAGAGTGCCCGCATGATCCTCCGCGCCGGCGGACGGCTGGGGATGGGCGGGGACTACGGCTTCGCCTGGAACCCCCACGGCGACTACGCAAGGGAGCTCTCCTTCTTCGTGAACTACGTCGGCCTGGATCCAATCGAAGTCATCACCTGCGCCACCCGCACCGGCGCCGAGATCATGGGCTGCGCCGATGAGTTCGGCACATTGGAAGCCGGTAAGCTCGCGGACCTGCTCATCGTCGACGGCGATGTCTCCGCCGACATCAGCCTCCTGGAAGACCCCGAGAACTTCATCGCCGTGATGCAAGGCGGCCGCATCAAGTCCGGCCGTTGGGCCCGGGGATAGTCCGAAATGGCCCCCTCAGGTCCTGTTCCCACCACCCAACCATTGGGCACGTCATTGCGAGTCGGTTTCGAGCGAGAGGAAGCCAGTTATCAAAGGGTTCCCACCACCAAGCCAATGAGCACGTCATTGCGAGGAGTGGCATACGACGGGAAGCGCCGTGAAACGAACCTCGTCAACCGCTCGAAGCGCCCAGGCACCGGGCCAGGGATCACCCAACGACGCGGCAATCTACGAGATCCGGGCTTCCCGGATCTCGGCCCACGACCTGAGAGTACGCCCAGGGCAATCCCTCTGGACGAGTAGTCCGGTTCTCGTAGATTGCCGCGTCGCTCCGCTCCTCGCAGTGACGTTTCTGTGAAATGGGACGGGGAACGACTAGTGGTCTGTCAGGGCGGAGTTGATTCTTCACCGGAGCCTCGGACGAAGATGTGATTCACTTGGTGTGGAGGTAATCCCTGTGCCCAAGAAATACC
>SYKE01000102.1 GCA_005798285.1 Actinomycetota bacterium
GTTCGCATCCGGCATCCTGGCGCGCGGTCCGGTAGCCGGCGCGACCTATGCCTATGGCGCTCCGCCGGACGGCATCGTGGAGAAGACGCATCGGATTCGAGAGCTCTGCGCCCGGCACGGCGTGTCGATGGGCGCCGCCGCACTCCAGTTCCCCCTCGCGCACCCCTGCGTCGCCGCCGCCATCCCCGGCCCGAACGCTCCGGAGCAGGCCCGCACCAACCTCGCCTGGCTGCGGGAGGAGATCCCCTCCGCGTTCTGGAGCGACCTCAAAGCCCAGGGCCTGATCCACCCCAACGCCCCCACCCCCGCCTGAACCCCGGCGCTACCGATCGCTCTGACGACCTGGGGGCCAAGCCGTCGGACCTTTCAGTCCGACGGCTTCTCCGTTTCCGTTCCGCCGATCAGTCTTCCGGCGTCGGGTCTGAACCGCCGCAGAACTTCTTCGGATCGATCCCAACCAGCAGCAGCGTGGTCTCGCGCAGCAGGGTGGCGCCGATCACCTCGCCAGGTTGATCGCTGTTGACCGCCTGGATCGAGCGATCGAGCATTCGGCAGAGCAGCACAGCAGGCGCTATTTCCGGCTCGCAGTCCAGTTCGGCGGCCCGAGCGATGAAGGCGCCAAGCGTGGGTGCGTAGATCCCGGCGTGGACCTCCGGATCGTCCCCCAGCACCCAACCCTGGATCTGTGCGGCCTTCTCGATGAACTCCTGCATCGCGGCTTCACCGGTCTTCTCGCCGTCGGCTACCTCCTGGAGCGCGAACATCGCGGAACTCAGGTAGTCTCTGACCCAGCAACTCACGGTTTCGATGTTGTTGGCGCGGATGCCCGGGCCGACCTGGCCGGCGAAGATATCGTTGTCGGTTCCTCGTTGAACCATTGGGTTCTGCTCCTTCTTCGTTGAAGATGGGGTAGACGACCGCAAACCGGTTGTCTGCCCCACGAACCCATATTACCACTCGCACCCGGCCACCTAATGACCGGGTGGAATCTCGTTTTCGGGAGATTGGGAAGTCTCTTACCTCAATTGGGCTGAGAGTGTAGATGGGGGCGATGGGGGTGTGAAGATTGGTGTGTGGGGGGAGCGCGATGGGTGTCGAGAAGTCGAACACTTTGTTTTCGACACTCGGTGGAAGGAGCGGCAGTTGGACATGCGCTCGCTGGCCTCACCTGGGAGCACCGGTGCTGTTGGTCTTCGACTCGCCGTGCTACGGCGAGCCAGGCTCGATAATGCGCTCGTAGATGCGGACGGTAGGCATCATGTAGCGCCAGTCGTGGGGCGGCGTACCGGAGCGCCACCAGGCCAGTGGTCCCAGGGTCGGGCGGGGGCGGAACTCCTGATGGAGACGGTAGCCGGTGTTCAGGCGGGCTTTCAGATCGAGAATGCCGGACCGGAATGTCGGGTTGGCGGCGTGGATTCGTTCGGCGTCTTCATCGTCGTAGTCGGAGAGCAGGACGAAGCGAGGGGCGTAGCGGTCCAGCGCCTCGACCGTCAGGGCGCCGGTGTTGCTCGGGGGCGCCAGCACCTGGTATGGGCCGAGGTCGAACGGGGCACCGGGCGTGCCCGGCGTTCTTTCCCAGATGGGCGGACCGCCATACACCTGGCCAAGCAGCACGCAGCCGGCCGTCGGGTGGAGCGGAGGGGTCTGAAACCACGGGTTGAAGGCGAGCGCCACTCGGTCTCCGGGGCGGGTGGCGGAACGGATGGCGGCGACTGCGGCATCACGGCTATCTGGGGCCGCGAAGACGCCGGCGTGGGCGATCGCCGATGCTGCGCCGGTGACCATCGCCAGCCCTCCCACCGCGATCCAGAGGGGTCGGAAGCGAGTCTCTATGCCTCGGCCTATGGCGGCGGCGGCCAGGATCAGCAGGGGCGGGAGGATGGGCGTGACATATCGGACGTAGGAGCGTGCGCTGCCGCTGAGGGTCAGGAAGAAGACGAGCGCTGCGATCAGCAGGATGGCGTCTCCAGTCGTGCGTCTCCGTGTCTCGAGGAAGAGTCCAACGAGCGCCAGCAGGTAGGGCACGATCTCGAGGCCAATCGGCAGGGAAACCAGCAGGTGCTGCAGGAGCGCGGGGCGGGCGGCCTGAAAGAGCAGCCCCATCCCCTCGCGGTTGTACCGAAGCTCCTGGGAGACGTCGGCGATGAATCGGTCCGGCTGGAGCAGCACGCCGGGGGTGGCGATCAAGAACCCGGCGGCGCCGACTCCCAGGATCAGCAGCGCGTCGATCGCAACCGCTTTCCGATCGGGGGGTTCCCGTCGGCCCTGGAGAACGACAGGGACCAGCGCCAAGAACCACGGGAAGACGGAGTACTTGATGCCGACCCCGATGCCGCAGAGCAGCGCCGCTGTGAGCATCGCTCGCCGGCGGATTGCCGGCACGGAGGATGCGGCCGCCGTGGCAGCGGCGGCAAGCGTGGCGGTGCTGAAGAACGCGGACGGCACATCGACGGTGAGGTAGTGCCCCAGCACCACGCCCATCGGACAGAGTGCGGCCAGTGCGGCGGCGATCCACGCGGCGCGACGGCCGTAGAGGCGGTCCGCCGTCAGGAAAACCGGCCAGACGGTTGCCGCGCCGAGGATGGCCGTGATCCAGCGCCCCAGCAGCAGCAGATGGGCGTAGTCTCCTACCCAGAGGCTGAAGTCGGGCTGATCGTACCGCGGGACCGGACCCCAACCGAGGGGGGATGAGAGAAAGTCGTACGCCAGACGCGTGAGAAGGATGGTGAACGAGCCGTACGCGTAAAAGTCCGGCGTGAAGTCGCCCCAGAGGGGGTTGGTCTGGCAGATGGCGTGGAGCAGCACCGTCTCGTCGGGATGGTAGGCGTAGTAGCGTTCACTGCCGGGCAGCCCCCAGGTGATGCCCCACGATCTGAGCGCCAGAGCCATGCACATCAGGGCCAGCAGCCCCGCGGCGACCCCGAGCTTGCCTCCCACGTTGCCGTCGGACGTTGTGGTCGGCGCCGGACGCGCTGGGTGCGCCGAGTGCGGGGATTGTTTGCGAGACACGGCGCTAGGAGTTTCGGTCGCGCAGCTCGGCAATCGCCTGCATGGTCCGCCGAGCGATGAACTGATGCTGCTCCCGAGCCGTGCGACCTTCGGTGTCTTCGGGGATTTGCAGCGGCTCTCCGTAGATGATGATGACTTTCGCGGGCCAGATGCCGCCGCTCCTCGGCATCGCCGCGGCGGTGCCCTGCAGATAGACCGGCACCACCACCGCTCCGGTCCTCGCCGCGAGCATTCCGACACCGGTTTCCGCCGGACTCAACTCACCGCTGTCGCTCCGGGTGCCTTCCGGAAAGATCACCAGAGACCAATCGGCTTCCAATCGACGGAGCGCCTCTCGAATGGCGCCGCGATCGGCCTGCCCCCGCTTCACCGGAAAGGCATTGAGCTTCCGGATGAGCGCCGCAATCGGCGGGAACTTGAAGAGTTCCTCTTTGGCCATGAAACAACAGGGTCGCCACACTCCAACGGCCACTACCGGAGGATCCAGATAGCTGACATGATTGGCGGCAAGAATGACCGCTCCCGTGGGTGGGACGTGCTCCGCGCCGTGGATCTCCCAGCGAAAGTAAAGCTTGAACAGCCCCCGAAACAGGAGCCAGACCAGACGATAGATCATAGCTCGGCGGTGGCCTTCCGTACGAGCCCAACGAGGAGCGACACCACCTCATCCTGGGTCATGCCGTCCGTAACGACCACCTGCGCGTCGGCGGCCGGCCTCATCGGCGAGTGCTCCCGTTCCGCGTCCCGGCGATCCCGCTCTCGAACCTCGCGCAGTACGTGCTCGAACTCGATCTCGCGGCCACCAGCCTGGAGTTGGAGCGCCCGGCGACGCGCACGTTCTTCGTCGCTCGCCGTGAGGAACACCTTCACCCCGGCATGCGGGAACACAACGGTGCCGATGTCGCGGCCCTCCATCACCACGCCACCCCCTGCTCCAAGCTGGTTTTGCACGGTGACGAGCGCCGCCCGAACCTGGGGCCATGGCGCTACCTGAGAGGCGCCCAGGCTGATTTCGGGCGTCCGGATTCGCTCGGAGACATCCTCGTCATTCACCTCGAGGCCGCTCTCGCCCGGTCGAGGTTCGAGGAACCGGAACCGGAGGCTCCGAACCAGCGGAACAAGCGCGGCCTCGTCATTCCACGGAATTCCCGCCTGCTGAGCGGCCAGGGCAACGGCTCGGTACATGGCGCCCGTATCGATGTAAGTGAAGCCCAGTTCGGCCGCCACACGGCGGGCCACGGTGCTCTTTCCGGCTCCGGCGGGTCCATCTATCGCCACGATGGGACGAGCGGAATTCGGTGGGGACATCGGCATGGTTCGGTACGGGCGGGCGCGGGCGAGGGTCTGGGAGATCAGCGTGGGTAAGTTTACCGGAAACCGGTGCTCGGGTGCCCGATTTGCTGGCGAGCGCCGGGCCGTGGGAGGATGCGGGGACCGCAAGCGGCAAACGGATTACGCCGGAGTGTGCCGGGGTTTGTCGAGGGGTGGTGAGCGTGGGAGGACTGGAAGCATTCTGGCGCCGTCGCGAATTCTCGCTGGCGCTGGCGGTGGTGGTCCTCATCCTTGCGGTCGGAATGTTGCGCGCCGACTTCCTGAAGCCGGAGAACCTGCGAGACATCCTGCTCAATGCCTCCATTCCCGCCGTTGCGGCCTGCGGCATGACAGTGCTGATCATCAATGCACAGATCGACATCTCGGTCGGCGCCGTCCTGGCGGTTTGCGCCGTGGTGATCACGATACTCGGCGGCGCCGGAGCTCCGGGCCCTGTCTTGCTTCTGGGCGCCGTTGCAGCCGGCGCCTCCCTCGGCGCCGTGAACGGGTGGCTCACCACTTACCTCAAGATCCCGGCCATTGTGGCGACTCTCGCGACATTGGGCGCCATCAAGGGTGGCCTGGTGATGGCGACTCACGGCGCCTCCACCCCGGCTCCCGCGGCGCTGACGACGTTTGGCAACCTCAACTATCTCGGCCTGGCGTCACCGGTTTGGAGCGCCGCGCTGGTCTGCGTACTCGCGGCGCTCTACCTGGAACGGACTCCGGCCGGCCGAAGGCACTACGCCGTGGGCAGCAATCCCCGCGCCTCGGAGCTTTCCGGACTTCCTGTCCAGGCCATCACTTTTCGAGCGTTCGTGCTGCTCGGAGGACTCGTCGGCGCGGCGGCGTTTCTCCACGTCGCCCGGTTCACCCCGGTCTATCCATCGCCGCCGAAGGGGTTCGAGCTGGAGGTCATCACGGCGGTGGTGGTCGGCGGCACCGACATCTTTGGGGGGCGCGGCACCATCATCGGCACCGTTCTGGCGGCGCTCCTCTTGAGCACGATCGGTATAGCGCTGACCTTTGTCGGCAGCAGCTTCACGGCGCTGCGCAGTGAGATACAGCCGGCGGTGCAGGGTCTTCTCATTTTGATCGCCGTGCTCTACAACGGCCTGTCAAGGCGCGGGAACTGAGCCCCATGAGATTTCGAGTGACACTACTGCGGCCCGGCGTCGAAGAGCAGACCTGGGTGATTCTTCCGGATGAGCCGAGCGCCCGGATGCAGGCGGAAGAGCAATCGCTGCGCGAACGCGAGACCGAGGTTCGCGTCTATCGCGAAGCCTTCGGTGGCGAACGACAGCTTCTGAGCGGCTACCGGCGCGGCAAGCCCGTGGACTCGGGCACATCGAACTGACCGAGCGGATGGGGGAGAGCGCGAATGGACGTACTGGTGATTGGCGGGACCGGCTACATGAGCGGTCCGGTGGTGAACGCGCTTCTTGAAGCCGGGCATGCGGTGACGGTCCTCACGCGGGGAGAGCGACCCCTTCCCGAGGGCGTTCGCTCTCTCAAAGGCGACCGGAAGCGCCATTCGGAATTTGTGGAGTTGATGGAGGGCCGTCCGTTCGACGCGGTCGTGGACTGCATTTGCTACACCCCCGAGGATGCACGGGCGAACCTGCAGGCGTTCGCGGGCCGGATCGGTCACCTCGTGATGATCAGCACCGACTTCGTGTACGGGCCCCATCGCGTGCTGCCGGCGACCGAGGACACGCCGACCCGCGCCATGAGCGAATATGGGCGGAAGAAGGTCCAATGCGAAGAGATCTTCTTCGGGGCCTTCGCGGAGGACGGCTTTCCGGTCACCTCACTTCGGCCGCCTCATATCATGGGCGCCGGCGGACAGCTCGGCACAGGCTCGCTCCTGAACCGCGACCCGATGCTCCTGGATCGGGTGGAGCAGGGGCTCCCGATCATCCTGCTGGATGGGGGCCAGTTTCTGATCCAGCCCGTGGTGCACCGCGACATCGCCGGCGCCGTGTGCGCGGTGCTGGGCGTTGAAGCCACGTTCGGCCGCGCCTACAACATGGCCGGCGCCGACTGCGTGACGACCCGCGAGTACTACGACATCGTGGCCGCCACGCTCGGCGTGGAAGCTCCGGAGTACCTCTCGCTGCCGTCGGCGGAGTACGTGCGTGCGTTCCCCGACCGGGCCCCCTTCGCAACCCATCGGATGTATTCGATGGAGCGATTGGCGGCGGACACCGGCTTCCGCCCCCGCGTCAGCGTGCGTCATGCGATCTTCGAGATGATCGACTGGCTCCAGTCGACCGGTTCCGCCAAACCGTGCGTCGAAACCGAACTCGATCTCCAGACCGCCGCCCTGTGTCGTGCGTTCGGCGAGCAGCTTCCACGAATTCTCGGTTAGGGCCCCACCGGCGAGCGGATACAGGCATGAAGAACCCCGGCTTCTCCACGATGTGCGCGCACCTGGGCGACGATCCCGCCCGGTTTCACGGCGCGCCGACTCCGCCGATCTATCAAAACTCGCTGTTTACCCAGCCCGACACCGAGAGCTTCTTTCGGCGAACCGAACTCCGTCCGGAGATCTACGACTACACGCGGGTCGCCAACCCGACGACGGATGTCCTCGAAACCAAGCTCGCGGCACTGGAGCGGACGGAAGCCTGTCGGGCATTCGGCTCCGGAATGGCGGCTGTATCTGCGGCCATTCTTGACGCGGTTCGCACGGGCGATCACATCGTGGCCGTCGAAACCTCGTACGGTCCCACCCGTCAGTTTCTCAAAGCCTACCTGCCCCAATTGGGAATCGAGACGACGTTCGTCCAAGGCGCCGATCCGTCGGAATTCCTGGAGGCGACTCGGCCAAACACCCGGCTCTACTACCTGGAGAGTCCCTCCAGCCTGGTGTTCCATCTGCAGGACCTTCCGGCGGTGTGTGAGCTGGCGCGAGATCGCGGCATCGTGACGGCGATCGACAACTCGTGGGCCACCCCGTACTTCCAAAACCCGACGGAGTTCGGCGTGGATCTGGTGATACACTCCGCAACCAAATACCTGTGCGGCCACAGTGATGTTGTTGCGGGTGTCGTCATGGGAAACCGCGAACGAATGCAGAAGCTCACGGTGCAGGAGGGCTTTCTGCTGGGGGGCATTCTCGATCCGTTTGCTGCATGGCTCCTGTTGAGAGGGGTCCGAACACTGGGAGTGCGCATGGATCGGCACCAGCAGAGCGCCGGCAAAGTGGCCGACTTCCTGGAAGCGCATCCCCGCGTGGCCCGGGTGTACTGGCCCGGATTGGCATCCCACCCGCAGTACGAGCTCGGGAGACGGCTGATGCGCGGGAATAGTGGACTGCTGAGTGTCGCGCTGAAGGACGGCGGGCGCGAAGCGGCCTGCCGCGTGATCGACCGGCTCCACTACTTCGGCATCGGCGTGAGCTGGGGCGGCTTCGAAAGTCTGGCCATTCCGATGTCCTTCGCGGAACCGGAGGGGCGGCTCTGGGGCGCCCGGATCTCTGTCGGGCTCGAGGACGTGGACGACCTTCTCGCGGACCTGGAGCAGGCGCTCGACTCGTAGCGCCTGTCGGCCCTTCCTCACTCCGAAGCGAGCGAGGCCACGGTTCGCAGGAACCCATCCGTTTCATCCAGCGTGTTGTAGTGGGCGAACGACGCCCGGACGGCGCCCGTTTTTCCGAGGCCCCGCAGAACGCTGCCCGCATAGTGGTTGCCCGCGGCGACCTGGATCCCGGATCGAGCCCAGAGTTCCGACTCCACAGCGTCGTCGGTCCGGTCCGCCACGTGGAAGCCGAAAGTCGGAACCCGCCCTGCCACTCGTCGCTCGTCGCGTTCGCCGAGCAACTCGACATGGCGCATCTGGGCCATGCCCCGCAGGACTCGTCGAGAGATCTCGGCCTCGTGCGCCTGCGATGCCGCCAGGGCGATCTTGAAGCGGCGCCGCGTCCGCTCCAGAGTCGCGAAGGCGCCCACGAAGGCGGGCTCCAGTCGCGTCCCGACCGATTCCAGGTAGGTGAGCGCAGCGAGAATTCCGGCGATGGTGACGTTGTTCAACGTGCCCAACTCCAGCGCGGTCTCCAGGTCGGTGTGCGGTTCCACGGCATAGCAGCGCAGGCGTTCCGCGAGCGAGGGCCGGACCCAGAGCACCCCTGCGAACGGTCCGAAGAGTTTGTACGTGGAAAAGGCGAGGGCATCCGCGTCCAGCGCTGCCAGATCGATCGGCACGTGCGGCGCGGCGTGCACGGCGTCGAGCACCACCCACGCTCGGGGAGCGTACGCGCGCACGCAGCGGATGAGCGCCGGCAGGTCCGGCACGGCGCCGAGGCCGTTCAACGCGACCGGAAGAGCGACGATGCGCACGCGGTCGGTGAGGACCGATCGGAGCCGATCCGGGTCGAGACTCCCATCGGCTTCCATCTGAAGCTTGAGTGCCGGTCGCCGCCGCCACTCCCAGGGGGTAATGTTGGCGAAGTGGTCGGCGTCACTCACCACGAAGCGGTCGTCCGACTCGAGTTCGGGCTCCAGGGCCAGTCGGAGCTTCAGCAGCGATGACGTGGTGGATTCCGAAAAGAACACAGGATCAGCGTCTCCGGCGTTGAGGAACTCCCGAATTCGCAGGCGAGCTTCTCGGTGGAAACGGAGCGTCTGTGCTGCCGCAGGCCAGCCGCGACCCGGCTGCGGATTGGCCCAGAGGGCGGCGTCCGCCATCGCATCGGCAACACTGCGCGGAAGCAGTGTGCCTGCGGCATTGTCGAGGTAGATCCGGCGTGTGCCGTCTCTCAAGCTCTCTATCTGTGGAAACTGAGATCGAATCCAGGGCAGCTGCCGCAGGAAAGCGGCTGCCGGGTCAGTGGGGTTCAATCGCTACTCCGAGGGAGTTGTGCGGACCTTAAGCACCGGGATGCGGTATTTGCGCCCTCCCGCTGACACGTCAACAGTCGGCCAACGGCTGCTCGACGGAAGCGTGAAGTTCTCAATGGAGCCGTCATCCTTGATCATCACGGTGTCCTCGAACTTTGTGCCCTGAACCGTCGGATTCCAGGCCAGCACCATTCCCGGCACGATCTTGCGCTTGTCGCCGGGCGCAGCGAGATAGAGGCGTTCCTGCCCCATGATCATCCCGCCCTGGTGGTGCAGCCGCCACTCTTCAGCGAATCCGATCTCGCGGTACGACTTCTGAGCTGCGGCCAGAACGTCGCCCAGCGTCTTGCCGGGGCGGGACGCCGCCCACATTGCGGCCTGAACCTTCGGCCCATTGTCCCATGCCCGCTTCAGCGAGGGGTCCGGCGTGCCGAACTGCACCAGTCGGGTGGTGGAGACGGTGAGTCCCCAACGCCGGGCGCAGATGTTCAGCGCGACATAGTTACGGAGCTTGGCGCCGACCACCACTGGATGGCGGTACGTCTTGAAGCGCTCGTCGACAGCGCTGAGAATCACGGTGGGGAAGATGTCCCAGTACCAGAACTCTCGGGCGAGCAGGTACTGGACGTCGCGCTCCGACATTCCCGGCCGGACCACATCCGCCACTTGCTCGAGGATCTCGGAGGTCTTCTTGCCCAACCAGCGGTACTTCTTCATCTCGCCGGACGTGATCGGGTAATAGACTTCGGCAAAGTCGAACGAAGACCGCGCGGGGTCGAACCCGTTCTCGGCAGCGGTGGCGGGGAGATCGAACGCGACCCTCTTTCCGCGCAGGATCGGCTTGAGCGCGTCCACCTCGCTGCCGTGCCACGGGAAAGCGATGGACTCATAGCCCAATCCCGCCAGTTCCTCCGTCATCACGCGGGGCGTCTCGATGTTGTTGGCCACGAGGTAGAGCTTGTCGGCGGTGACCACAACCTTGACCGGCGCTTCCCGCTGCGCCCAGACGACGTTGTCCTTGCCGCCTGCGGAAATCCAGTCCAGGTTGTGTTCGGTGCCGATAACCAGCGCGTCCAACTTCGCGGATGAGAGCGCCTTGCGGACACGAACCAACTTCTCGGTCGCCTCGGTGCGACGCTCCCGGGCCGTGAACACAAAGTCGTCGAATCGGTGGAAGGAGCGCTGCGGATTGCCGAACAGGTCGTCCGACGGTAGCTTTGGAGGATCGGCGGCGCGGACCGAGCCGGCCAAGCTGATCACCGCGTACGTCGCTGTGAGCGCGAGAAGCCCTCGTTTCATCGAACGATCCTCCTGAAGGGTCTGAGGGGAGACCGGACACCGCCTACCCGGTACAGTTTTCCACCCACGCGGGCGCATCCTCTTCCACAACGAATGCGCGCATACCGTGGCAACTGTGGGCAATATCACTCACTGTTGGGCGACGTACTCGCATAATCTATCAGTTGGCGGTTCACCCGAACCGTCACCCGCGCAAGCGACTCCAATCACCAACAACGAGAGTCGGCGGGAAGCTGTTCGTCAAGCAGGTAGCCCACGCTTGCGGGAGGTTTGGTCCTCCCGGGGGACTCCCATGCGTCGTCGACATGCCTTCACCCTCATCGAACTCCTCGTGGTGATCGCAATCATCGCTATCCTCGCTGCCATCTTGTTCCCGGTGTTCGCACAGGCGCGAGAGTCCGCTCGGCGGACCTCCTGTCTCTCGAATCAGAAGCAGATTGCAACGTCCCTGCTGATGTACTCGCAGGACTACGACGAGATGATCCTTCCGTGGTTGACCGCTCCTGGCCCAACCCCGGATCAGAGGCTGTGGACCAGCCGGATCCAGCCTTACCTGAAGAATGGCGGTGGCTCGCCTCCCAACGGAGTGATGAAGTGTCCGTCCTGGTCGGAGTCCGCTCTCAAGGCGGGATCCGATAAGCCCGAGTGCAACGGACCCGGCGCGCTGACCCCGGCGTTTCCCCCCACGCTGTTGCTCTCTCACTACGCGTTGGCACAGCCGATGCCGACCCGGGTGTTGCTCCGCAGTGGCGGCAACAGCGCCTCGAACCCCTACTATCAGTACCCCGGCAGCGGCTGGATCAGCAGTCGAGCCACCCCTCCGGAAACCTACATCGGGCTGAGTTCCGTACTCCGACCCGCCGACACAGCGATGGTGGCCGATGGGGTTACCCTGACCGCCGGACCGGGGATCTTGAACGTCTTCGGTTGCGAATCCAGCGAGCTCCATCAAGGCGGAAGCAACTTCATCTTCCTGGATGGTCACGCGAAGTGGATCAAGGGCAACGCCGAGAGTTACGTGAAGCGAGCCGCCAATGGCGAGTTCTTCATGCAGCACTTCACCTACAGCATGGAGTGAGCTCGACCGGCGGGAACTGAAATGCCAAAGGGCCCGAGACGATCAGCGTCCCGGGCCCTTTGAAGTTCTAGTGGGGGGTTGGCGGGAGTGGGACTTGAACCCACGGCCTAAGGGTTATGAATCCTTCGCTCTAACCACTGAGCTACCCCGCCGAGAGCCCGATTATCTCCCACGCGATATTCCGTGTCAACGGGGAGGCGATGACCCCCGACCACCTCAACCCGGTGCAACAAGGTCGGATCGACCGTGTCATAATAGACAGTGGCAGCATTGTTCTGGTTCGGGCCATGAGGGCTCGGGGCTGTCGTGGTCGGCTCGCACCGCTGAGACGACCCTCGGGAGGTTTCGTGGTATGAAGCTCGCTCACATCGCCGCTGGGGTGCTGGTCGCCTCGCTCTGCGCGGGTCGCGTATCCGCCGCGCCCTCGATTACCGGGGACTACGTCGAGTCCCGGTCCGCAAATGTCTTCGTTGGCGCCTGCCACCACGAAGGCGAAATCGAAACGATGGGTCGCAACGCGTTGCTGGCCTGGAACATCGAGAAGGGCGCCTTCAACGGGGTAGACCTCTCCGGTATTCGCGCCGTGGCCGTGGTGGCAGGCGACCGAAGCCTGGAGCTTCCCGCCAGTCGCCGCCGCTCCGTGCTTTATGTGAGCGAGGGCGCTTCTGCCGAGCAAAAGACCGCCATCGCCGCGTTGCTGCGCCAGCAGGCCACGAATGCGCTGGGCGACGTGATGTCGGTGAAGACCGCGCCGATCGCCTTCGACAGCCGTGGCGACCTGTATCGGGTGAACGTTCCCGGGGTTGCGGCGCTCAAGATTGCCACAGAGACCCGCCAGCTCTGCTGCAAGCAGCCGTATGAACTCTGGGGCAAGCCCTTCGTCAGCCTGCAGGGCGCCAAAGCCGGGTTCTGCGTCAGCGCCGAGTATCGCGACACCAGCCTGGTTCAGGCGTGGAACGCCACCGACCAGAACAACGCGTACTTCGGACGCTTCAGCCTGTAGTCGGTTCGTTTGCGAAGGGGGCGCCGACTGGCGCCCCCTTTTTTTCGTCTCTCGATGCAACTCAGAGCCACGGCTGGCCCGGGTGCACCCCGCGTCTGCTGGGCTCCGACTCGCCGGCCAGAGACGTGGGCCCCTGGCTCAGGAGATGCAGGCCAACCAGTGGGCCATAGATCACATCCACCCAGATGACCGATCCCAGTGGGCCATTGAGATCGACGGAATGGCCGGGAAGTCCATGCTTGTGCAGATTTATTCGGAGTTGGAGACCGAACCCTGAACTCTCCTGTGGGGTCTAACCACTAACTCGGTGATCAGATAACCCGGAGACGCACTGCGTGGATGATTTGGCGCTGGTGAGGCGGTTCCAAAGAGGCGAGGAAGCGGCGTTCGACATTCTGGTGGATCGCCACCGGCGGCGCGTCTACAGCCTGGCTGCGCGATTGGCTTCGCCTTCGGAGGCGGATGACTTGGCGCAGGAGATCTTCATCGCCGCCTATAAGGCGCTCCCGCGGTATCGGGGCGAGGCCGCATTTACGACATGGCTCTATCGGGTTGCGGTCTACTGCTGCTCGCATTACATTCGGCGGCGCCGGATGGATGTGGCCGAGCTGAATGACGAGTTGCCGGATGACGCCGAGCGTCACGATCCGGAGCATTCGGCGCTGGCGGGTGAGCTTCAGGCAAGGGTTCGGGAGGCGATCTCGGCGCTTCCCTACAAAGCGCGCGAGGTGATTGTGCTTCGGGATCTGCACGGTTTGAGCTACGAGGAGATCGCCCAAGTAGTGGGCTGCCCCATCGGTACGGTGCGCAGTCGACTGCACTATGCGACTCATCGGCTCGAACAGATGCTCCGAACATACGTGGAGTCGGTGTGAACGGTTTCTTTCGTTGGCCAAAGCGGCGCCCTGGGAGGGCCCCAACGGCTTCCCGGGGGTCCATGGCCACCATGGCCTGTTCGGATGTGCGCTTGCTCCTCCGGCCGCTTCTGGATGGTGAACTGGACGAAGTTCGACAGCGCCGGGTTCTGGATCACCTGGAGGGCTGCTCAAGCTGTGACCGCGCGCGGAGCGACTTCGCTTCGCTTATCGGCGCACTTCAGAGCCTGGAGCCGGAGGATGCTCCTCCGCACTTCACGCCCGCGCTCCAGGTTCGATTGGCCTCGCACCGACGACGAGCGGCCTCGCCCCGTCGATTGCGTTGGGTCACGGCCTCAGCCGCGATCCTGTCGGTGGCGGCCGCCGTCGTGCTGCTTGCGCCGCGAGGGTTGAACGCCGCCGACGTCGCGCGGAGCGCCCGGATGTCCTGGTCCCAGGTGCACAACTACGGCGCCGAGTTCCAGAGCATCGGGAGGTATCAGGGCCGCTCCCGAATCTTCCGACAGCGGCAGTTCTTCCGCCGCCCCGGCGAGTTTCGGCTGGATACGCGTCAGGACTATCCGCTGAGCACCTTCGTCTACGACGATCGAGTGGTACAGTTCCTGCCGGGCGGATCGTGGAAGGGCCGCGGCCCGCTCGTGATCGTCCGTCCCCGGCGAGAAGGAGAGACCGCGCTCCCGTTCCCCTTCGGCGTCACCTGGCAACTCGGCGGCAATCTGCGGCTGGATCAAATCATCGAGCAGTTCAACGAGAACCGCGATGCTCGACTCGTTGGGGAGGATCGAATTGCCGATCGAGAGTGCTTCCACGTGGAGTTCACCTCGGCGCCGCCCGGCGGGTCGCAGCAGGATCGGTACGAACTCTGGCTCGACAAGGAGCACTTCCTCCCGCGCCGCGTGAGCTGGTATCGCGATGCCGACAACTATGTGCAGACCGATGCCCAGGACCTGCAGGTGAACTATGCCGTGCTGCCGGACGGCACCTTCGACTTTAAACCGCCGGCGGGGAGTTGCATTCTCCAGGGGGAAGTCGATCCGCATGCGGTGGCGCTTCCGCTCTCCCCGGACTCGGGTTTCGGACCCACCGACGCGGCGGAGCGTGCCGCCTGGGCCCGGAGAAAGTCGTTCGCCTTCAAACCGGTGGCCCCCGGTTGGGTCCCGTCCGGCTATGAGTTCCTCCGGGTGTGGCGCCGCGGCAAGCGGTACCTCGACATGCACTGGATTCGCGAGGATCGATCCGGCGTTTTTCAGGTGCTCAAACTGGTGCAGCAGGACCTTTCCGTGTACTCTCAGCGGCCTGCCGGCCTGCCGGTATCGCTGACCTCTCAACGGGGACGATCCGACGCCTCGCTCTACGAGCGGTCCGAGCCGTTTCCTCATGCAGTGCTGGAGTGGGTGGTCGGTCGCACCCGGTGCACCCTCTATGCAGTGGGGCTCTCCCGACCGCAGTTGCTTCGCCTGGCTCGCTCCGTGAGGCAGATTCGAGATCCCTCCCGGACGCTCCCGCCGGAGAGGTCGCCCCTGACGGGTGAGTTTGTGTTGAGCGAACCGGCCGCGAACCAGACCGCTCCAATGGAGCCGGACGGGGGGGTTGTGCAGGCTGCGGCCATCCACACGGAAGAGCCGCCGATGATGCCGGACATGCCGGAGGACTGAACCGTGGTTAATGGTCCATCGGCGGCAGACCAAAGTCTTCGGGCTTGACGAGGCCACCGGCTTCCGAGAGGGACCGCCGCATTCGGTCGACATACTCCCGGTCGTAGGCGTCGAGATCGCCCGCGATTTCGTAGTGCATGGCGGCCCGCAGCGCATAACCCATCCGGGCGAACGCATCTCCCAACAGGAAGTGGTAGGTCGCATTGCTGGGGCGAAGCCGAATCGCTCTCCGGAACACGGCCACTGCGTCCTCCGGCCGGCCCAACTGACAGTAAGCCATTCCCAGTCGTACGCAGTAATAGTCGTCGAACGGCGAGTTGCCTACCGCTTGCTCCAACTCCTGGACGCCGTCGTGCGTGCGACAGAGCTGAAGGAACAGGTCGCCGAGCCAGAAGTGGTAGAAACCGTCCTCGGGAGCCAGCCGTATAGCCTCCCGCAGCTCGCGTACGGCCTCGTCCTGGCGACCGGCTTGAACGCAGGCGGATGCGAGGCGGTAGCGGTAATAGGGGTTGTGGGGTGACAGGGAGACCGCTCGGCGGTAGAGCGTGATGGCCCCCTTCAGCTTTCCGAAGCGCCGATAGACCTCTGCAATGGAGAAGTGGGTGTCTGCATGATCCGGGTTGGCCTTCAGGGCGCGGCGATAGTGCGAGAGCGCCTGACCGCTGTCCTCGGCGAAAACGAAGGCGTCCCCGAGGCGCAGGTGGCGGTCGGCGTTGTCACCCTCCAGGCGAACGGCTCGCCGGTAGCACTGGATGGCCTCGTGAATGCTCCCCTCTGCCGCCAGCGTGTCGCCCTCCCGCTGCAGATCCGCCGCTGTGGGTTGTGGGATCGAGGTAGGAGTTTCCCCGGTTCGTGGTAGCGTGGGAGGGCGCTCGGATCTCATGGCTGGTTGGCTCTCGCGATCTAGAACTGGCGGGTGCTATCGAGGAGGATGGTCACGGGCCCTTCGCCCACCATTTCGACTCGCATGTCGGCGCCAAATTCTCCCGTTTCGACGTGAAGCCCGCAATCCCTAAGACGCTGACAAACGGCCTCATACCCCAATCGTGCCGCGTCTCCGCCCGCGGCGTTGCTGTAGCTCGGTCGTCGGCCCTTTCGGGCGTCCCCGTAAAGGGTGAACTGGCTGACCACCAGCACCGCCGCGCCGACATCCAGCGCGCTGCGGTCCATTCGGCCCGTTTCATCCGGGAAGATCCGCAAGTGGGCGATCTTCTCCGCAGTGTAGCGAACATCGGTGTCGGTGTCCTGGTTGGAGACCCCCACGAGCACCAGGATCCCGGCGCCGATTTCACCCGTGGTTCGGTCTTCCACCCGAACCGCCGCCCGCGACACTCGTTGGATGACCGCTCTCAACCCAATTCTCCTTCCGCGTCCGTCGGCGCGTGGTTGTGCCCGCCGCACTCCCAGCGGGCGGCCAGAAACCCGGACTCCGTCTGCGTCCGGATCATCCAGCGGCGAACCCGCTCGCGGGTGAGTGCAGAGAGGCTCGGGATGTTCGGGCATCCTGTCGGCTGCGCTTCCTGGACCAGGACGAACCGTCGAGAGCCGCCATCGGAGGCGTTCTCTTCCAGCACGGCCTGACCGGTGGTGCCGGACCCGGCGAAGAAGTCCAGAACCAATCGATCTCGATCGGGATGGAGCTGAAGCAGGAGTCGAATCAGTCCCACGGGCTTGGGATTTGGAAAGGGGATCGCTCCGTCGAACAGCGCCTTGAGCTGCGATTTGCCGGCAGCGTTTCGCTCCACATCCAGGAGAAGGGTGCGAGGCACCTGGGTTCGCTCGGAGTTGTCATCTCGAAGATAGAGCTTGTACTCCACGAGCCAGCGTTCCTTACGATCCTGCCGAAACACGATGCGACCCTCTCGAACTCCCTCGTGGAATCTGGACTCCTCCCACTTCCACTCTGCGAGACGGGTGTCACCGTTGGGAAGCTCGATGCCGTATTGCAAACCGGGCCGAGGGTCATCCGGCCGCATTCTGAGAAAGGACTTGGTCTTGTACGGACCCCAACTGTCGAAGTGCTCGTCGCGGTGAATGTAGGCGCTGCGCTGCGCCGCGTCGAGTGGCAGTCTCAGTGGGGGCAGGGAGCCGCGATCGCGGGCGTAGACCAGGATATATTCGTGGTCTACGGCGAAGTGGCGGGCATCGTTCCCGCCCCCCGAGTGGCGTTTCCAGATCAACTGAGCCACGAAGTTCTCTTCGCCGAACACCTCATCGAGCAGGAGCCGGAGGTGGTGCACTTCGTGATCGTCGATGCTCACACAGAACAGGGCATCGGCTCGCAAGAGGGTTCGCGCCAGCTCGATCCGGGGGTGCATCATCTCCAGCCAGCGAGTGTGGCGTCTGCCGGGCTCTTCCGCAGTCTGACGCTGTCGAGGGTTCCTGAAATTGTCGTTATAGATGAAGTCGTTCCCGGTATTGTACGGCGGGTCGATGTAGATCAGTCCCACCGCTCCCGACAGCTCAGATTGGAGCGCGCGGAGGATTGGGAGATTGTCACCTTCGAGGATGCGGTTCCCGTCGGCACACTCGGGGCAATAGGACTCCGCGGGGTAAGCCACAAGCTGCCCTTCGGGCGCCGGAATCTCCCCTGAGCGGGACTGCTTGCCGGGCCAAACCAGCCCAAAGCCCTGACTCACCTGCACTCCCATTCCGCCCCAGGTCGCATGCATTCACAGGGCGAGGTCATGATGCCTGGAACGCGGCGGTGACGGAAACCTGGGGCCCGTTTACCCGGCGCTCCTTCTGCGCGGAGGCGCCGCTGCGTACTCGGGCAGAGTCTCCTCGAGGATTTCGTGGATGGCGGTGCGATCTTCCGGCCGAAGCGAAGGGTAACCGGCTGGGGACGTTTCCCCAGTCAGGATTTCGCGGAGTCGGCCGAGGCAGTAGCTCCGAGCCTCGTCGGGAAGGCCCTTGAAAGAGTCGGAATAGACCAGGAAGCTGCAGGGATATCGGAAGAGCCGGGTCTTCAGGTCGAGTTCGCGGAGTGATCGACGCTTCGAGTCCCACGGTCCCCGGATCGCGAAGGTCTGGCTGAAGCTGGAACTACCGGTAATGCCGCTCCCAAGCGGGGCCTCGTCGGCGCAGAGGATCGCTTTCACGAGCGGTTCGCACACGCCTTGAATCCGACGAGTGGTGCTCTCGGATCGGAAGGATCCGCGTCCGAGTTCCTTGTTGAGGAGCGCCTCGTAGGCCAGCGCCCGCTTCGTTTCGTAGGACGCCCGAGTCATCAGGTTGTGGATGTCGACTTGATGGGCCATCACCATGTGCGCCACCACATCGCTGTGGGGCGTCAGGTAGGGACGGGTGTCGCAAAAGGGCGCCACCGACGGCACGTTGGTGCTCCGGGCCTTGTCGGGGGCAGCGGCTTCCTCGGAGTTGCCGAACATCTGATTGCCGAGGTGCTTGATGTTTCCGGTGTTTCCAGTGAGATACCACCCGCCCCATCGTTCCTCGTAGGGACTCGTGGGCGTCGTGACAAAGGTTCCGGCGCTGAACGCGGGCTGGCCGTCACGCATGCTGTAGACCGAGCGCACGGTGTGCCCGGGCACGCCACGAGTGAGTCCGGACTCGTGGCATGAGAGACACTCGTAGCGCTGGCGGCTGATCTTAGGTCGCGTCGGACTCTGCTCCAGGATGTAAAAGACACCGCCGAGTTGGGGATCCGCCGTGGAGAGCTCCAGCACCGGGCCGCCCTGAACGTAGCCGACATACGTGTCGTCGTTGAAGTAGAGGGCACGCGGCGTGAACGGCGATATTCGATCGCGCTGGAAGCTGGTCTTGGAGAAGACCAGAAGCTGGCTGTTCGAGGAGATGCCGAGGGCGGTGAGGAGCGAGTCCAGATAGCCCCGCTCGCCGCGAAACTGCAGCTTCAACTGGCCCGAGTCGAGCCGCTGCTGCAGCCGCGCGATGGAGTCGGCGGGTCTGGTCTCCGAATAGCGAATCGGCGCCTCATCGCTGTCCTGCGTCGACAGGGCGGCGACGCAGAGCGGCGCGGCGAGCGCCAGAGCGCTCACACCAATCCACCATCGCGCCGCAGCGGTCTGAATTCGGAACCCCATTGTTCCCCACCTGCTCCTCAAGAGGCACGGGCCCCCGGTCTCAACTCCGAAGCTCTCTACAGAGTTAGAGTTCCCTGCGGCGAAAAATCTATCGCGATTCCATGTGGGGAATTCGAGACCGCATCTGTCGCGAGAAGTTCGCCGGTGGGCAGGCGCCTTGCTGAATATCGAGTTCGGCGGAGCTACGTGGGTTCGTAGAGGCTGATCGGCATCCCGTCGGGATCGGTAAACACAGCCAACTTGATGCCCTCGCCTTCCCGTTCACAGGGCTCCACCGCGAAAGACGCCCCTTTCGCCGTGAGGTCGGCGGCCGCCGCGGAGATGTCGCTCACCTTGAAGCAAAGTTGAAGGGAGCCGGCGGGCTGGTGATCGGGCCGATAGGGTTCTCCCGGGGTGTCCGTCGGGTGCAGCGCCAGGGTCTGGCCCCCCAGGTCGAACTCCGTCCAGTAGGGGGACTCCATGCGACAGTTGAATCCCAGAGTATCCCGGTAGAATCGCACGGAGCGACTCATGTCGGACACCATCACCATCACGATGTCGACTCGTTGGGGCAGCATTTGCGCGGGCCTCCCGCGGCCCGGGGCCGCGTTGTCAAACGAAGGGGTGAAACCCGCAGCGCTGGCGCTAATCTAGATTTAAGATGGGCACGCAGTCGAAAGCAGGAGCATGGAAGTTTTTCAACAATTGGGGGTGGCTCTCCTGTTGGGATTGCTCGTGGGCCTGCAGCGAGAACGGGCGGGAGCGCCTCTGGCCGGATTCCGCACCTTCCCCCTCATTACGCTGCTCGGAGCCCTGTGCGGACTGCTGGGAAAGTCGTTCGGCGGCTGGTCGGTGGCCGCGGGACTGATCAGTCTGGCAATTCTCGTACTGGTCGGAAACCTGCCGCAGGAACGTCAGTCCAACTCCGAGGGCGGCGTCACCACCGAAGTTGCCATGCTGGTGATGTTCGCGGTTGGGGCGTTCCTCACCGTGGGACAGCCCATTGCCGCAGTGGCTGTGGGCGCTGCCGTAGCCGTGCTGCTCCAGTTCAAACCGGAGCTTCACGGATTTGTACGTCGGCTCGAGGACGACGATGTGCGCTCGATCATGCAGTTCGTGCTCATCGCGTTCATCGTGCTCCCCGTGCTTCCCAACCAGGGGTTTGGGCCTTTTGCGGTCCTCAACCCTTACGAAATCTGGTTCATGGTGGTCTTGATCGTTGGAATCAGCCTGGTGGGCTACCTCATCCATCGGTTTGTTGGAGACGGCGCCGGAACGCTGACCGCAGGCGTGTTGGGCGGGATCATTTCCAGCACTGCGACCACCACCAGCTATTCCCGAATGGCCAGGAAGCAGCCGCTGCAGGTTCCTTCGGCGGCGACCGTCGTCATGATCGCCTCAACCATCGTCTATGGACGGCTCCTGATGGAGATCCGGGTGGTGGCTCCCGGGTTTCTAGCGACGGCTGCGCCAAGGATCGGTCTCATGGCCGCCGTTTCCCTCGCTGTTGCCGTTGCCATGTGGCTGCAGCGAAGCCGATTGGCGTCGGAGCAACTGAGCCCTGAGAATCCGTCAGAGTTGAAACCCGCTGTTGCGTTCGGATTGCTCTATGCAGCGGTGCTTCTGGGTGTGGCTGCCGCCAAGTCTTTTCTTGGGCAGGAAGGGCTATTCGCGATGGCGGCCATTTCCGGTCTGACCGACATGGATGCCATCACGCTCTCCACGAGCCGCCTGGTGGCCGCGGGTCAACTCGATGCTCGCCTGGGCTGGCAGATGATTGTGGTGGCCACCATGGCGAATCTCTGCTTCAAGACCGCCCTGATCGCCAGCCTCGGACCGAGAAGTCTGGTTCAACGGGTCGGCTTGGGGTTTGGGCTGTCGTTTCTCGCCGGGGCCTTGTTGCTGATCTTCGCCTGAGGTCGTGTGTTGAGGGAAGGGTCTTGCGCCGGTCTCGCCTAACAGGCCATCTAGTCTGGTGGGTATGGCAGGTGAGGCCGGAATAACGGCGCGGCGGATGGCCGCGGTCGGAGTTCCGCAGCGAGATTTTGCAAGGAGCGAGCATGGCGGAGCGAGTGCGGGTGGGCCTGATTGGCTGTGGCGCCATTAGCGCGGCTTACCTGAAGATGGCTCGAAATCTGCCGATCCTCGACATCTCGGCGTGCGCCGATCTCGACGGTGATAAAGCGCGTGCACGGGCCGAAGAATTCGGCATACCGCGGGTGCTGGGAGTGGACGAGCTGATCGCCGATCCGGAGGTCGAAGTCGTGCTCAACCTCACCATCCCGAAGGCGCATGCGTCCGTCGCCGTCGCGGCGCTTGAAGCGGGCAAGCACACGTTCTCGGAGAAGCCTCTCGGCATTCGCCGGGAAGAGGGCGCCGGGGTGCTGCGAACGGGCGCCGCACTTGGCCTGCGAGTCGGTTGTGCTCCAGACACCGTACTCGGTGCAGGCATCCAGACGGCGCGGAAGGCGATCGATAACGGCCTGATCGGCCGGCCCATCGGGTTCACGGCGCACATGCTGTCTCGTGGCGTTGAGACCTGGCATCCGAATCCGCGCTTCTACTACGAAGTGGGCGGCGGACCGATGTTTGATATGGGTCCTTATTACCTGACGGCGCTCCTGAATTTGCTCGGACCGATCCGGCGAATCTGTGCGCTAACCTCAATCGCGATCCCGGTGCGCCACATCACCAGCCAGCCGTTCGCCGGCCAGGACGTTGAGGTGGAGACTCCGGATCACCTCTGCGGTTCGATCGAGTTCCGCGATGGAGCCATCGGTACGCTGATGACCAGCTTTGCGACCGCGCATGGCGTCTACGACCGTAAGATGCCGATTGTCGTTTACGGCACGGAGGGGACTCTCAAGGTCCCTGACCCCAACGGTTTCGATGGACCCGTGCAGGTTCGCGGATTGAAGGACGAGGACTGGATCGACGTTCCCCACGCATTTCCGACGGGCTACGGCCGGGCCGTGGGACTCGCGGATCTGTGCCATGCGGTGCGTTCCGGTCGAGAGCACCGCTGCAGCGCGGAGCAGGCCTTTGCGGTTCTGGACGCCATGCAGGCGTTCCTGGAGTCTTCCGACGGCGGTAGGGCAGTCTCGCTGGAGTCGGAGTACGAACGTCCGAAGCCGATGGCGGTCGGACTGCCGTTCGGTCAACTCGATGACTGACGCGCCGCCGAGTGTCACGTAAGTAGAACAGGTGCCTGGCCGCAAGTCGGCGGGCTAAAGGAAATCCCACATGGCTCTCTCGTTCGCCGCCCTTGAGGCCGGTCTCGCGCAGCTTCCGCCCCCCGCTGCCGATAACGGATCTGTTGCCCTCGTCGTTGTTCGACCGGGGGTCGATCGCCGCGAAACTCCCGATTGTGTGCGCCTCACAGTAGAGAGTGGCCTGGAAGGGGATCGGTGGTCCTTGCGTTCGGGGCCGGATCCTCAAAACCAGATCACCCTGATGCGATCTGATACGGCCCGGTTAATTGCCGACGGTCAGCCGTTGGAGTTGTTCGGGGACAACCTGATTGTGGAACTGGATTTGTCCGAGAGCAACCTGCCGGCGGGCACCCGGATCCGGATTGGAACTGCGCTCTGCGAGGTCACTCCGCTTCCGCATACCGGTTGTTCGAAATTTCGGGCTCGGTTCGGCGGAGACGCGCTCGAGTTCGTGAATGGCCCGGCCTACAAGGCGCTCCGGCTGCGTGGGATCCATGTTCGGGTGATTGAGCCCGGCGAGGTTTCCACCGGAGACGCGGCGACCGTCGTGAGCCGGCCCACCTGACCGACGTCCGGTGTCGGTGACCCTGGAGGAGACGAGGGCAGCAAGCTGGAGTTCCGAGATCCGGACAGCGAACCCTACGTTCTCCCCATACACCTTCGGGGGGCTGAAGAACTCATCCGAGGAGACGATCTCACACGTCTCGGGGCCGAACCCCATCAAGCGCTCGATCTGCTGGAGCAGGAGTGGGCAGTGGCTCACTCCTGCCATCAGGGAATCGCGGTCTCCAGTGGCACGGCAGCGCTTCATCTCATCCTCGCGGCCCTCGAGATTCCGCGCGGAGACGAGGTGCTCATACCCGCCTACGGGTGTCCCGCCGTGGATGCGGCGGTACTCACCGCCGGCCTGACTCCGGTCCACGTCGATATCGATCCCCGCTCCGGCTGCATCTCTCCCGTGGCAGTCGCATCAGCGGTCGGACCGCGCTCGGCCGCCGTTATCGCCGTTCACTTTGCCGGGGCCCCGGCGGATCTGCCGTCTCTGGATCGAATCTGCAGCCGGCGAGGTCTGGCGCTGGTGGAGGATGCCTGCCTCGCGCCCGGGGCAACATGGAAGGGGCGATCCGTCGGCTCATGGGGCGTGGCGACCGCCTTCAGCATGGGGTGGAGAAAACCGATCTCGGTAGGGGAAGGCGGCGTCATTGTCACCCGAGACGCAATCCTCGCATCCCGAATGAGGAGACTTCGGTGTTGCGGACAGGATCCGGACTCCGGAGAACTCCGAACCGCCAGCCTCAACTTTCGCCTTTCGGGATGGTTGGCTGCGTTGGCGCTGCCCCAGCTTCGCGAACGGGATGTCCATCGCCTGCAGCGGGGAGCCCGGGCCACCGAGCTTAGCCGGCGCCTGGCCGAACTTCCCTCTGTCGAACCGCTCCACGCGCCCGACAGGTGGGAGGGGCATGCGTGGGGCCAGTACTGGCTGCTGATCGACGGCGATTCGTGCCCGAGATCGGCGGAAGCGTTCGCTGATCTCTGCCAGGCCGCCGGGGCGCCGGTCGTTCGCGGATGGTCTACGCCAAACCGCCTGCATCCTGTTTATGCTCGAGACCGAGCCAACACCTGGCTGAAGGAGCGCGACGCCTCTCTCCCCCCGGACTGGTACGAGACCCAGGAGACCTCGGTCGCCGATGACTTTGCGTTCCATCGAGCTTGCCTGTTGGGGTCAGACGTGCTGCGCTGTTCACGGGAACGGGTGGGCCGTATCGGAGACGCGATCCGACAGAGCCTGTAATTGCGTTGCCAGGCACGAATCGTACTGTTCAGAACTTTTTGTTCTTGCAAGAACGCCTCACTTAGGTCATGTTATGGTATGCGGTCTCGATGATGAGAATCGTCACAAGCCGCGGGCAATCAAAGCGGAGCCCTCGAGCCCCGCCTTCTCGTTGGAGGCCCACCATGCGTCGTCGCGCCTTTACTCTGATCGAACTCCTCGTGGTCATCGCAATCATTGCGATTCTCGCTGCCATCCTCTTCCCTGTCTTTGCCCGGGCCCGTGAAGCCGCCCGCAAGAGCAACTGCCTTTCGAACCTCAGCCAGCTCGGCAAAGGGGTTATGATGTACGCGCAGGACTATGACGAAATCCTGCCGCGCGCCTTCTTCGGAACCTGCGGCACGGCGTCCGCGGCTTCCTGGGCGGATGTGCTGGTTCCGTATGTCAAGAACGTAAAGGTCTACGACTGCCCGAGTTCCACGACTCGGATGACCTTCAATGCCGCCACCAACACGTTCTACCGCGCCATTGGCGGCAGCCCGAACAACCCGAACGACTGTCGGACGAACGGCGCTATCCCCGGCGGAACCACGATGGACTACAACTACGGGGTCAACAACTTTGGCGTGCCTGCCGGGCAGACCGACATCACGCTCAATGGTCCGTTCAGCAACAACATTTTGAATTTGGCCGCGATCACGTCTCCCGCCGGAGTCATCGGAATTGCGGACAGCCGTTTCTCTTCGCCGGCGGCCATCAGTGGTGGCAATGGCCCGTGGGACATCGCCTCGGTCGCGGGACAGGTGCATGCCGTGCGGCACTCCGGCGTTACGGCGACTGCAGATCCGAGTGGCGGCGTCACGGCCGCCTTCATGGATGGCCACGCCAAGTACGTGGGTCTGGGAACTTCGGTCCGACGTCCCGGCAACATGTGGACCGTAAGCGACGCCGACTGATCGGAACCGTCTCCTCGAATGGGAAGGGCCGGTGTTTCTACACTGGCCCTTCTTCACGTCTGTGTGTGTTCCAACGGCTCTCGTGTCACCGCGGAGGCTGAGCCGTGGTGCACCCCGCCACAAGCGTTGGAACGATCAAAGTCATTGAGCGCCGAACCCCATTCGGGTCAGATTCCAGAAATTGCAGGGCTCGTCGAAGCTGGATGTCGACATGCTGGTCCACCGTCGTGAGAGGGGTGGGGCCATCCTGGAACTCCGGCAGCGCATCGTAACCGATGACTGAGACCTGTTCGGGCACCGGGATGCCTGCGGCCGTGAGGACGCGGATGAGCAGATCCGCCTCCCGATCGTTCCATGCCGCCACTGCGGTGGGCGCCTCCGGCGTGGAGAAGAACTCTGCCGCCTCTGCGGGATGGTTCCGCCAGAGTTCAAATTGATCCGCCGAGATTCGCTGAGAGTTCACGCTTGAACCCCGGGAGTTCGCCTCGTGGAGTGCGCGCAGGTGGCCCCTCCAGCGCTCGGTCCGAGGCAGTAATGCCTCTCCGCTCGAGCGCAGGAAAGCAATTCGGCGGTGTCCCAGTGCGAAGAGGTGGTTGGTAGCTAGCCAGCCTCCATGTTCGTGGTCGCCGCTGACGCAGGACGCCTCCAGGGACACCCCGGCGGGCGGCGCGCCGACCACCACGGCGCGCTGTCCGCGTGCCAGGAGCGCTCGCACCACCGGCTCCAGGCTGTAGTTCAAAGCCAGGAAGCCCAGCGGTGGAATCTCTTCAAGGGGGAGGGGCTCTGACCCGTCACCGGACACGTGCGGAGTGATGAGCGAAAACCCAAGGGACTCTGCCAGGAGGGAGAGCCGGTCGAGGCAGTGCCGATAGAACGGCGTCGGATCTCCCGATACCACGAGCGCCGCCACCAATCCCTCCACTGCCGTTGTGGGGTGGATCCCGCTTGAGGGAGCGGCGACGAAGGTGCCGGCGCCGCGCCGGCGGATGAGGCGTCCCTCACGCGTCAGATCATCGAGAGACCGCAGGACCGTCCGATCGGACACGCCGTACTGGCGCATCAGTTCGGTTTGAGACGGAAAGCGATCGCCCGGCTGAAGCGTGCGGAGGAGCTCCTCCAGCGTCCGGGTGAGCTGAGCGTGTTTGGTTGCCGAACGGACAGGATTCATCGATGGGCCGTGTCTCGGTGGCTTGGAGCAACCTGAAATGCGGAGTTCAGCTTCCTGAAAACCGATCCGGGAGAAGTATGAACCACTTGCAAGTAATTTGGAAGTTACTTCTAAGAAACCCTCTTCATGCAAAACGGCCGGCGCCCGAAGGGCGCCGGCCGTTTTGCATGGCCGGAGAGCGATTCTCGGCTCGACAGGTCAGCGCAGCTTCTTCCTCGAGAGAGCGAAGGAGAGGGTCGCTGTTCCGCTCTCCGGCACCTCTACCTCCCGGATTTCGGACTGATAGCCCTTGGCGTCCACCTGGAACTGGATCAGGCCCGCCGGGAGCCCGTCGATCTGGTAGAAGCCCTTCTTGTTGGTGAACGCCAGCAGCGGTTTCGGCGGCGGAATGATGAAGGATCCCCCATCGGGACCTCCCTGGATGAAGTAGAGCAGTGCTGTGACCTGGGCGCCCAGAATCGGCCGCTTTGTGGAGGCATCCGTCACGAAACCGTTGACGGAACCTGGAGCGATGTCCGCAGCTTCCTCCAGATTGACGCTCACCACCAGAGTTTCGCGGGGTCGCAGCGCCAGCGTGTCGAAGTAGCCCGCGGTTCCATCAAGGTAAACGGCAATCGAGGAATAGCCCGACGGCACATTCAGCGTGTATCGCCCGTTCTGGTCCGTGAGGGTCGAGAACTCCAGCCGCGGCAGCACCGTCGGCCGGGCGCCCGCGCCTTTTCCTGCCCGCACGGCGGCAGCCACTGACTTGGGGCTGACCCGGAAGGGGAAGTAGATGTCCTGAGGAAGGATGGAGACGAGCGCTCCCTCTGCCGGAGAGCCGTCCGGCGCGTTGATGACGCCGGTGACGGTGGCCACGCCCTCTTCGATCACATCGCGCAGCTCGAAGTCGATCGATGAGATATCGCCGAGCCCGACGAACGCGAACGACACGCCGGCTTCCAGGCCCGGCACGACCACGGACACTCGATACGGTCCCACAGGGACCTCGTCCATGGCGTAGAAGCCGTCCTTATCCGTGATGGCATAGAGCTTCTTGGGGAATCCCGCGGCACGCGCTTTACCCAGAAGCGGGACGGGGAAGTCGGGCTCGGCAACGACTTCCACGCCGGCGAGCGGTTCCGAATCTCCCGTGACGGGATCGATCACGTGGTAGACAGACCCCTCGATGCGGCCGCCGGAGGCCAGGAAGATCTTTCCCAGGTCGACTGTGACCCCACTCGTGATCTTCAAGGTGAAATTGACGCCGCCGCCGAGGATCTTGTCGATGATGGAGATCTCGTGCTCACCCGGCGGGAGGCCGGGCACGGTGAAGGTGCTGCCGCTCACCCGAATCCGGCGTGGCTTCCCGTCGACGAGAAACCTCAGGCCGCGGATTTCCCGCGCCGTGAATCCATCCAGGATGCCGCTCACGGCTCCTGGACGCGGCCGACGGGCCATCGCGCTGACCTGCCGAGCTGCGGCATCGTCTGCCATCCAGCTCATCGCCATGATGAGGGTCAGCAGGAGACCCAAGAATCCTCGTCGTTGCATCGGAAACTCACCTTACACACAAGCAAAACCAGACACGCACCCGACGATCAGACGGGTTCGCCCTCTCAATTGTTTCACAATGGTGAAGAATTGACGCTTCTACTTCCATCCCGGTGGGCATCGGTCCTCCGGCGAGGAATGAGGTCGGCTGTTGTTGAAAAGCGGCCCGGCAAGGGGGCACACATGCGAATCACGGACGTCAAGCCGTACCCCGTTTGGGGCGGCAACCGAAACTTCTTCTTCGTGAAGGTGGAGACCGACGACGGTCTGTACGGCATCGGGGAGGGCGGTCTCACCTGGCGAGAAAACGCCTGCGCCGAAGCCGTGAACCACCTGAAGTCGCTTCTGGTCGGGGAGGACCCCTCCCGAATCGAGCACCTCTGGCAGGTCATGTTTCGTGCGGGGTTCTTCCCGGCCGATCGGGTTATCGCCTCTGCGATCGGCGCCATCGATATCGCTCTGTGGGATCTGAGGGGTAAGGCGCTCGGAGTGCCGGTTTACGAGCTGCTGGGCGGCAAGGTGCGAGATCGCGTGGTCTGTTATCCGCACGTGCAGGGCGCCACGACGGAAGCCCTGGTGGCGCACAGCCGAGAACTGGTCGCAGAGGGCTGGAAGTTCCTTCGGTTCGGAGTTCCCTCACAGGGCGCTGTATTCGAGCCTGCCCGGGCCGTTCGCGACGCGGTCTCTCAGTTCGCAGCCATCCGGGAGGCGGTGGGGGACGACATTGAGATTTGCATCGATGCCCATACCCGACTCGACCCGCCGGATGCGATCCGGCTCTGCCGGGAACTGGAGCAGTACCGCCCGTTCTTCGTCGAGGATCCGCTCCGGTGCGAAAACATGCACTCCTTTGAGGCGCTGTCTCGACACGTGGCCGTTCCTCTCGCGGCTGGAGAACAGTTCGCCACGAAATGGGAGTTCCGGGAACTCATCGAGCGTGACCTGATCCAGTACTGTCGGGTGGATCTCTGTATCTGTGCCGGAATCACAGAGTCTCGAAAGGTCGCCGGTTGGTGCGAGACGCACTACATCCCGCTCGCTCCGCACAACCCGCTGGGGCCGGTCTCCACGGCCGCATGTCTGCACCTCGATCTGGCGACGTCCAACTTCGCCGTACAGGAACTCCCCCGCGTTCCCGGCACGATTCTGCCGGAGGTGTTTCCGAAGCAAGTCCCATTCGAGGCGGGCTACCTTCTACCGCCGACCGCGCCAGGTCTCGGCGTGGAATTCGATGAAGAGGCGGCGCGGGATGGGGAAGTGCGCCTGGGTCACAGCCCACAGCTTCGTCGCGAAGACGGGGCCTTCACCAACTGGTAGGGGATCCGGCTGACGATGGATCGGAACCGTAAGGGCGCCGTCATCGCGATGGCGCCAGGGAGATGGATATGAACCTGGGCGCTCCTGTGTGGCCCTTCCAATGGAACCCACCCTACGAGGATGCCGTGCGTCGCATCGCCTCGTTGGGTTACTCTCACGTGGAACTCATCGCCTGGAACGAAACAGCGCTTACCGAGTACTACACGCCGGAGCGAATTCGATCGCTCCGAGACTTGATGGACGGGCTCGGAGTCACGCTCTCCGAGTTTGTCTCCACCGCCGGCAAGATGGCTTCGGCCGACTCCGTCGAGCGCGGAGCGGTGGTGGAGTACTTCAAGCGGTTCTGCCATGTCGCCCAGAGCCTCGGAACGGGGATCGTGAATACGGTCGCTCCCACTCCCTTCGGCCTGCGGCCTCCGGCGCTGAAGAACCTGCCGACCTCTCAGATCTGGACGATGGAGACGCCATCCGGCCTCGACTGGGACGCAGGCTGGAACGCTTACGTCGACACGATGGGCGAGATCATGCGAATTGTTGAGGATGCGGGCCTGCGGTACGCGGTGGAGCCCCATCCGTACCGCTATGTGTCGAGCGTCGACGGGATGCTTCGGCTCATCGACCATGTCGGTTCGCCGGCGTTGGGCATCAACTACGATCCGAGCCACACCTTTCCGTGCGGCGATATGCCGCATGTCGCCATCTACCGTCTCGGCTCACGGGTGTTCCACTGTCACTTCAGCGACAATGACGGCCTGACGAACGCCCATTGGCGTCCCGGCATGGGGAAGATCGACTGGAAGTCGCTGCTGCGGGCGCTGCATGAGACCGGGTTCGCCGGCACCCTGTCTATTGAACTCGAGGACGTTCCCGGCGTAGCCAACTCACAGCAAGTCGCCGGCCCCGAATTCGATCCCGAGATGGTCCTCAGCCGCGAGTACCTGAGGCTCCTCGCGTCCGAGCTGTCGGTTCCACTCGACTGATCACACGGACTCCGGAGAGTCTCGGGGCGAAATCGACTGCCAGGGATTCTCCGACGATCGTCCAGCCTGAGTCGACGGGCGCGTTGAGGCCCGGTGACTCGGGGTTTGCCTGACGCCGGATGGGCCAGTTCGCCGCACTGTGCCGCGGCATTGCACCAGAGCTCGTGCGAATAACGTTGCTTTGAGCGGAACAATGCCGGGCGGTGAACGAGATTCAGCACGCCGATTTTCGCGAAAAACCAACCGGACCGTTGCCAATTTCTCGGTTCAAGGAGGAGTCCCAATCGGTTCGATAAAACGTGAGGCGGGTCCAGGCGTCGAAGTGCGTAGGATCACACCCGAGGGGGACATTTCCCCGTCGTCGAGAGGCGATCACGTTTTGAACAAGCCTTCATCAACGGTTGGCAGACGAGGGGCCATCCGGCTTGGTGTTGGGGGAGTCGTCGCCGCTGTGCTGTTCGGGGCACTGATGGCGATCCCGTCACCGGGCGCCAGCCAGGGCCTCCCTGCTAGTTACGAGAAGCTGCCCGAAAAGACGGTGACATCGAGTCCCGTCAACGTTTCCGAGCTGGTTCGTCGATACGGACCGGTGGTCGGACGACCCGTCCCGGGGCGCAGGTTTAACCCGAAGAAGGAGTCGCAGGAGCTTCAGCTTCCGCCGAATCCGATCTTCAATCCACCGGTTCCTCTGGCCAGAGTGATGGCTCGATCTCCGAGGATCTCCACGGTGGGCGGGTTCGACGGGCTCCCCGACCAGGGCGGCGCCCCGCCGGATGGTGGACTCGCGGTGGGTCCGGTCCACATCATCTCCGCCGGCAATTCCGCGTTCACGATCACGCCGAAGAACACGCTTGTGCCGGCAGCCGTCGTGCAGTACTCGACGTTTTTCACCGGGGAAAACCAAACGGGTGTGGATGGACTGTTCGACCCTCGCGTCGAGTACGATCCTACCACCGACCGGTACATGATGCTGATCCTTGGGCTGGATGACACGAACCGCAAGAGCCAGGTGCTGTTCGCGGTGAGCCAGACCAACGATCCGACGGGCAACTGGCACCGGTACGCCTTCGACGTGAAGGAGTCGGAAGGCGGGATGGACCGCTGGCTCGACTACGCATCCCTTGGTTTCACCAGCGATGCGATCGTGTTCAACGGAACCATGTTCAACTTCCCGAAGGCGACGGCGGGCGGCAGCCTGCACGCAACGGTGAGGATTTTGGACAAGGCCAAGGCTCTCTCGGGTCAACCACTCACCCCCACGACCCTGTCGAAGTTCAACAGTAATGTTGCGGCTGAGAACACCATTCAGCCGGTCCTGACCTACGACACGGGCGTCACCACCCAGTACCTGCTCTCGGCCGCGGCCGAAGGTCAGGTCAACTTCTTCGCGATTTCGAACCTGCTGACGGCGACCCCGACGGTCAAGTACACGCCGCTCACAGTGAACACGTGGGTTACCCCGCCTGCGATGGCGCAGTCCGGCAGTGCCGTCACCCTCGACGGTGGCGACACGCGCATGCTCAACGCCGTGCTGCGAAATGGCCGGATCTGGGCGACGCACGGAATTGGCGAGAACATCGGCGGCACGGTCCGCGGTGTGGCCCGTGTGTATCGGGTCAACCCGGCCGGCGACGGCTCGGTGGAGCAGACCTTTTCGGTCAGCGATCCCGTGCTCAACCTTCACTACCCGTCACTCGACCTCGACGGCTCCGGAAACGTCTTGCTCGGCTACTCGACTGCGAACTCCGGATCTCCGGCCTCGCAGGCGGTCAGTCTGAAGAAGACCACGGACGCCAACTTCTCAGCGCCCCTGATCGTCACCCCTGGAGTTGCGGGTTACAAGCACGAGGCGGCCGACTCAAATCGCTGGGGAGACTACAGCGACACGCAGTTCGACCCTTCCGACCCGGCGAAGGTCTGGCATCTGGGGATGGTGGCAGCGACCACAGGCACCTGGAAACTTCGTGTTGTCTCCATTCGGACAGTTGACGAGAGCATTGTGGTGACGAGCCCGAACGGTGGCGAGACGCTTCGCGTGGGCACGCCTCACACGATCACCTGGAATGCCTCCGGTTTTTGGGACACCGGGCAATGTCAAGATCGAGCTCTCACGGGACGGTGGCACGAACTTCTCGGAAGTGATTTCCGCCTCTACCGCAAACAACGGCGCCTTCACCTTCACGCCGACTGCGCCGACGAGCAGCACGGCCCGCATCCGGGTTAGCCACCTTACGCTGACATCCATCCTGGATGCATCCGACGCGAACTTCTCCATTCAGGACGGCAGCCTCACCGTTCAGAAGCCGGCAATGGGAGACAGCGTCAACGTGGGCAGCACCGCCACGATCAACTGGACGGCGACCGGTCTGGCTCAGACGGGCGCCACCAACGTCCTGATTGAGATCTCTCGAGATGGCGGCGCTAACTTCTCAACGCTCATCGCGAGCACAGCGAACGATGGGACGGAGAGTTTCACGGTGACCGGGCCCGCCACCACGCAGGCCAGGATCCGTGTGACCACCATCTCGATGGGTGGCACGTTCTCAGGAGTCAGCGGCGTCTTCGCCATCAAGGAGCCGGGCGTCGTGACGGTGGTTGCACCGAACGGCGGCGAGCAGATCCTCGCAGGCGCCATGACTCCGGTTCGGTGGACGAGCTCCGGCTTCACTGGAAACGTGATCATCTCGATTTCTCGAGATGGCGGCGCCACGTTCACCACGCTGGTGTCCGATACCGATAATGACGGCGAAGAGCTGGTTGAGCTGGGTGGCCCGGCCACCACATCGGCGAGGATTCGGGTTGCGTCGATCACCGACACAGCCGCGATCGACGACAGCAACGCCAACTTCACCGTGCTGACGCAGTCCATCGAGATCACCGCGCCGCGCCTCGGTTCCGAGGTGCTGGTCGGGTCCAAGTTCAATGTCACGTGGACCACCAACGGCATTGATGCAGGGGACACGGTCACAATCGAACTGAGCCGGGACGGCGGCAAGACCTTCACCGCGCTGGCGGCCCGCACTCCCAATGACGGAACCCAGCAGGTGGAACTCAACGCGCCCACCACGGATAACGCCGTGGTCCGCATCACCTGGGATCGGAACACCGTGGTCAAGGACATGTCGCCGGCGTTCTCCATCGCGCCGCCTTCGGTCCGCCTGACGTCCCCGAATGGTGGCGAGAAGTGGACTCTGGGATCCAAGCAAGACATCACCTGGGCCGGCCCGATCCTCGGGAACGGAACCGTCACGATCGATCTGTCGTACGACGGTGGTCGAACCTTCCTCCGAACGCTGGCTCGGGGCGTCAAAAATGACGGCACCCTGTCGGTCAAGGTTATAGGTGCGCTCACCAAGAAGGCAGTCGTTCGGATCCGATGGGATCGTTCGGCCACGGTTGCCGACGTCTCGAACGCTGTGTTCGAGATTTCGAAGCGCTAAACGCCGCGTCGGCTGATCACAGCCAACTGAGCGAGGGGGAGAGCCGATCCACGGCTCTCCCTTTTTTCCGGGCCGGCTCCGGCCCGGAAAGCCCTCGGTCCAACCCGAGCGCCTGGCGTCGACCGATGGATTGTCGGTGCGATCGCCCTACACTGAAACGCACGCGTGTCGGATCCCACCGGACCGACCGGATCGCCCCCACCCGCCGCTCCGCGTGTGTCCTGTTCGGGATGCATGGTGGTATTCTGAGCAGTCTCCCCCAAATCGAAAGGCCTTCGACCGGGCACAACGATGAAAGTCGACCGCATTCACATCCGAAACTTCAAGCGCTTCCAAGACTTGGAGGCGTCGTTCAGGAACGATGCGGTGGACGCCGCGGTGGGTCGCAGGCTGGTCCTGGGCGATAATGGCTCCGGAAAGACCACGTTTCTGCAGGCCGTGGCTCTGCCCCTGGCGCTTGCTACGAAGCAGATCCGGGATCTGGAGGACTTCGACTGGTCAGGATTTGTGGCGGGCAGGCACTTTCGTTGGGGACCCCCCCAGATCGAGGTGGATGTCCTCTTCACTCCCGAAGAACTCACCGCCACACAGGAAGCGGCTCTCCGGTGGGATGAGAGCCGTTCCGCCGTCGATCGACTGGAGCGGCCTCTCATACTTCCGGGTAATTCGCCTCGAGTGCGCCTTCACCTTGACGGGGCGAGTTGCCGTGCGAACACCCCGCAGGAGTACTTTCAGTTTTCCGGGAGATACTATGCTCGCCAACTGCTCAAGCGGGACGCATCTGTGCGCTCCCTGTTTCGATCTCTCCCGGGAGCCTTCTGGTTCGATCAGTACCGCAATCTCTCGGCGGGATACCTGCGTTCGGCGCAGCACATCCAGGGCGGAAACGGCTCGTCGGATGTGGATGCTGGGATGTCTCAATCCCGGGTGGCCCAGGTAGTCGGGGTCGAGCAATTGAGAAAGCACCTGACCGGCTGGTGGATCGCCCAGCAATACCGGCCTGCCGACGATCCAAACAACTGGTTGACGAGGCTCGAAAGCCTCTACCAGCAGGCTTTCCCTGGGCGCTCGTTCGCGGGGCTTGAGCCGATGCCAGGGGCTGCAGCGCCATCCTCTGATGACTACTACTTCCTGTTGACAGATGGGAACCGAACGTATGATCTCGCGGAGATGTCTGCTGGAGAACAGGCAATCTTCCCCATTCTCTTCGAGTTCACACGGCTGAGCATTGCGAATTCCGTGGTCCTCATCGATGAAGTTGACCTTAACCTCCATCCCCCGGCAGCCCAGCGTCTGATCCGGCTCTTGCCCCGACTAGGTGGTGACTGCCAGTTTGTCCTGACGACCCACTCGGATGCCGTGAGCGAGGTCATCGGTCCCCACGATACCTATCGCCTGCCCGGAGGGGCGCTTTGCCTTTAGATCAGCTACCTTTGGCTGCGGTGCTGCACGGTCAGTTCTTCATGCCGGTGAGGGCGATGCCTTCGATGAAGGCTTTCTGGGCGAAGAAGAAGAGGAGCACCACCGGCAGCGTCCAGAGGGTGGATGCGGCCAGAAGGAGGGCCCACTCGCCGCTGTTGCCGCTCTGGAAGAGTCTGAGTGCGTAGGAGCCGGTCATCTTGTCGGGGCTGGAGAGATAGATCAGAGGCCCCATGAAGTCGTTCCAGGTTCCCAGGAAGTGCATGATCGCGATGGCCGCGATGGCGGGCTTGACCAGCGGCATCATCACTCGCCAGTAGATCGTGAAGAACCCGCATCCGTCGATCTTGGCGGCGTCCTCCAACTCGTTGGGAATGGTCATCAGGAACTGGCGCATCAGGAACACGTCGAACGCGTTCGCGAAGAGGCTGGGCGCCCAGAGAGGGACCAGCGTGTCGATCCAGCCGAGCTGTCGGAAAATCAGAAATCGCGGGATCATCGTGACCGCGCCGGGAAGCATCATCGTTCCCAACAGCACGCTGAAGAGGATGTTGCGGCCCGGCCAGCGCAGTCGCGCGAAGCTGAACGCCACAAGGGTACTCGAGAACAGCATTGCCGCCATGGAGAGCGCGGTGACCTCGAGCGTGTTCATCACGAACAGGCTTCCGAAGCCGGTGGAGATGCGGCCCAGCACGACTTCAAGGAACCGAAACGTCTTCGGATAGTTTCCCCACATAATCGGGTTGGGAAGCCCGGTGGGATCCGTAAAGATCCGATCATCCGCCTTGAGCGAGGTGAGGACCATCCACGCGTAGGGGAGCGCGAAGAAGATGCATCCCGTCGCCAGCGCCAGGTGCAGCGTGATCTGTCGTGCGTCTTCGGCTCGCTTCCCGACGCGTTCCCGGTCGGTGGCTCGTCGCCAGAACCCCGCGAAGTAACCCCCGGCGGCGGCGGCAGCCGCCGCCGCGGCGGCGATGCAGCGCGCTTCGGCGGCCCCGGGCATGGATGTTGCGAGCATCGCCGCCACGGCCGCTCCCACCAGCAAGACTCCGCCGCCGACCGCTTGCCGTCCGCGGATCGCATCCACCAACATTCGCAGCCAGAGCCACGCCGCAGCATACAAACTTGCCGCGGTGGCCAGGAAGAGCAGGGCTTGAAGTCCAGGCATCGTTACGCGAACTCCTCGACGGATGACGGAACGACACTCACTTGCGCTCTCCTTCGTAATGGACCCAGCGCTTGCTGCCGTAGAGATTCAGGGCGGTGAGGCCGGCGACCACGGAGAAGATGAGCCAGGCCCAGGCGCTGGCATAGCCCATCTTGAAGTACTGGAACGCGTTATTGAAGAGGTAGAGAATCGGCACCATCGTGCTGTCCACCGGGCCCCCGGCGCCGTCGGTCATCACGTAGATGTCCGTGAACCGCTGCAGCCAGCCGATGGTGCCCATGATCAGGTTGAACAGGATGTAGGGGGTGAGCATCGGCAGCGTCACGTGCCGGAACCGCGAGAGGGGACCGGCGCCGTCGAGCGAAGCGGCCTCATACAGATGGAGCGGCACGCCCTGAAGGCCGGCGAGCCAGAGGATGATTCCACCGCCGGCGCCCCAGAGGCTCATCACGATGAAGGCCGGTTTCGACCAGATCTCGCCTGCGAGCCAGGTCGGCGCGGGCCAACCGAACCAGGCCGAGAGGGTGGCCCGCCACACCTGGTTCAGCACCCCTGAGTCAGGGTTCAGGATCCACATCCAGAGGAGCGCCATCGCCACGACTGGGGTGAGGCTGGGCAGGTAGAAGAGGGTCCGGTAGATCGGCATCCCCTTCACCTTCGCATTGAGGAGCAGCGCCAACCCCAGACTGAGGGCGATGGTGCTCGGGATGCCGAGGCCCGCGAGGAAGAGGATGTTCTGGAAGGACTTGCCGAGCAGGGGGTCCGAGAACATCCGCTGGTAATTCTGCGGGCCGACCCAGCGGGGCGCGTGGAGCACATCGTAATCACAGAAGCTGAAGACTACCGAAGCGACCATCGGCCCCAGGAACAGGCAGAGGAAGCCGATGATCCATGGGAGCGCGAAGAGATAGCCGGCGGTTGCTTCGGTGCGCAGTAGGGGCGCGACGCGGCCGCCCTGGCGGCAGTGCATCACGAAGAGGCCGAGCAGCACGACCAGTACTCCCAGGCATGTCGCCACCGCGACTCCGGTGTTCAGGAACGGCTGTCGCTCGCGGTTGTGAACCAGATCCAGCTCTGCCTGAACGATCGCGCCACCCGCCCTGAGCGCATCGCCGGGAGAGGCCTTGCCGTGAACCGCCTCGTCGAAGGCCCGACGATGCTCGTCCCACAGTCGCTGCCCCACAAACGTGACGGGTCGGAAACGGGCATACGGCATCATGTCGAGGCCGACCTTCATCCCGTCTCGGAGCCGGACCGCGAGTGGAGAGTCGCCTTCCGGCGCAAACTCCTTGAACAGCACTTCGTTGATCCGCCGGTTGGCATGCATGTCCGGCACGTACGGGCGAGGCGGGTCCTGCTCCTCATTCCATTTTTTCTGGACTCGATTGAAGATGCGGCGGCTTTCCAGGCTGTTCATCCACTTGATGAACTCCCAGGCCTCCTTCACGTGGCGGCTGCCCGAAGGAATCGCGAACGAATGCCCGCCGCTCCATGTGATGAACTTCGGCTGCCCCTTGAACCGGCCCTCACCCCGCAGACGGGCTGCGGGAACCGGGGCCGGCGCGACGCCGAACTCCAACTTGGGACCAAACCGCGCCACGTTGCGAATGAAGACGTTGATATCGACCTTCATCGCCATCTTGCCGGTCAGGAACGGATCCTGCTCTCGCGGTTGAAAGGTCGACGCGAAGCTCATCACACTCTCGGCGCCGGAGAGCTCGCTGTAGAAGTCGGCCATCCACTTGAGCGCTTCTTCGCTCTCGGGGGTGTAGAGGGTGCAGGTCTGACCATCCGGCGACATGAACTCGCCGCCGTTTTGCCACGCGTAGAGGTAGAACCAGCTATTCCCGTAGGTCGGAACCACGGGGATGAAGCCGATGCGGTCGAACACGCCATCCGGTCGACGCTTCGTGAGCTTGCGGGTGACGTCGAGGAGCTCTTCCCACGTCTGCGGAGGTTTCTCCGGATCCAGACCCGCCTCCCGGAAAAGCGCTTTGTTGTAGTACAGGAGCCGATCGTCGGTGCTGTCCGGAATCGCGTAGGTCTTGCCCTCGTAGACGGCCTCGGTCCAGCAGGCGGGGTAGTACTCGTCCGGGTCGATGTGGCCCGGATCCGACTTCGGGTTGCTTCCACCGTTAGGATCGAGCAGGTCATCCAGGGGCCGGAAGGTATCGCGTGAAGCCCAGTCGCCGATCGTGAAGCGGTCCTGCCGTACGAGGTCCGGAGGCACGTGGCCCACGATGCTGGTCATGAGCTTCTGGGCGTTCATGCCCCCTGCGCCCATGGCGAGATTACGAACGCGAATCTCGGGGTGAAGGCGCTCGAACTCGCGGATCTGCGCGTCGAGACCCTTTGTTTCCTCGCCCGAGGGCAGGCCCCAGACCACGAGTTCCGTCTGTCCGTGGGGCCGGGATTGCCAGGCGGAACGAAGACCGAAACCGAGGACGGCCAGGATTGCCGTGAGAGTCCCCAAACGGGACAGCCAGACCTTGAACGGCGACTCCTGCAATGCGACACCCTCGTCCCAAACAGCGATTCGAGCCACCGTTCAACAGGGAGTGAGGGCTTCCCTTTGGGTCGCCGGCCGGAGCGCGCGTGGAATGTGGATGAATGTGGCGGAACGGCGGCGGGGGATTCGGATCCCGAATTCTCCGCCGCCGCCCCGGCTGCGATGCGCCGGTTAGCGGGCTCCGCAAGCCTGCAGGCATGCCTGCATGTGGCCCCGAGTCTCCGCCGCGATGATGCAGCATTGCTCGATGCTGTATTCCTTCGCGCCGATGACCTCGAGATTCACAGGTCCCGTGTAACCGGCTTCATGCAGCACCCGGATGTAGCCTACGAGATCGATATCGCCTCGGCCATTCGCCTGCATCTCGGGCTTTCCCGGTCCCTGCTGGCGGCCCTTGCAATCGCGAATGTGGACGTGCTTTACCCGGGAAACCACGGCGGCAATCGCCTCCACCGGATTCTCGTTCGCCCGATGGATGTGGGACGGATCCATGTCGATCCCGAAAGCGGGGGACGAGATGGCCTCCATCAATCGCAGGGTGGTTGGGGTGTTCCAGATCGCGTTGCCGACGTGAGCCTTCACGCACAGCACCACGCCATAATGCTCCGCTCGAGCCACCAGGCCGCCAAGCGTATCAAGCGACTGCTGCAAACTCTCCTCATCGCCCGACTTGCCGCCCGGACCGCAGTTGACGATCGGGATACCAATCTCCACCGCTGCCTGGAACGCCAGTTCCATTCGCGCCGCATCTTGCGACGGCTGCTCCATCGCGAGAAGTTCCAGCTCATAGGTTGCCGCCAGCGACTTCACGCGAGGGGCGATCTCTTGCCAGCGATCCAGTACCAGGTGCTCACTCATGCTCGGGATTGCAGAGACCTCGATCCCGTCATATCCCGCCATCGCCAGGTACTTGAACGCCAGCTCCTTGTCGTATCCGCCGAACAGGACGGAATTCGCTCCAAGCTTCATCGGTTCTCCCATCACTTCGGGCTGCCCTTGCCCGTGCCGTAACTTCTTCCGAAGGATGCGGTGATACCTTTATTTGAAGTGGAAGGGAACCCCATGCTTACGAATGCGTACCTCTTTGCCGCCGCGTTGATCGCAGGCGCGACTCTGGCTGCGATTCCGTGCGTCGACGCGCGCGCCGCGGAGCGGCCCACCGGATTTCTGAATCGCGAGGCGCGAATCGGAGATCAGGTGCTCCCGTATGTCGTCTACGCTCCGCGAGATTACTCTCCGGATCGCAAGTGGCCGGTCATCCTCTTTCTGCACGGCGCAGGGGAGCGGGGCGAGAATACCCTTCCTCCGAGCCAGGTCGGCATCGGTTCGGCCATCCGCCTGCATCCGGAGCGCTTCCCGTGCATCGCCGTCATGCCGCAGTGCCCGAGAGGCTCCGGTTGGGGCGCGGCGACGGGTTTCACTCCGGACTCTTCTCATGTCGCGGCACTCGCGCTCAAGGCGCTGGATGAGTGTGTGGCGGAGTACAACGGCGACGTGGATCGCGTGTATCTCACCGGACTTTCGATGGGAGGCTTCGGAACCTGGAGCATCGGATCCAGCCAACCGACCCGCTTTGCGGCGCTCGCGCCGATTTGCGGTGGAGGTCAGCCCGCGACCATGGCGAAGGCGTTGGCGGGCTTGCCGATCTGGGCTTTCCACGGGGATGCCGACACGGTGGTGCCGCCGCAGCGCTCTCGAGAGATGGTGGACGCGGTGAAGGCGGCGGGCAACGAGCGGGTTCGCTACACTGAGTTTCCAGGAGTTGCCCACAACTCCTGGGACAAGGCATACGGAGACGCGGAGTTCATCGCATGGTTGTTCGCGCAGCGGCGCGGCCGATAAGGAACCGTTCCGAGGGGCGACCGGAGCAGGGTTGAGCGTTCGCTGGCACATTGAAGTGCTGGGTCGCTTTCGGCTCGTCGGCGGGGAGACCGAAATCGTTCGGTTTTCATCGCAGCGGGCAGCTTGTCTGCTCGCCTACCTCGTCTGCCGCAAGGGAGTTCCCCAACCGCGAGAGGTCTTGATTGAACTGCTCTGGCCGGAATGCGATCCGGCGTTGGGCAGGAACCGCCTGAGTGTGGTGCTGTCGTCGCTTCGACGGCAGTTGGAGCCGCCGGGCGTCTGCCCCGGAGCCGTCCTGGACTCCAATCGCCAGTCTGTGCGTCTTTGTTCAGACGGGTGCACCACGGATCTGGAGGCGTTTCTCGCGGCGGAGCGCGCCTGGCGACGTGCTCCTGCGGAGGCGCGAACGGACTGCCTGATGCGGGCGGCCCGGCTGTACGTGGGGGAGCTGCTCCCTGGACTGTACGATGAGTGGGTCGAGGTCGAGCGTCGGGCAATTCGCGAGCTCTCTGCAGGACTGGCTCGCGATCTCCGGCGGATTGTCCGTGAAAATCCCGGGCGGCTTGATAGGGAGCCGGGTGTCGAGGCGGAAGCAATCCGGCTCTCGCGGTTGTTGGAAGGCGCCGGGTCGGGTTCTGCTTCCGCTTTCGAGGCCGCCGAAGGCTTGTGTCACGGTGCAACCTCACTGCAGGAAGAGTCGGTGCAGGTATCGTCGGACCGAACTCCCGCCGGTCGGGCGCGTCGCGCGCCGTTGCCTCCGGTCGATCGGACCTATGTGGGTCGCCGGGTGGAGACGGATCAAGTGGCAGGCTTGCTCCGATCCAGCGGGCTGGATGAGCCGGCGCGCCTGGTATCCCTCGTTGGGCCGGGCGGCGTGGGGAAAACTCGGCTCGCCGTTGAAGTTGGAAACGTCCTGGATCCGACCTTTGCGGGGCGAGTCGGGTTCGTTCGATTGGATGACGCTGAGAATCTGGAGCAGGCGGAGTCTGCCTTGATCTCCGCGCTGCGCCTCACCCTGGTCGGCGAAGAGAGTCTTGCAGAGAGACTGGGACTCTATTCGGGAGACGGGCCGTGTTTGTTGATCCTCGACAACTTCGAGCAACTTGTCGAGGTGGGTGGTCCGGAGTGGTTGAATGCGTTGTTGGAGTCGGCGCCAACGCTTCAGTGCCTGGTAACGTCGCGCCGACTGCTTCGCATTCCCTCGGAACACGCCTTCTCCGTTGGCCCCCTCGAACTCCCTGAGGGAGAGGCCGTCAGCCCCGAGGAGGCAATGAACTACTCCGCAATTCGACTGTTCGTGGCGCGGGGACAGCAGGCGCGGCCGGACTTTCAGATTACGCCTCAGTCCGTCTCCGCGATCGTCCGCTTGTGCCGCCGCCTCGACGGGTTACCTCTTTCGATCGAACTCGCAGCGGCGCAAATGCAGGTGACCACCCCCGCGAAGCTCTACGAGCGTCTCGGATCCAATCAGGCTCTGGTGGGAAGTCGGCGGCGAGCAACTCCGCCGCGCCACCGCTCCCTGGATGTCGCGTTTGCCTGGAGCGTGGATCGACTTTCTGATGACAGTCGAGTCGAGCTTTGCAAGCTGGCGATGTTTCGTCGAAGTTGGGATGCCCCTGCTGCTGAGTTGCTGTTGGGCTCCAACAACTGTGCCGAACAGTTGAGTTCGCTCGCGGAGTGGTCGCTGATTCAGCCCTATCAGAGCGCTGTGGGGGTCCGCTTCCGTTTGCTGGATACCCTTCGCGCCCACCTGAGGGAGTTGGCGGACTTTTCGCAAGATGTGGGGTTGATGGCGCGGTTTGCGGGTCACTTTGCTGAAGTAGCCGCCGATCTGAGTGCAAATCTGGTGAAGGGTGACGCGAGTGTCGTCCTGGCAGAGTTTGATGCGGACTACGCCAATATGGAGTACTCGCTGGTGTGGGCGCTGGAGCACCAGCCAGACCTTGCGGTCAGGTTGTCCTCGTGTCTGGGCGCTTACTGGCACAGCCGGGGGCTCTGGGTGCAGGGGCGGAGGCTGTTGGAGTCGGCCATCGCTGTCGCTCCGGACTCTCCCCGTTTGAGACTGCACCTCTGCAGGCTGCTGGAGCGGCTGGGGGAACACAACCAGGCTGCCGACGTTGCGGACGTGGCGCTGCGCGGATTTCAAGAGCTTGGGGATCGACTCGGTGAAGCGGATGCCCTCTGTGTTCGGTGCAGCGGAAGTGCCGCGGATCGACGAGAGAAAGGGCTCCGGGCCCTGGCAATCTACGAATCGCTCGGGAATCTCCGGGGGGCGGCTCGTGCAGAACTGAATGTGGGCATCGCGGTTCGAGATGGGGGAGATATTGTCGATGCCCGTCATCGCTTTGCGCGGGCGCTTCGCCGAGCGCGGGAGGCCGGCGATCTGTTGATTGAGGCGGAGGCTGCGAATGCACTGGGCGTCTCCGCCCTCGATCGGAGGGACTGGTCGACCGCCGAGACGCTGCTTCGCACGGCCCTTGAAATCGCTGAGGCAGCGGGGGACCAACCATGCTGTGCGATGGTGCACTGCAATCTGGCCATCATCCTCATCCCGCAGCGCCGATCCGAAGACGCGGGCCTCCACGCCCGTGCCGCGCTTGCTGCCTATCGCCAGATGGCGGATCTGGGAGGAGTCCTCCTGAGCTTGAGATCGATGGTGGATGTCCTTCGAGAGGAGGGCCACTACAGCGATGCTCTCAGGCTGGCTCGCGAAGGGCTGGAACTGGCGGAGCGGAGAGGCAGTCGTTGGGGAAGATGCATCCATCTGGAGGCGATGGCGACCCTGTTAACCACCGCCGGCCGAGTCCGGTCCGCTGCCTTGATGCTCGGATTCACCCTCGCGTGGCGGGAGCGGCACGGTCTGCCGATGCCCGATGAGCTAATGGAGATGAAAGCGCTGATCGGGGAGGCGGCTGGCAGCCGGTTCGAGGAGTGGCTCTCAACCGGAGCACAGTTGAATCTCGACGAGGCGCTCGCGCTCACCCTGGAGCTTCCGCCGCGGGCAAGAGTTTCCCCAAAACAGCAAGCCGACCGGCGGCCGGAGCGCTGCGACTAAGGTTTCCCTAAGGGATACCGTGCCATCTTACGATGGTGATCCGGGGCCTCTCCCACCGTTGGGCAACCTCCAGGCCTTGTGTCGGCCTCTGGATCACCGCCTGATCACTTTGCGTTGGCGATAGTCTGAGCACAGCGGCACAGATCGTCGCTCCAAAACAACATCCGGACGCGGACAGAGTCCGTGGGCCGGTGGGGTAGCAGCTCATGGGGAACCGTCGCTTGGGCGGGGTACTCGCCCTTCCAACCCTTCTGGCCGCCGCGCTCTGTGCCCACGCAGCGCCTCCCACCGCTCGCCGGGTCCGCGCCAGCGGCGCTCCCACCATCGTGCGGCAGATCACCTACAGCCAGCTCACTTCGCAGGAGAATCTGAATGTACGGATCGGCGGCAACCGGGCGCCCGTCATCAGCGGCGCCGGGAACCGCGTTGCTTACGCGCTCAGTTCAAACCCCAATCGGGTCTTCGTCGTCGACTTCGACGGCAGCAACAACCGTGAGATCGACACTTACGCTCCTCTGGTCTTCACCGATCCCATCCTGAGCATTTCCGAGGATGGCGGTACCGTCGCGATCAGCGACGAAGTTCAGATCCGGGTGGCCTCCGCCGATGGCGCGGTAAAGCGAACCCTGATCACGCTGCAGAGCAACGAGATCAACCAGATCCGCCTGGCAGGGAACACCGGGAAGGTCTACTTCACCGTCTACCGGGACACCCAGACCACCGGAATGGCGCCCATTCAGCGGGGAATCTGGCGAATCAACATTGATGGGACCGGACTGCAGCAGGTGGTCACTCCCGCCATGGTGGCGGGGACGGTCGGACTGCCCGCCAACAACCTCGCCTTTTTCGGAGACGCGAACAATTGTATGGACGTCAGCGATGACGGCGGCCGGATCGTCTTCACCACGCGTGTAAACGCTGCAGGCGATCGGTTCTCCCTCTTCACTTGCGGCGGCGATGGCAGCGGACTGATCCGTCAGAACAGCAGCGAGATCTTCATCGAAAGCATTGCCATCAGCGGCAATGGCGCCCGGATCGCCTACAAGGTTAACTACGTAGAGTTCCAGCGCCTCTTCACTTGCGATGCTGCCTTCAGCAGTGTGATTCAGTTGGCGGGGAGCGGCGAGGGATTGGTCGGCGTCGGAAACGGCGTGCTTCCGTCGGCAGACAGGCAGACGCTCAGCTTCGACGGGTCTCGGTTGCTGGCGGGTTCGTCGGGGCTGGTCTTCGCGGCGGACGGCTCGTCCGCATTCCCGTTGGGGCAGCGTGGAACAGACATTCCGGGCAAGTTTCGTATTACGACGGAGTACTTCGAGAGCGGAACGATGAGTTCGGACGGCAAGCGCTTTGCCTACATCCCTCCGTTCAACTTCTTCGTGGCGGACCCGGCCAACTTCAATCGCTTCAGTCAGGTGGCTGTGGCCGAACTGGACGCCGCCTCGCTTGGGCCGTGCCCCTCCGTAACGCAGCCTCAGATCACCCCACCGTTCATCTTGCGAGACGGCTCCACGCGAGCGACGGTCTCTGCGGCGATCGCTGGTGGTCTCGGGACCATCCAGGGCAATTACGTCCAGGTCCTGTCCGGCAACAAGACACAGGAGCAGGACATCTTTGCAGATCCGCTTGAGGATGGCGGGATCAACGGCGACCTGGTGGCGGGAGACGGGATCTTCACTCACAACGAGGTTGCCACGAACCGCAACTTCACCACGGTCGCGTTAGGTCCCCGTCCGGTCCGGATTCAATGCGATAGCCGCACTGCAAGTGGGCTGCGCCGCGCTACGGTGCTGGATGTGGCGCCGCTCGAAGTCGTCACCACGCATCCGAAACCGGTCGTCTCAGCACTCTTCCCCCGAAGGGCCCGTCGCGGTGGAGAGGTCAGTCCCGTGTTCCTGCAGGGGACCAATCTCTTCGCGCCGTCGACGATCAAAGTGCTGCTTGCCGGCACTTCGGACCCGAATTGCGTTGTGACCAACGTTTCGGTGCTGGATGGGTCTACCCTCACCTTCACGCTGACGCTCGGGGCCGGCGCGGCATTGGGAGATCGCGTCGTTCAGGTCTCGAACCTGGGTGGAGACTCCACGACGGTCGCCTCGGCTCTGAACACATTCACCGTGACGGATCTTCCGGCGCCTCCGGACACGGATCATCCGGCGATCGTCGACAACTCCGTAACGCCCACCGATCTCACCAGCGCCGGTGGAACGGTGAACTTCACCGTCGACGTGCGGGACAACGTGGGAGCCGCCGCCGCGGAGGTTCGGATCACCGATCCTGACAACACTCAGCGAACGGTGACCCTGACGCCCGTCACGGCCAGCATTCGAGCACAGGGCACACTGACCCGGTTCTCGGGTAGCGCAGCGTTCCCGGCGAACACGGGGGCCACGCGGAAGCGGCACCGGATCGCGTTTGTCGCGAAGGATGCAGCCGGAAACACCGCCGGGCCCGTGAATGCGCCGTCGGTGTTTGTCGATCCGTCCCCCACGCCGGACACCGATGAGCCTTCCATCACCGCCAACACGGTCGTGCCGACGGATTTGCCCGCGGGCGGCGGCAACGCTGCCTTCACCCTGGATGTGCGGGACAATGTGGGAGCAGCTTCGGCAGAGGTTCGTATCACGGATCCAGACAACAACGTCCGCACCGTGGCGCTCTCGGTGAGCGCCTCCGGCGTCCGACCGTTTGGAACACTCACCCGTTTCTCGGGCTCTGCGTCGTTCCCCGCAAACTCGACGATCGCTGCGAAACGGCACCGTGTGGCGTTCTTTGCGAAGGATGCTGCCGGGAACACCGCCGGACCGGTGAACGGCACTGCGGTTACGGTGGCAGCTTCGGCGTCTCCGGACACCGATCCCCCTGCCGTCTCCGAAAACAACGTGGACCCCACCGACCTGTCCTTCGAGGGGGGTGACGTGACGTTCACGGCCGACGTTCGGGACAACGTCGAGGTGGCGTCGGCGCAGGTCCGGGTAACCGACCCGTCCGGCGGATCTCAGACCATCAATCTCACCCGGCTCTCGGCTTCGATCACCGCCCAGGGAGTGCTGGCGCGATTCACCGGGACGACCACCATCCCCGCCAATTCAGCGGAGACGGCCAAACGCTACCGGGTCCACTTCACGGCCACCGACACGGCAGGCAACGCCACCGCGCCCGTGCGGGGGGAAGCGATCGTGGTGGGTCCGAACAATCTGCCCCCGACGGTTCGCACGGTTACCATCGCCCCCAACCAGCTCCCGTCGGCGGGCGGCAGGGTGGACTTCACGGCAAACGTTCGGGCCGGCACGCCCACTCCAACGGTAACCATCACGATCGTGCAGCCGGGAACCCGACCGAAGACGATCGCTACGGTCACCATGAGGAGCAAAGGCTCCGGCAACTTCGCGGGATCTGCGACGTTGAAGAAGAACAACGGTCGGACTGCCGTTACCTACAACGTCCTGATCACGGCCAAGGACCGCTTCGGGACCGACGGTCCGCGAGAGGTGGGTACGATCACGATCATGCCGAGGTAACGTAGTTCCTTCTGGAACGATCGGCCGGAGCGGAGAGTCTTTGTCTCCGGCGCAGGAATCGAGCACGGCGTGGAGTCATCCGTGCCGTGCTCGTTGTTTCCGCGGCCAGGGTTCCGCCGGATTGACGGCCGGGGGTGGCTACGGGGAGGACAGTGGCGGAGTCTCCGCAGCCGGAGCGTCCGGGGCACGGCCCTCCCTCAGGGCCCGGTCGATGCGTTCTTGCAGCGGTGGGTGACTGTACATCCAGAGCACGATCCACTGCGGCGGTCTCGGGTTCGAAAGATTCTGTTCACTCATCTTCACGAAGGCGGAAGCCACGGCCGTTCGGTCCGGTGAGAGTCGAAGCGACCAGGCGTCCGCCCGGCGTTCCATGGTTCTGGAGACAGCCGACGTGAGCGGCGAGCTCAGGAAGTTGGCGATATTCATCAGCAGGAGAAGCAGCGGCAGCGCCGCGAGGTCGTCGAGACTCCGGACTTCCCAACGTTCGCTGCTCCTGGTGAGCAGGCGCCGCCCCACGCGATCCGTGCCCCAGAGTAGGAAAAACGTCCCCACGCAGGCGGCGGCCAGACCGAAGTAGACGTGTCGCTCAGCGTAATGCCCCATCTCGTGGGCCAGCACCGAGAGCACTTCGTCCTCATCGAGCTTGTTCAGCAGGTTGTCCCACATCACGATGCGGGCCGTGCCTCCCACGCCCGTGACATAGGCGTTGAGAGAGCGAGTTCGGCGGCTCGCGTCGACCTGAAACAGCCGGGAGTCTGCGATGCCCGCCTGGAGCGCCAGGGATCGGATCTTGGCGGCGAGTTCCTGGTTGCGGAGAGGTTCGAACCGGTTGAACAGGGGATCAATGAGAATGGGGGTTAGGAGAAACCCGAAGACATAGAGTGGAATGGCGCCGAGACCCGCTAGGAACCACCATCGGCTCGGGCTGCGACGCATGAGCATGTGGACCACCAGGATCACCGGCGTCCCCACGGCCACGCTGATCAGGAGGCTCTTGGCCCGATCGCCGAACCACATCCCGAGGGTGTTGGTGGCCAACCCGTACTGGTGCGGCAGGATGAAGCTCGAGTACAGCCCGATCGGGAGCAGCAGCAGACTCTGTCCGCCGAGGAGCGCGCCATAGAAGGCGGCGGTCCGAAGCACGGGATTGCGGATGCGTGCTTCCACGGCGTCTCGAAGCCGGCTGCTCCAACGAAGACGCAGCGACGCGGCCAACGTACCCAGAGCGACGCCGGTGATTGCGAAGTAGAGCCCGTACCTCTGGTTGGAATAACGGACCATCCGATCCGAGACGTCGACCGTCAGACGTCGATCTCCCACGGCAGGCTCGCCGGGGGGCTCATTCACCCGGGGTGTCGTGGAAGCATCGGCTGCCTGGGCAGACGCCGACTGTGCCGAGGAGCGGCGTGCCAGTACGCACGCCGCCCCCAGAACGGCGCCGGCGAACAACCCCAGCAGCGTTCGCCGTTTCATCAATTGTGATGTCCGATCCTGGCTCGATGCCTAGACGGTGCGAACGACGGTTTCCACCGTACCGCCCTCAATGGATTTGATCGCGGCTTCGATCACTTCCTGAACCGCGAGCCCGTCCTCGCCGCTGGCTTCGATCTCCTCGCGGGGGGCGCCGGCGCCCACCTGCTCGATCCAGCGGTGGATGCGGTTCTTGAAGGTGGCGTTGAAACCCATCACGCCACCCATGATGCTGTTGCGAATGACGGTGAGTTCGTCGCCCCGGCGGGGGAAGAGTGTGAGTTCCTCGAAGCAGTTGTCCAGCACAAACCGCCCCTCGGTTCCCATCACCTCGCAGCGTTCCAGGTTGTGCTTGGGCGCCGCATCGTAGCTTCCCGTAAGGTGCCCGACGACGCCGTTATCGAACTCCATATTGATCTGCGCGTTCGACCAGCAAACCCGAGGGGTTCCATCGGCCTTCGGGGCGTGGTTGGCGAAGGCCTGCACCCGCTTCACGTCGCCGCAGAAGAACCGCATGATGTCCACGGAATGCGGATGCAGCGCTTTGAGGTGGAACCAGGGGGATGTCTCGTTCGGGTTGTCGATCCACATGATCATGTTGATCAGGAGGAGCTGGCCCAGCTTCCCCTCGTCGATCCACTTTCGGGCCCGCTCGGCGGGGGGCACGAAGCGGTGGTTCAGATTGATCCCGAAGTAGAGCCCCTTTTCGCGGGCAGTGCGGACCATATCACGCGCGTGCTCAATGTTGTTGGAGATGGGCTTCTCGCACAGGACGTGCTTGCCGGCGGCGAAGCACTCCATCACCGGCTCGTAGTGCCAGCCTCCGTTTTCGGGACCTCCGGTGGTCACGGATACGCTGTCCAGGTCTGCCGACTTCAGCAGATCCGCCACGCTGTAGAACGCTGGGACGCCCCAACGCGCCGCGGCCTCGTCTGCCCGGGCGCGGTCGATGTCGCACACGGCGACCAGTTCGGCTCCGGGATCGTTCTTGTACACGTCGGCGTGCGTGTTGCCGATCGCGCGCATCCCTACCACGCCAACTCTTAGCTTGTTGTTGCTCATGTCCCCGTGCTTCCAAGACCCATCGCCCCAACGCGCTCGGGTCCTTCCCGAAGGAATCCTCCGGAACTCACCTCACTTCATCCGTTCTAAGACGGTTCCCTCCCGAATTGTAGAACCGCACCGTGCGAACACGGCACTCTAATCGATACAGGTACAGTGGTGAACAGACGTCTGACGAGGATGTTGTGAGCGATACCACAACCCTACGAGGAACCGAACGGGTTCCCCAGGAGTTTATTCAATACGGGGGCACGATGGTGAGAACCATTGTGCGGTCCGCTCTGTGGAAGGAGCGACTCCAATGATGATGCCACTGCGAACTGAAGCGGAAGTCGACCGATTGGTCAAGGACAACCGCAAGCTCGTTGAGTACATGGTGAACCGGTACTTGAAGCGGTTCTACGTCGGTTCCATGGAACGCGACGACCTGGTGTCGTGGGGATTGATGGGACTCGTCAATGCTGCCCGCGCCTGGGATCCGGCCCGGAGTGCTTCCTTTTCCACACTGGCCTGTCGGGCGATCGAACGGATGATCATTCGTGGGGTAAACCGCGAGTGGCGTCCCGAACGGGAACAGGCGACTGTTAGCCTGGACCAGTTGATCTCCGGACAGCACGGCGAGGGAGAGGATCGGTTCGTCGATCAATTGCCGGCGGATGAGGACATTGAGCGGAGGATGCTCGCGACCGAACGCGAGGTCGCCGTCAAGTCCGCCATCAGCAGGCTGAGCGATGAGCAGCAGGAGCTCCTCCATCGGCATTACTACGAGCAGGAAACCGTGCAAGACATTGCGCGCCGGCTGGGACTTAGCCGTCAGGGAGTCTACTCTCGAGAGAAGGCGATCTTCCGACAGCTTCGCGCGGAACTGGAAGACGGCGCCGCAATGGCGGCCTGATGAACTGCGCTGAGGCCTCGTGTCCCGCCAACGGGGCTGGGCGGGAGGTCCGATCGAACTCGGACCTCCCGCGGCGCACGCTCAAGTCCGGGTGGGTCGCCTCTTGCCGGCGGTCCCCCGAAGTCTATTCGGTCGGCTCCCCGAAGGCAGCAGGTGAACGGAGAGAGTTCAACTCCTGAACTACCGTATCTGGGAGTAAGATGTCCGCAGCGCCCAGACCCTCCATGAGGTGAGCGATGTCTCCGGTCCCCAGCAGCGGGATGGCGACCGGGTTGTGCTGGATCAGCCAGGCCAGCGCGATTTGGGTGGGGGTGGCTGTGAGTTCGGTCGCCAGCGCGGACACTCGATCCCTCAGCCTCTGGTTGAGATCTGTGCCGAAATTCCCGTCCGCGTGGGATCGTCCGGCGAAAAACCCCTGCGCCGTCGGCGTGTAAGCTGCGATCGGCAACTTCTGCTCGCGGTGAAACGCGGCGAGTTTCGAGGTCACGTAGCGCGTTGTGGGATCGCTTCCGGGCTCCCACCGCGGCACGGCCAGGCTCCACTGGTACTGATTGACCGCGAATCCGCGTCCACCGACCTTCCGGGCGCAGGCTTCGTATGCCGTCAGCCGTTCGAGTGACCAGTTGCTGGAGCCGGTTTCCCGGACTATACCGTTGAGAACCAGAGATTCGAGGGCGTCGTGGATCTCATCCACCGGAACCCGCGGGTCGTCGCGGTGGAGGTAGTAGAGATCGATCCGGTCGACTCCCATTCGCTCCATGCTTTCCCGAGCGTCCGCCTCAATCCGTTCCGGCGAGAGAAATGCTTCTGGACGCAGATACGACTCACCGAATGTGGGATGACCTCCTTTGGTGGCGATGAGAACCTCACTGCGGAGCCCGAGTCGCTGAAGGCATCGACCCAACTCGCGTTCGCTGCACCCCGCCCCCTCGGGAGCCCAACACGCGTAGCAGTGCGCGGTATCCAGAAAATTCCCGCCTGCGGCCAGATAGCGACTCAGCACTTCCTCGGCTGCGGCGCCACGCACTCGGGTTCCGAAGCCGCCCAGACCCAACCCGATGTGGGAGACGCAAAGCTCGGCGCCGACCGTGAGTCGTCTCATTTCGCTCCCTTCTCATGAGGCGTTTCACTATGGGGTTCACGGTGAGGGTCAACGGATTCCTTTCGAACAATCCCACCCACCTCGGTCAGGCGAGCAGCGGCCTCGTCCCGATAGTCGCTGTCGATCTCGAATCCGATGCAGAACAATCCGAGCGCCGAGGCGGCGATGGCGGTGTTGCCGATTCCCATAAAGGGATCGAGAACGGCTTCCACCCGCTCGACACCGTGCAGTCTGAGGCAACGATCCGGAAGGCTGGGCGGAAACGAAGCGGGATGGGGCCGCTCTCGGTTTCGGCTCTGGATGGTGGGATAGGGTAGAAACCACGTATTTCCACGGCAGTGGAGGTCTTTTCCAGCTGAGTTCCAGCGAGCGACATTCGATTTGTCCCGATACGGAACTCCCACCGCGAGGCGATCCAGCGGCACGTCTCCTCGGTGGGTCAGATGAAACACGTACTCGTGGCAGTCATTCACAAACCGCCGGCTGTTGATGGGTTTGTAATGGCCCACAACCAGGTCGTCGGTTAAACCGGGATACCGGCCCACTTCACTTTGAAGGATCGCGATGGACTTTACCCAGTGAAACACGTTCTGCAGCGTGAAGTGCTGCAGCAGCACGTTCAACACCTGAAAGGGGACCCCAGGATCGGTGGGTTTGGACCCGACGTTCAAAAACAACGATCCGCCGGAACTCAGCACGCGGGAAAGCTCAGAGCCCCACTCGCCACACCACGCAAGATACTCCTCGCGGGGAGCGCTGTCGTCGTGGGTCCCATAGCGGATCCCAAGATTGTAGGGGGGCGAGGTGACGACGACATCCACCGAGCATGCGGCGAGGTGGCGCTGCATGCCTCCAATGCAGTCGCCGAGATAGAGGCAGATTTCGGGGCCTTTCATCACAGGTCGGAATCCAGCGGAGAGAGGGCCGCCCTCGGCGGCCTTTCCCCGCAGACCCCTACTCGGGACCCCAATGGCGGGCGAAGCAGACGAGCGCACCTCGATACATACAGATCAGTTGGTCGACCCACAGCTCTTCTCGAAGCTCCTCTTCAACCCGCTCGAGATTCATGCGCAGCGTTTCGTATCCCTGCCGAACCTTGCCGCTCTCCGCGTACTCCATCGCCTCGAGCACTACCCGGTCGAGCGTGTCCAACTCTTGACCGGGAATCGGAGGGGTGGCGGCGGGGACCAGCTTCTGGTCTGATTCGTCGTCGGAGACCTCCGGCTTGCGTTTCAGCAAGCTTCCAACGGTGCTCCCCACGCCGGAACCGGCAATCGCTGCCCATTGGATTCCTTTGCCGCGATCCATATTGGTCGCCCAGGTCATCAGTGCCGGGAAAAACACCGGCGCCACAACCACCCAGAGGATCAGACGGGACCAAAGCGGATTCTCGAGACGCGAAAGTCCCACGAACGTGGCAAACGCAAGCGCCATGGCGACGAAAACTAAGACGTGAAGCATCTCAACTAAACTCGATCCGGAGCCGCGGCGCCTGAAGACAACGACATGGTGCCGCAGGAGGATGGATTGAGCAACAGCGGCTTGCAGGAGGGAAGCCGGACCGGATGTAAATTGTATGTATGGCAATGGTTCTCCACAGAATTACGGGTGAAGTGCTATACGACCACTCCGAGGAGACCCTGGTGGGAGCCAATCTCAGGGGTATGGACCTGAGAGGCGCAGATCTTTCGGAGTTGGAATTGGCTCGAGCGGATCTTCGGGATGCCGATCTGCGAGGGGCCGATCTTTCCGGCGCCAGCCTGGCGGGCGCCCGGCTCAAACGCGTTCGGATGAATGGAGCCAATTGTTCTCGGGCGGACCTGAGCAATGTTGACCTTCGGGATGCTCACGGCGATTTGATTGTCGCTCCGGACAGATTCCATTCGGAAGTATGCTGAAAATGTCGTTTAGCTCTGACTGAGGTCGAAGTTGGGTAGACGTGGAAGAGTCTCCTGAAAACTTCACTCCACAGGAGCACCTCCATGA
>SYKE01000103.1 GCA_005798285.1 Actinomycetota bacterium
CCCATCCTGCTTCCCGATGCCGCACGTACCCGTAAGGATACCGACGGTCCGGGTGCATCGGCCACCCCGCCTTCCAGGTGACACACGGGTTGCCGGCTCGTAACTCAGAGTGAGAATGCGCCCTTCCCTGGATGCGGACCCGCCACCGGACCACGAATTGGTGTCCCGAGCCCAGGCTGGCGACGCTGACGCCTTCAGTCGCCTGTTTGATCGGCACTACTTGAGGTTAGCGCGGTTCGTTCGGCAGTTTGGTCTGGAGCCTTCCGATGTCGAGGATGTACTTTCAGAGACTTTCCTCCGGGCATTCGGTAAGATCTCGGCTTTCGACCTTGAGAGTGGGACTCGCTACGTCTCTTACCTGTACGCCATCGCACGGAACCTGGTCACGGATAGGCTTCGACGCCGCGGCCGCATGCCGGAGATGGCCGACATCGAGGCGGCGGATCGAGAGCCGGACCTTCGCTACCCCGGACCAGAGGAATGCGCGCTCCTTCGGGACGACATCTCCAGAATCCGGACCGCGATGGAGGCACTGCCGTCTAGCGACCGGGAGATCATCTCGCTAAGCTACGACCGAGAACTGAGTTGTCGGGAAATTCAGAAGATTATGGGAAAGCCATCCGTTTCCGCGGTCACGACCCACCTGAGCAAGGCAATGAAGAGACTGCGGCAGCTTCTGGCCCAAACCGAGTCCACCCGCTAGGGTGACTGAGCGACGATCGATGGAATCCAGCAGAGACGAACTCAAGAATGCGCTGACGTGGAAACTCGTGGAGTTTGCTCGGGAGAATCCGCGCGCTGCAGAGATCGAGTGGACACCCGAAGAGTGGGCCGAGGCGGGTGAGATTCTCGCCCTGGCCAGCCGCGCGTCACGGGCACAATTCCAGGAGTCGACGGCCCACCCCGATCCTCATCGGGAAGTGGTTCGGCACCGAGTGATGAGCCATCTGCCGAAGACTCGGGTCGGCCGCACCCGCCTGCCCCTCCCACTGCTCGCGGCAGCCTGCTCGGTCCTGATCACGGTTGCCGGATTTGCAATCGCAGGTCGCCTGGCGCCCCCGGCGGTTCGAGTGGTTCGCGTACCGTCGGATCTCGCCGGCAAGGACATCGATCCACTCGATGAACAGGCCGCCCACGTGCTGATACCGAAGATGGTGCGAAACGAGCTTGACTTGAAGCAGGAGCGAAACCTCATGTGGCACATGCTCGTATGCCCGGGCTGTCATCGCGACTTCGTTTCGGAACGGACCCACGCTCAGGACGCTCCTCGACACCAGCGAACCTCCGGCGGCGCTCCGAAGGCAGCGATCCGGCGACTGTAGCCGCATTCCCTCTGCGGCTACCCTGCGGGCCGCCGATCAGTACTGATACCGTCGAAGTGGACGGTATCGGAGTTCTTCCAGGTCCGACCCTCGACGCATCAACTCGGCAGCCTGGTACAGAGTCCGTTCCATAAGAATGGCAAAGAAGTCGATCTCCCCCGCGGGCGTTCCCCCAGAGATCAGATTGACCACACGCTGTGCGGCGCTCGCTGGTCCGGCTTCTCCTCGAAAGTGGTAAAACCGCGCGAGATCCTCCAGCCGGCCCCGGAACAGATTGAGCTGGGTTTCATCCAACAGTTGATTGACTGCCGGAGCGAGAAACTGACGCATCTCGGGTCCTCCCTCCTGCGCAGCCCCATCGACATCCGCGCGAAGGCGCATCATCTCTCGCAGCCAGGGCCGTACGTGGGGCGCCACATCGGCCACTTCGAACCCCCACGACACCAACTCCTCAAGAAAGAGAAGTTCTGCCGGGTGGACCGCGGGAGAGTCCTCCTCCAGGTCCTCATCGTCCACAACTGGAACCACCGGCAACACGTATCCGGCCGGCGGAGGACCCATCAGGCGGTCCCAATCCTTCAAACTCTGGCCAACGGGAAACCGGGTGATTTCGTTCAAAGCTCTCGCCTGCTCAATGCTCCAGCGCGCATAGTCCGGAGGGCAGACGGCGTGCCGAAGCCCTCGCTGTGCCATGTTGGCCACGCGCTCTTCCCACTCTCGTCGAGAGAATGGCCGCATGAACCCATCCTTCACACCGGCACGATCGTTCCACATCACGAGAATGGCGTGCCACACACCGTAGTGATCCTGGAACCGAGCTGCTATGGAGCGGGAACCCACACCGTCCGGCGCGCTGATCGAAGTCTCACGCAGCGTCAGCCGTGCGAGATCGGAAGGTGAGGCCGGGGTGGTGTCAGTTCCGATGGTGATCTGGATCCCTTTAGCCTGAAAGGCCAGGGCGCTCTCTCGAACCTTTTGCCGCCGCTCGGGGTCCGTGATCTTTTCATACACCTCGTGCAACAACTCTCCTGCTGCTCGGGTTCCGAACACAGGGAGCACCTTCAGGGCAGAGAGGGCGAGCTCCTGGCTCTTGCCGAGTCCGGCCGCACGGAAGAGCGGAAGAATCTCCTTTCCCATGCCCTTCGCCAGTTCGATAAGTGACCGCTCGCGGCTATCCACGGGGCGCGCGGCGAGAGCATTTAATGTCGCCTGAAATCCGTCCGGCACACGTCGCAGGAGGGCCCGAAGTTCCTGAGTTTCAGGAGAGTAGTGGGCAGGCGGCGGCGCTGTCGCCGCCGTCGAGCGCGGCTTCTTGCCCTTCGACACTCGTGCGGATCCCATGGGTTTCCTTAACGGTCCTTCAATCTGAGCCGTGCTCCGGCGAGCTGAGCCTCGCGAGGAGTACGTGACGCTCAGTTCTGCAGAGAGGATCCTGGTCCTCCATTCGCGTCCTGCACTCCCGCCGTCCGTACCCGTCCCAGATTACGTCAGATGGGCGCCACACCGTTCCAGCCGCTGTCGAACCGCGTGTGCAGGGGCAGCCTTCGCCCCTCAGCTCCGGAGCGGGTGGCCGCATCCAGGATTTCCTGTGTCGTCACCGCCAGGCTCAATCCACCCAGCGGCTCTGTTCCGGTCGCCAGGCAGTCGAGGTAGTGAGCGACGCAGGCTGTCGCGGTCTCAGCAAAACCGCGCGGGCCGGGATCCACGACCACCAGCTCTTCTTCAAGCCCCGTCCTCCGGATTTTGAGCGGATCTTCGGGTTGGCCGGTGAATACAAGCGATCCCTCTTCGCCGAAAACCGCGGCCGGAAACCGCTGGCCCAACGCGTGACCGGTCCATTGTCCCATCAGGTGGGTGCGAAGCTGACAGGCGTATCCAAGCGTGATCGCGCTGAAGTCTTCGCCTCGGGCCGGGTCCTGCACACCGAGTTGAGCCTGGTCGCCCAGGACCCACATCGGTTGACCGCAGGACTCCAGGAGAAACAGATGCCGGTAAACAGTGTGAAAGCCGCCGTCAATCTGAATGCCTCCCCCCGCTTGCGCCAGTGTGGTCCGCCATTGACCGGGGTCCTGGTAGAGATGGCGGGCGTCCCAGAGACTGATCTCTGTGGCGAAGAACGGACGTCCGATGTCACCGGCGTCGATGGCTCGACGGGCGGCCTGTTGAACGCGATCGAAGAGAAGATTCAGTACGCAGAACAGCCGGCGATTCGCCCGCTCAGCCCCGGTGGTCATCTCAAAGAGTTCGGCGCGCGTGCGGGCAGGCGGCTTTTCCGTGATGACGTGCTTTCCCGCTTCGAACGCCAGGAGGGCCAGATCCCGGTGGAGGTGGTGCGGCAGCACGATGTCCAGCAGGTCGACAGCCGGATCGCTCAGGACTCCCGCCAAATCGTCGGTGCACTCCACCGATCGCTCATAGCGCAGCGCAATGTGGCGGAGCTCGGCCACGTCTCTCCCAACCAGCACGAGCTTTCCCACCCGGGAGGAACTCGCCAGTGCGCGAAGGTGGTTCTTTCCGAAGCCCCGCGCACCGACAATTGCCACGCCCAACTCTCCGGACATGCAGTTCCCTCCATCCCAGAACGCATCCCGTGCCGCCGAGATCGGCGCCAGCGGCCACTGCGTGAGTTCAAGCCTGGGATCCTGACCAGGGCCGCCAATCCCGCCGCCGCCGGGGACCGTCGGGCCCGGCAACCCGCCGCCACCGGTTTCCAGTGAGCCGCTCACCGAACTCGCCTCTGAAGAAGAGATCCTTAGTAGCGAAGGCGCTCCGCCGGGACCGCTCGAACGACCTCCGAGACCGGCAACCGCCGACTTTGTGGTAGCCTGGGGTCGCGTTGACGCCCCACAGGGGCCTACCTATAATAACGCGACCTCGACCCATCCCCTCTCAGGCGGCCTGCCGCGAGCGCTTCATGCCACAAGAGAAAGATCTCATCATCGTCGAATCGCCCGCGAAGACCCGAACTCTGGCCGCCTTCCTGGGCAGTCGCTACGAGATCAAAGCTTCGATGGGCCACGTCCGCGATCTTCCCAAGAACAAGCTGGGAGTGGATCCGGAAAACAGATTCGAACCGCAGTACACCAACATCCCCGAGCGACGTTCGATCATCGCGGAGTTGAAGAAGGCTGCCAAGGGGTCCCGAACCATCTATCTGGCATCCGACCCAGACCGGGAAGGCGAAGCCATCTCCTGGCATCTCGCGGAAGTTCTGGGCGCCAAGAACATTCAGCGCATCGAATTTCACGAGATCACCAAGCGGGCCGTGCTCGAAGCGCTGGCGCACCCGCGAGCTATCAACTCCGACCGCGTGAATGCCCAGCAGGCGCGTCGCGTGCTGGATCGGCTGGTCGGGTACAAGCTCAGCCCGCTGCTCTGGAAGAAGGTCCAAAAAAACCTCTCGGCAGGACGGGTCCAGAGTGTCGCGGTGCGGCTCATCGTCGAGCGGGAGCGCGAGATCGAGGCGTTTCAGACCACCGAGTACTGGTCCCTCACGGCTCGGCTGGAACCCCGGGAGGGCGGTCCGGCATTCGATGCTCGCCTCCACCAGATCGCCGGGGCCAAGGCCGAGCTTGCGACTCAGGCCGACGTTGACGCGGTTCTGGCCCGGCTGGCCCATCGCACGGAGGCGGCGGAGAAGGGCTGGAACGCCGTTGCGATCGACGGAGCGAGCCCCGCCGATGATTGGCGGGTCGCCGAAGTACGCGAGAAGGAACAGCGCCGAAACCCCTCACCGCCGTTCACCACCAGCACGCTTCAGCAGGAAGCTGCCCGCAAGTTGGGGTTCAATGCCCGCCGAACCATGCAAACCGCGCAGGCGCTCTATGAAGGCGTGGACCTTGGATCGGAAGGCCATGTCGGTTTGATCACCTACATGCGAACCGACTCGGTCAACGTCTCCAAAGAAGCTCAGGCAGAGGCCAAGCAGTTCATTGAGGCGACCTACGGAAAGCCCTTCTATCCGGCGAGTGCCCGTATCTACAAGTCACGGAAAGGCGCTCAAGAGGCGCACGAGGCCATACGTCCGACCTCCGTGTACCGCTCGCCGGACTCGGTGCGGGATCACCTTTCGCCGGAACAGTACCGCCTGTATCAGCTCATCTGGCAGCGCTTCATTGCCAGCCAGATGTCCGCGGCTGTCTACAACGTCACCAGCGTCGACATCACAGTCGCCGACCTCATGTTTAGAGCCACCGGCAGAGTGATGCTGTTCGAAGGGTTCACAGCCGTCTACACGGAGGGTCGCGACGACCGGACCCAGCAAGAGCGAGACGAGGACGCCGAAGAGGGCCGCAGATTACCGCTTTTGGTGGTCGGCGCGCTGCTGAGGTTACTGGGACTGGAGCCGGGCCAGCACTTTACAGAGCCTCCACCGCGCTTCACCGAAGCCACTTTGGTGAGGGCCCTGGAAGAGAAGGGGATCGGTCGCCCAAGCACGTACGCACAGATCCTCTCCACGATCATCGAGCGCAACTACGTGTTGCTTGAGGAAAAGCGGTTTCGGCCGACCGAGCTGGGGTGCGTCGTCAACGATCAACTCGTGCGACACTTCCCGGATGTGGTCAGCGTCGACTTTACGGCTCGCGTGGAGCAGGAACTCGACGATGTGGCGGAGGGCAATCGAAACTGGGTCGAGGTGCTCCAGGAGTTCTACACGCCGTTCACGGAGGCGTTGAACCGCGCCGAGACCGAGATGGTGCGCGTGAAGCCCGAGGCACAGCCCACAGACATCGAGTGCCCAAAGTGCGGCAAGATGATGTTCATTCGTTCCAGCCGGTTCGGCAAGTTTCTGGGTTGCTCCGGCTTCCCGGAGTGCCGGCACATCATGCCTTACTCCGAGGGAGGCGAGGCCGAGGCAGGCGCGGCGCCGGACGAGCCCGCGAAGGAAACGCCCAATTGTCCCGAGTGCGGCAAGCCGATGCAGGAGCGCAAGGGGCGATTTGGAATGTTCTGGGGCTGCACAGGCTACCCCGACTGCAAGACGATCGTCGATCCAAAGAAGAAAGATCTCGCCCCCCCGGATCCCGACTTCTCGATGCCCTGCCCCAATCCCGGCTGTAAAGGCTCGATCCGGGCGGCGAGATCGCGTCGAGGAACCATCTTCTACGGCTGCTCGAACTACGCCGCAAAACCGAAGTGCGACTATGTAGCCTGGTCCCGACCCGACCCCGAGCAGAAGTGTCCGGAGTGCGGCTTTCCGATGGCCGAAAAGGTGTACCGCGGCAAGAGCCAGGGAATGAAGTGCACGAATTCCCGCTGCGGTCCGGAAGCAACGGCGGTCGCGGCCAAGAAGCCTCGAGGCGGCGGAACCCGAGGACGGTCTAGGGCCGCGACTGCAACCGAAGGTTAGCCGAGACTGAGAACCCTGAGTTCCGGAATGCCGGCGTACGCGTCCGGCGTTCCGGTCAGGAGCGGGATCTCGTGCGCGATGGCGGTTGCGGCGGTCACCGCGTCCAGCGCGGTGAGTGTGTGCACCCCCTCCTGATGAGTGAGGATCTCGACCGCACGCGCCGAGGTCATGGGTCCGACCGACAGCACTGGGTACCCCTGACTGAAGCGCCGGATCCGCGCCCGCTCCTCCGCCCCGCCCGCCCGTTCCAATAGGGCCAGAAGTGTGGCCGTAGACAGGCGAATCTCCAGTTCGCCACGCTCCAAAAACTCGAGAATGTCGGCGTCGCCATGCGCCAGGCGAAAGCAAAGATCATTGGATAGGACGACCGGCGGCTTTTGGGTGTGAATTGCAATCATGAACTACTCGCTACTCTTGGCATCGACCCCGGACCACATTCCGAACAGCGCTCTCGGACCGGCGGGAAGCCCGATCGGCCCCGACGTTCCCGTATCCAGCACCGCGTGACCCTTCTCCGCCTTCAACCAGGCCACCGAGTGCGGACGCGGCGCAGCAGAGGTCACGGAGAGCGAGCTTGTGCCGCCCCCGCGCAGTTCATCCAGGAGCCGACTCCGCTCTGCAGCGGTCAGGTTCTCGATCTCTCTCAGAATTCCGGTGACAGGATCCACAGTGAAACTCCTCGGTCTTCAATCGTGAAGACCCCAACTGTGTATAATCCGAAGCAGACTGTTCGGCCAGCGTCGGTTTGAGAAGGGTCCGACGATCACCCCGCACGAAAGACTGCCGACAGCCTTGTATGGAAACTGCTCTCAACATTGCGATCACGCTCTTCCTCGTCTTTCTGAACGGTTTTTTTGTCGCGGCGGAGTTTGCGCTCGTCAAAGTGCGCTCAACGCGTATTGCCGAGTTGGTCAATGCCGGAAACACCTCGGCCCGGCTCATTCAGAAGGCACTCCGCAATCTCGATGTCTATCTCTCGGCAAGCCAGGTGGGCATTTCGGTTGCCAGCATTGCGCTGGGACGAGTGGGCGAGCCTGTGGTGGCTCAGTTGGTGGAGCCCTTGCTCCAAGCAGCCCATGTGCCCGACCGGTTGCTTCACCCCATCGCGTTCACACTGGCGCTGTCGATCGTTACGGCGATTCACATTGTCGTTGGCGAGCAGGCGCCAAAGAACTGGGCCATCAGTCAGCCTGAAAAGGTCTCACTGGCGGTAGCGTATCCACTGCTCGGGTTTTACAAGCTGTTTCAGCCCGCCATCTACCTGCTCAATGCGGCGTCTCACTTCGTGCTGAAGCTGCTGCGAATCCCCGCCACCTCCGAGCACGATTTGGCACACTCGGAAGAAGAGCTTCGGATGATCCTGACCGCGTCCGGTGAGTCCGGCATCCTCAAGGATTCCGAGGTGGATCTGGTCAAGCACGTCTTCGAGTTCGGGGACAAGGTCGCAAGCGACATCATGGTGCCGCGGGTCGACATGGTCTACCTCGACCTGACGTGGACCCTGGAGAAGAATCTGCAGGTTGCGAGGGGACACACTTACACTCGCTTCCCCCTGTGCGACGGGAACCCGGACCGCGTGATCGGTCTGATCCATGCGAAAGACCTCGCGGGCCTCAGTGTGTCCGTGAAAGACCTGCGGGAGATCCGGCGGCCGATGGTCTTCGTGCCGGAGAGCAAGTCGATCGACCGGCTCCTCCGCGAGTTTCAGTGGCGCAAGCTTCACATGGCGACTGTGGTGGACGAATATGGCGGCACGGCCGGGATCGTCACGCTCGAAGACATCCTGGAACAGATCGTGGGAGAAATCCACGACGAGTTCGAGGAGCCGACCGAGCCGGTGATTCCGCTGAGCGAAGGACTGTGGTCGGTTGACGGCGGGATGGCGTTGGCCGACTTGCGCTCGGCGTTCAGCATTTCACTGCCGGACGGTGAGTCCGACACGGCTGCGGGTTGGGTGCTGGATCAACTGGGAGCCATTCCTGAGGCGGGCGCCTCGGTGGCGACGGACGAGTTCCGGGTGACGGTGTCTGAGATGCGCGGCCAGAGGGTTCGACGAGTTCGTATCGAACGCCTCCGACCGCCCGAGGTCGCCGAGGGCGAAGCACCGGATGAGGCGGACTAACCCGCCGACCACGCCGCCACGCTGCGCTCGAATTCGTCAATCTCCGCGTGGCTGGTGAGTGCTCCAATTTCGAGCCGATACCGTCGAGTCTCCCGACCCTCCAGGAACTGGAGACGTCCGGCTTCCCGCTCGGCAGCTCGGCCCACCGGAAGGCAGTTCGCCGGCTCCATCCCCACCACGTAGGATCGCTCGCCCATCATCTTCCACTGGGTGTAGTACGGCAACTCGTTCAGATTGAACTTGAGGAACACGCCGAATCCCAGCTTGCGGTTCACGATTGCAGTGCCGGTCGCCCCATCCCCGGCGCCCGACAGCGTGTGGAAGTAAGCCTTCTCGTCGTAGGCGTGAACAGGGTCGTCCAGTCGTCTCGCCTGGTCCAGTCCCGCAGCAGCATCCGCGTCCCGGGGGATGATCTCGCTGGAAGGGCTGAGCAGTTCCGAGTCGCCATCCACGGCTGGGAAGCCGATGTTGACGTGGTAAAGCAACTGATGCTCTGTTCGGTCGAAGCCGGCGTTCTCCACCGTGTCCACCAGTTCGAAGCTATTCGCGCCGATTCGCGTGGAGATCTCGCGGTGGAGGATGAGGTTTTCGGCGAAGACCATGCTCTCCTGGCATCGGCCGCGGACCCACATCCGGTAGTCGTCTCCCTCCCATTCGCCGTCGGCCCAGACGTTTTTGGCCGGAGTGTGGGAGATCCGTCCGTGCAGCCCCAGGTCTCGCGGTCCCAATCGGTTTGTTCCGATCCCCACCGGTTCGCTGCAGGGCGCGCCGGCCCAGGTCAGCCCACAGGTCACCACGAGGCCGCCGTAGAACGTGCGCACCCAGTTCAATCCATCCGGCTCGAAGTACGCCGGATGCACATCCTCCGTCATGGACCGCCAGTTGAGCGACCGGCCGCAGTACTCAGCGCTCGAGATGTCCAGGGCGCGATCCAGCAAGACGGTGAAGGCGAATCCGGTACCGGTTCGGAACTGCGCCGCCCGGACGCCCCGTTCCTTGCCGTCGGCCAGTTCGACGAGCCTCACTCCGCCAATCTGTTGAATGTCTCCAACCCGCCGCTCGAGTTCGCCCCGAGACCAATCCCGACCCCAAAGTCTGGCCATCTTACAACGCTCCCGAGCCGGCCACCCCGACCGGACTCACCGATTGTTTCACTCCGCCGTTAACGGACCCTGCCCCGCGTCCGCCATCGTCGTCCGAGCGGACTCAGCCATGGGAGGTCCGCAGCTCGAATACTCTCGGAACGGCCGTCGCGCTCCAGCAAATGCTCCGCCGCCGCGTAACCGCTTCTCACTGCCGCCTCCATTGTGGCCGGCCAGCCGTTGTCGACCCAATCTCCCGCCAGGTAGAGGCCGTCAATCGGTGTGGCGGTCGAGGGTCGGAGCGCGTCGATGCCGGGTGACAGAGCGAAAGTGGCTCGCGCTTCCTTGATGACGACGGCGTTTCGCAAGACCGCGTCCTTCGCCGCCGGGAATGCCGCCCGCATCTCGCGCTCCGCGATCTCCACGATGTCTCGACGCGATCTCGGCAGCCAGGTTCGCGAGGCGCTTACGACCAGTCCCATGTACGTCCCAAGCCCATCCCCCTCGGTGGCGGACTTATCGAACATCCACTGGATCTCGGTGTCCAGCAGCGCACAGTGCGGCAGGTCCACCACGGGACGATCCCACCAGAGATGCACGGCGCTGATTGGCGAGACATCCATCTCCGCCCACCGCCGAAAGAAGGCGTTCTCCCGCCAGGCGTCCGGAAGCAGGTCTGTAACCTGATCGAACGGCGCCGCGCTGACAACCGCATCGGCCGCCACGGGACCCTCGTCCGTCACTACCCCCACACAGGCCCCTGCCCGCACGTCCAGAGCCCGTACGGACGCCCGGAAGCGAACCTCGCCTCCCGCGGACCGCACCGCATCGACACAGGGGCCGTAGAGTAATCTCAGCGGTCGATTGGGGATTCCCATCTCATACGCGTGGGGGTGCGAGAGGAAGCCCTGACGAAAAATCATGAAGGCGTAGCGGGCGCTGCAGCGATCAGGATACTCGTTCAGAGCACTGACGAGGATCGGTTCCCAGAAGCGCGAGATTGCCCGAGGGGTCTGGTGGGTCGCGCGAAGCCAGTCACCCATCGAGCAGTCTGGTTCGGGCTCCTTCATCAGGAGCATCCTCATCAGGCCCATCGCAACAGCAACCTTGTCGCGAGCCGACAGAAAGGAAACCCGAAAGAAGGCGGGCAGCAAGTGAAAGGGCGCGGGTAGACCGGGAGTCCCGTAAAGTTTAGAGACGCGGCCGTTCGTTTCCCTGAAGTAGAGCGTTCGGTGCCAGTCGATGCAGTCGGCAACGCCGGCATCCTCGTAGAACTGAATCAGGTTGGTGCAGCAGCGCATCAGGATGTGCTGGCAATTGTCGACGGGTCCGGAAGCGTCCTGGGCGTCGTAGGAAGAGGCCCGCCCTCCCGGGATGGACTTGCGCTCCAGGACGGTGACCTGATAGCCCCGTCGGCTGAGAGCCAGAGCGCAGGACAACCCGGCGAGCCCGGCGCCGATCACCACGACGCGCTTAATGAAGGCCTCCCTGGGCGCCGCGAGCCTCCACCAGCGCCGAACCCGCAATCCAGAGTTTCTTCCAGGTCGGGACGCGAGCCCGAGAGGACAAGACGCGGTACTCCTTGCGAACAATGCTCTCCAGAATGCCGCCGTAGATAGCCCGCATGGCTTTCAAGCAGGGACGGCTGTCGCCATGGATCAGCCCGACAAGGGGCGCCGCCCGATCGTAGTAGTCCCGAGCGCGAGTGACCTCGAACTCCATCAGAGCTCGGAACGCCGAGTTCTGCACTCCGACGACCAGTTCACCCTCAGAGTAGCCGAACCTCACCAGATCCTCCCGTGGGAGATAGATTCGGCCAAGCCCGGCATCTTCGCGGAGGTCCCGAAGGATATTGGTGAGTTGGAAGGCGATGCCGTTCCATTCGGCGAGTTGGATCGCCGCCGGATCCTCAAACTCGAACACGTGGATGCACACGAGCCCCACCACACTGGCAACGTGGTAGCAGTAGCGGTAGGTGTCCTGAAAGGTCTCGTACCGTGTAGGCTCAAGGTCCATCTCGGTGCCATCGATGAGTTCGTGGAAATAGCGCGGCGGGATGGAGTATCGCCGGATCGCGTCGTGCAGGGCGGGCATCACCGAACTGTCGCTGTAGTCCCCTTGCATCGCGCGGTCGAACGCCTGCCGCCACCGCAGCATGCGATCCGCGCGTGCTTCTCCCCCATCATCCGAGATGTCGTCGGAATGCCGCATCCACGCGTAAACCGCGCACATGGCGGCGCGTTTGGCGTCCGGCAGGCAGAGGAACGAGTAGTAGAAGTTCTTGGCCTGAGTGCGAGCGACCTGACTGCAGAACTGATAGCTTTCGGCAAGTGAAACTGGCATGGGATGACCGCGAGAAGCGCGCCGTAATTGTATCGCCACGCACTGGCGTGGGACATCGACTTCCGGCTATTCCAGAGCGGCTCCGGCAGTCGGGATCCAATGGCGCATCGCTGAGGCCACCGCTCGCGCGGCGACACCGGCGCCCTGACCCAGTCGAATGAGGCCAGGGATGGAGGACGGCTGCGCCATCGCCGAGAGGGCGACCCGGCCAGTGGGCAGGTCTCCATCCGGATCGCGCAGCCGGTTGAAGTCCAGGGGCAGCGAGTCCTCGACTCGATCGCTGATACCCCGCAGAGCCGACCACCTCACCTGCCGCCGAATGCACTCGCGCGCGATGCCCGCCGTTTCCATCTCCACCACCAGGGCGCCCGGGTTGTGTTCGCGTCCCGCCCGACGCTTCTCGTCCGCGGTGATCATCACTCGGTCGGAACAGTACATGGCGCCGACCCGTACGCCGATAGCGTCGCACACCGGGCCTGACGGTTCAAATCGCTCCCCGCTCGGGTGGTGAACCGTATCTGCAGCGACCAGAACGCCGATCTCCAGCCCCGGTTGAAGTCCCCCGCCCGCTCCGCCGGCGATGAGCCAGTCCGGCCGCCACTCGTGAATGACCTCACCGGCGGCCTCGGCAGATCGCGTGGAACCCACTCCTCCGGCCAGAACCAGAATCTGAATTCCCCCAAGGGATCCGGCGAGCGCCGGGTAGTGTCGGGGGATGGGCGGCAATCCCCGACCGGGCTCCAGGATCCTGGCAAACGGAGCCAATTCCGCCCGGACAGCGACGATCACACACACTCGAGGCATAGCGGTACGCCGGAGAGGGACTCGGACGGGCAGCCGGTCCCCCTCCGAGTCAGCCTCAGGCCTCTGCAAGGGCGGCGCCCGCACGGGCGCGATCCTGATCCCACACCATCAGACGGCGGCGCACCCCCTCCACCGTATCCGGCGGTGTGGACAGTCCGGAGGCGATGCCGACCTGCTCAACCGAGGCGAACTGAGCCATGTCCAGTTCGTCGGCGTTCTCCACATGGATGGTCCGCGGATTGTACTTCTGGCAGAGATGCTTGAGCTCGATGGTATTGGCGCTGGAACGGCTGCCTACCACGATCATGATGTCGACCTTCTCCGCCAGTTCCACGGCATCCATCTGCCGGTTTCGCACGGGGCGGCAGATCGTGTTGATGACCTGCACTTCCTTGGCCATCAGGATCAACTCGTTGACGATGGATGAGCACAGTTCAAAGGAGTGGGTGGTCTGAAAAATGACGCCGACTTTCCTCAGAAGGCGCTTGTCGAGATGCGCTTCGTGCAGCTCCTCGACGCTGTCCACCACCAGGGCAGGATTCTTGAGGTTCCCAATCACGCCCTTGATCTCGGCATGGTTCTTGTCGCCGATGATCACGACCTGACACCCGCGCCGCTCCAGTTCGAGGGCGGCCTCCTGGGCCTGCGTCACGATCGGGCAGGTCGCATCTACGATCCGGAGGCCCCGATCGTGGGCTTCCTGAATCCGAGCCGAGGGAAGGCCGTGGGCGCGGATGACCATGGTGCCGCCGCGCACGTCCTCCAGCTCGTTCACCTTTTGAAGGCCACGGGCTTCCAATTCACTGGTCACCGTCCGGTTGTGAACGACATCCCCAAGGATGTAGACATCGTCGTGCTCGGCGAGCGCCTGACGCGTCATGTTGATGGCGCGCTTGACGCCGAAGCAGAAGCCGACTTCCTTGGCCAGGTAGACCTTCATGGATTTGTTTCTCCGGTTTCAAGCGCCGGGCGCCACGGATTCTTGTTGCTTTCGAAGCTCTTGCGGCGTGGGAGCGTACCCGTTGCGGCAAAACCACTCCACGGCCCTGAGGAGCGCGTCATCGACGCTCGACTGCGGCAACCCCAGTTCAGAGACGGCCTTACTCGGGTCGAAGTACATCTTCTTCCGGGCCATCAGCACCCCCTCCACCGGAATTCCGGGCTCTCGACCCAGAAGACTTCCGACGAAGAACTGATTGACCCGGGCGACTCCCAGGGCGACGCCGAGGGGGATTTTACCACGAGGGGCCGGGAGGCCGGTCAACTCGGCCAGGAGGGAGAGGATCTCTCCCAGCGACATGTCCCGGTTGCCCAGAATGTACTTCTCACCCACCCGGCCGCGCTCGGCGGCGAGGATGTGACCGTCCGCAACATCATCGACGTCGATCAGGTTCAACCCCGTGTCCAGATAGAACGGCATGCGTCCGTTCAAGAACCGGGTGATGATCTGCCCCGTGTCGGTGGGCTTCACATCATTCGGTCCCACCGGCGTGCTGGGGTTGACGATAACAACCGGCAGTCCACGCTTCGCGGCTGAGACCACCTCCTGCTCGGCTAGAAACTTGGAGCGCTTGTAGTGCCCCACCATCTGATCGAGCGAAACCGGTGTGTCCTCTGTGCCGGGCGTACCGTTACCGGGGTTCCCGAGCGCGCCCACCGTGCTGCAGTAGACCACCCGATCCACCCCGGCTGCATCCGAAGCGGAGAGGATGTTTAGGGTGCCCTGTACGTTACTTTCGTACAGCTCGCGCGGGTTTCGACTCCAGAGGCGGTAGTCCGCAGCCACGTGGTAGACCACGCTGCAGCCGGAAATCCCATGTCGGAGGCTTTCCGGATCCCGGAGGTCGCCCTCCACGCGCTCAATGGCGAGACCCTCGGTATTGCGGGGGCTACTGGTTTTGCGGACCAGACATCGAACCGTCTCGCCGCGAGCCAGAAGCTTGCGGACGAGACGGCTCCCCACAAAACCGCTGGCTCCGGTGAGAAAGACGGGCACCTTAGCCGAGGAAATTCCAGGCGGCGAGGCGGATCAACTGGGCCGGACTCTTGCCGGCTTCTCGAACCGCCGAAGCCTCGAATCCCGAGTGCATCTTGCAATTTTGACACCGAGGATCCTGGCGGCTCTCCCAGTACTCCCAATCCACGCCGTTCCAGAACTCTTCCCAGGTTTCGTAATACTTCTGCCCGATCAAGTAGCAGGGTCCCTTCCACCCCATCGGAGTGTAGGTGACCGTGCTCCAGGGCGAACACTTGAACTCTCTGAGGCCGGCGGCGAACTCCAGGAACATCGGCGTGGAGGTGATCCGATGCTTCTTGCTGAGCTCCAGCACCCGGAGAAACTTCTCTTCAGTTTCTCGCCGAGAGAGAAAGATGTCGCGGTCGACGCTCTCATACTCATAGCCCGGGGAGATCAACACGCCATCGGTGCCGATGTCCTCCAGCAACTTGAGGAGCTCTTCCAATTCCTCCATCTTCGTCTCCTTGAAGATGGTGGTGTTGGTGATGCAGTGGTAACCCAGCTTCTTGCCGAGTTTGAGCATCTCGATCGCTTTGTCGAAGACGCCTTCGCGATCGCAAACGTAGTCGTGAGTCGCGCGCATCCCATCCAGATGCACATTGATCGTGAGGCGAGGATGGGGGTCGACGACGCCGAAGAGCTTGGTCTCGAGCAACAGCGCATTGGTGCAGAGGTAGATGTGGCGCTGTCGTTTGATGATCCCGTCAATCAACTCCTTGAGCTCGGGATACACCGTGGGCTCCCCACCGCAGATCGAAACCCCCGGCGCTCCACTCTTGTCCACGGCTTCGAGGCACTGGTCGACCGTGAGGCGGTCCTTGAGCTTGCCGGTGTGCCGCTCCACAGTGCAGCCGATGCAGGCCAGGTTGCAAGTGTAGAGGGGCTCGAGCATGAGCACCAGCGGGTAGCGCCGATTGCCCTTGCGGGACTGATCGATCTGGTGACGAATGTTGTCGGTCGTCACGTGGAGAGGAAAACGCATGGCTGTTTCTCGCGGCACAGTCCGGCGGACCCTTTCGGGCCACGGCCGCGCCGCATTTGCTTGGCTTGGCTAGCTCTGGATCAGTTCGATCTGCCGGGCGTACATCCCCAATGCGAACATCGGGAAGTACTGGCGGTACAAATGGTACCCCAAATAGAACACCTTCGGGAAACCGGTACCGGTGTACCACTCTTCGTTCCACGATCCGTCCGGGTTCTGAGTGCGGCAGAGGTACTCGACGCCGCGAAGAACCTCTGGAGAAGACACATCACCAGTGGTGATCAGTCCCATCAGCGCCCAGGCCGTCTGTGACGGGGTGCTGGGACCCTGACCGCGCAGCGATGGATCGTCGTAAGATCGACAGCTTTCGCCCCAGCCGCCGTCGGCATTCTGAACCGACCGAAGCCAGGCGGCGCCGCGCTGGATGTACTCGGATCGAACGTCTTCCCCGATGCATGTGAGGCCCTTCAGGACCTGCCATGTGCCGTAGATGTAGTTCACACCCCACCGCCCAAACCAGGCTCCATCCGGCTCCTGCTCCCGACGGAGGAAGTCGACTGCACGTTTCACCCGAGGATCTCGCCGATCGTAACCATAGCGCGACAGCATCTCCAGCACGCGTCCGGTGATGTCGGACGTGCTCGGGTCAATCATCGCGTTGTGATCTGCAAAGGGGATCTGGGTGAAAACAGTGCGATCATTGTCCACATCGAACGAAGCCCATCCGCCGTCGCGACCCTGCATGGCAAAGGTCCATTCAATCGCTTGCCCGCAAATGTCTTGCTTGAAGGCATCATTGGGCAGACGGGTCCCGTGGAGCGCCAGCAGTACCGCAGCGGTATCGTCGATGTCGGGATAAAACTCGTTCGCAAACTCGAAGTACCAGGCCGCGATGGGAGCATTCGGCCGCTTGACCGCCCAGTCTCCCTTCTTGCGGATCCGCTTGTCGAGGAGCCACTCTCCCGCGCGAACCATGTTCGCGTCGTCCGGCGATACTCCCGCTGCCTGGAGCGACATCGCACAAAGCGCTGTGTCCCACACCGGGGAGATGCACGGCTGGACGCGCATGGTGTCGCCCGAGACGATCTCAAACGCCTCGATCTCTTTCCACTGGCCCAGCACCTCCGGATGATCGTCCGGATAGCCGAGACATCGCATCGCCATCAGAGCGTTCACGATCGGGGGGAAAATCGCCCCCAACCCGCCCGTGTCCTTGAAGTGTTCCAACATCCACTTCTCGGATGCGGCCATCGCCTTCTTTCGCCAGGGCAGAATCCCACGCTCTTCGAAGAAGTGAAGACACCGATCGATGTTGAGGAAGAAGTTGCGCCACGTGAACAACTGAGGCGTCTTCTGCAGTCGCAGGTGCTTCCCATGCCGTCCGCCGACGAAGAGTTCGTCGATGTCAACCGGGACCGGGCAGTGGGGCCGGAGCGCACACAGGATCGACAGCGGCACGACGATCGTTCGAGACCACGACGAGATCTCGTAGAGGTTGAAGTAGAACCAGTTGGGCAGCAGGATCAGCTCCGGCGGGACCACCGGGCAACCCGACCAGTCGTACAACCCGAAAATCGACAGGTAGATCCTTGTGAAGGTGTTGCACGCCGTGACCCCACCCGCTTTCAGGATCGCTTGGCGGGCGCGAACCATCTCAGGATGATCCACGGACAGGCCTGCCATCTTGAGGGCGAGGTACGCCTTAACGGAGGAACTGATCTCCACCGGTCCGCCGGGGTAGATCGACCAACCCCCTTCGGGGCGCTGGACCTTACGGATGTAGTTCGAGAGCTGGCGGAGCCGATCCGCATCCAGGCACCCCATGAAGTGGCTGAGGAGGATGTACTCCGACTCCAGAATGGTGTCGCCTTCGAGTTCGCCAACCCAGTAACCCCCTGGATCCTGGATGGAAAAAAGGTGTCGTCGGCCCGCATCGAGCGTCTCGAGAACTTCTTCCCGCAGGCGGGAGTTGACCGAACTGACGCCGGGGGCGATGTCGGGGCTGACCCGAGTGGACGCAAGCGGGATTCGACTCATTCTGTCGCTTTTGGAAGACTTCTCTGCCGACGGACCAGGTAGGTCGCCAGACCTCGTGTGAGAGTATCACATGGCACTTGGTGGATCAAAGTGAGAGCCCGAACGGGAAGCTGCCTCGACGGCGTTTCCCGACGCCGACCGATCCCGGCATTGCCATAATACAAAGTGGTAGAAGGCCCCGGACGGTTCCACCTTCGCGAGGATTTGCGTCTCATGACGATGCTCATAGCCTTCAGCGTGCTGGCATGGTGCGCGGCTCTGTGGGTGATCCTGCGTCTCTCTCGCCGGTTTGACCGGGGCCGGCCCGCCTGGATCTTGCTCGCGCTCATCGCCGCCGGAACAACCACCGGATGGACGGTGAAGCAGGTGCGGCGGCTCCAGCGCTCCGAGCGAGTAGCCCAGTACTATCAGGCCGGAATCGACGAACGAGAGCGGGGCAACCTCGACGAGTCCCGGCGCGCCTTCGAGCGCGTGCTCGGGGTTAGTCCGGGCCACCCTGAGGCCAGCAAGCGTCTCCAGGAGCTGGCGACCAGCGAGCCCGTCGCATCGAGGGAACGGGCTGCACGGTCCGAAGTCGATGCAAGAGCGCCCCAGACGGCGGCCGCGGCCGTCCCGCCACCGGCTCCCGAGCCAGCGCGGGGCGTACCCTCGCGAGAAGCTCCCGTCGCCTCTCGGGAGCAGCCCGGCCGCCGCACATCCCCGATCCCTCACAAGCCGAGTCCATTTGAGATCACCCAGTACGACCTGGAGGTCTCGCTCGAACCAGCGGCCCACCGCTTCAAGGCGACTGCGGACATACGGATTCGGTCCCGAGGCGCTGAGCTGTCGCAGCTCGACTTCAGCCTACACCCGGAGTGTCGCGCGCTTGAAGTCTGGGTGAACGGCTCCGGCGCTGGCGTGGAGCATCCGAACGACCTGCTCCGCATCCGTCCTGCTCGCGTGATTCCACCGAACGGAACGGCGTCGGTCCGCGTGAGATATGAACGGACCGGCGGCCGAAAGATGAGCCAGAGCGGGGATCTGATCGACGGAAAGGGCGTGTTTCTACGTTCCGAGAGCCGCTGGTATCCGGCCACCGGCGAACTGGACTTCCGATCTCCGGTATCTGTTCGGGCGACGGTACCGCTCCCCTATCAGGTTGTTTCCGTCGGCAACCTGCTCAGCAAGTCGGAGAGTGGAGGGATGCGCACGTACCACTGGGAGACCGAGCGTTATGCCTCGATGGTGTCGTTGACGGCGGCAAAATATGAGTCTCGGAGCATCGTGGTGTACGCGCCACCCGGCATCTCCCGCCCGCCCGTGCCGATCACGTGTTACACGTATCCGAAACACCGCGCCCGTGCCGCCGCGTTCTTGAAGGAGGCCGCCGCCGCGATCCGGTTCTACGAGAAGCTGTTCGGCCCGTATCCCTATGAAAAGCTAGGCATCTCCGAAATCTCCGAATTCCCGGGCGGCTACGGCACGACCTCGTTCGTGATGATCGCCGAGGAGGCATTTGCGGGACCCCGTCTGGACCGGGAGTTTCTCGCGCACGAGATCGCACACCAGTGGTGGGGAAATCTCGTGTTTCCGCAAGGGCTCGGCGCCGCCTGGCTCACGGAGGCGTTTTCAAACTATTCGGCCTGGCTGTTCGCCGCCGGTCGAGGAGGCAACGCCAGGATTCTCGCCTCGCGGATCCGGGCCGGAACGACGCGCTACTTCAGCGAAACACAAAAGCTCGGCGATCAAGCGATCTACGAGACGGATCCGTATCAGCCCGTGGGAGCCTCCGACGCGATCCTCTATGAGAAGGGAGCCATCGTTCTCCACATGCTCCGGAGGGAAATCGGGGATCGCGCCTTCTTCCGCTGCCTCAAACGGCTCGCCGCCGAGCGACACTTCTCCACCGCAAAGATCTCGGACTTCGAAGCGATCGCTGCCACCGAAGCCGGGAGACCGCTGACCTGGTTCTTCGATCAGTGGTTGAACCGGGTGGGCGGGATCGAACTGTCGTATGACTTTCGCACCGAGACGCTGCCGAACGGCGGTAGTGAGTTGGTGCTCACCGTCCAACAGGACAACGCACCCTACGAGTGCCGCCTCGCCATCGACTTTGAGGCCGGCAACAAGGCGCACCGTCGGAGCATTCGACTCCGGTCGGCGCGGCAGGAGTTTCGGTTCGAGTCGCCCGAAATGGTGACATCCGTTGCGGTAGACCCGGACGGAGACGTGCTGCAGCGCCCTCCCCGTTGGGCGCCCGGAGAGTTGCGCGCGACGGCCGGCACACCGCCGGCCAACGGAGTGAATTAGCTCGTGATCCTTTCCGACGGCACGATCCGGCGTTTGCTCGCAGAGCAGCAGATCGTCATTGAACCGCTCGACGAAGCGCAGATCCAACCGGCTTCTGTGGATGTGCGGCTGGGCAATTCCTTCCTCGTCTTTCGTCGCCACACGGCATCGCACATCGATCCCTATGTCGTGAACGACGACCTGATGGAGAAGCACGCGGTTGGGGAGGGTGACGCGTTCGTGCTTCATCCCGGCGAGTTCGTGCTCGGAACCACGCTGGAGCGCCTCACGCTGCCGAACGACATCGTTGCCCGCATCGAGGGGAAGTCGTCGCTCGGTCGCCTGGGCCTCTTGATTCACGCAACTGCAGGATTCGTGGACCCCGGCTGGAAGAACGGCCAGATCACGCTGGAGCTGAGCAATGTGGCTCCGCTGCCGATTCGGCTCTGGCCGGGAATGAAGATCGGACAGCTTTCCTTCATCCAGATGGACGCCGCAGCGGAGCGGCCCTACGGGCATCCGGCACTCGGCTCCAAGTACCAGGGGCAGTCCGGCCCGGTGGCTTCAAAGTATCGTCGCAACCGGCCCGCGTAGCCAGGACGCGCCTCAGGCTCGACTCAGTTCCAGGCTGGCGCCGGGGGTCGTGGTGAGCTCCAGATGCCGGCCGCGTACGTGCCGGACCGGCTCTCCCGCTTGCCGGATTTGAAACGGCCCGTCACCCCAGGGATTCGCGATTTTGAGGGTCGTCCCCACCTCGCTATGAATCTTGACCGAGCGCGTTTCTCCCTCGGACCGCACCGCGGACACCAGAAACGCTCCATCCGCTCGAATCCGATCGAACGAGACGTCCCGCCAGTGAGGCGGAACTGCCGGAAAGACTTTGAGTACGCCGTTCGCCGTGTGGAGCAGCATCTCCAGTACCGCCGCGGCAGCGCCCAGGCTGGCCTCAAGCTGCATGATGTCCGGCCGGCGGTCCATCACACTCACTCCGGCAAACCGTGCGTCATGGGTGCTGAAGTGTCCCGGGCCTACAAACACGCGGCGATAGAGGTCCAGCATCAAAGATGCCTGCTCGCCATTTCCCAGTCTCGCGTGGAGGATGGCGGCCCAGGGCACACACCAACCGGTCCACTTCCCCATCCCCACTTCCGTATGCCGACGCAGTGATTGGCGAATGAGCTGTCGGTGCTCTCCCAGGCTGTCGAAAATGTCGAAGGGGTAGATCCCCGCCAGGTGCGAATGATGCCGGTGACTTTCCGCCAGAGGCTGACCCTCCCAGAGGAGCAGCCCCTGCTCGGGGTCGATGGCGCCGAGCGGAAGCCGTCGATCAATCTCCTCCCAGCGCTGGCGGTCGGTAGCGTCGAGGTTCAGGAGTCCGGAGATCTCGATGAGCGCACGACACAACCAGTGGATCAGAGCCAGTTGAAATGAGGCATTGCGTCCCCAGGCTTCCAGCGCAGCCCCGCCATATTCGGGAGAAACGCTGACCGGGAGACTGAACTCGCGGCCCGAATCCTCTAGCATCGCCTCGTAAACCCGCATCGCGCCCTTGAGGAATGGGTAGGCAGTGTGACGGAGGTACTCCGTGTCCCCCGAGTATCGCGCGTACTGCCAGAGCAGGTGACCGGTCCAGGCCGTGGATCCATGATCCACGAACCCGGTCCAGAAGCCCGACATCGCGCGACCGCGGTCGTCGGTCGAGTGCGGAAGCATCCGACCATCAACGGCGCCCACGAACGCGCGGGCATTCGCTCGTAGGGTGGGCTCCCACTCCCGCAGCATGCGAGAGAGCGGTTCGAGGCACTCCAGGTGGTTGCCCGAAAACGCCGGCCAATAGCACTCCTGCACATTAATGTTGAAGTGGTAGTCGCCGCTCCAGGGGGGCAGGCGGTGGTCCTCCACCCAGGGCCCTTGCAAGGTCGCCGCCGGGGAGCCGGGCACCGACAACCCCGCCAGCTTGTACATTCCGAGGTAATAGAGTTGTTCGGCGTGGGGATCGTCGAGACGAACTTCCGCCCCTTGCGCCCACCACCGACCCCACCAGGAGTAGGTTCGTGCGCTGGCGGGGGTGAAGCCCTCGCTTCGGGCCTGCTCCAGCATCGAGAGCGCGTCCCGCCGCGCGGCGACCGGGGATTCGGCGAACACGGCGGTCACATATAGGATCAGTCCGCCCGGCGCCGAGTGGGTCAGCCAACCCGCGCACATCGCAGGCTCTTCAGGGCACTCCTGCACCCATCCGCCGAATTCGCCCAGGTCAAATCTCTCGGCTGGAGGGAAGCCAAACTCTCGGAAGTGCTTCAGGACCTCAGGACTGTCCGGCGGCCGGCTCTCCACCCGAATCTCCGCGCCGTTCAGACCCGTCACTCGAATGCACAGCACCGGGCGGTCCCGCAGGAGCACCGCGCGAAGCTTGGCGATCTCGGCGCCGCGGCCGCTGCGACGACCCCAACCGCTCAACTCCAGTTCGGCTTCGCCATTGCACAGATGAAGCCCCCCGCTCTGAACCGCCCAGCCGGATGGGAGCACCAGTTCCATTCGCCCCATGGGCAAGCGGGTCGGCCTCGGCGGCACGCCGGGCTCGAGCTGCCTGCTGCCTTCAAAGACCTCACGGAGACGCGCTTCGTTGCCCGCCTCCAGCCACGTCTTCAAATTGTTGTAGGTGGCGTCCGGCCCAAACTCGAGTCCGCCACGATGGTCCCAGTAGTCCGCCCGATTGATGACCAGGCTCACGCGATTCTGGTTCGAACCGACCAGCGCGCCGGAGACGCCATTGCCCAGAGGAATCCCGGCGTGGACCTCCGGCGTTGGGAAGGGGAACTCCAGTCGTTCCGCGAGCGTGCGGGGGGGGGGCGCCGCGCCCCGGGAAACCGCCACTAGAAGTTCCTCTCCGGAGCCCACGGCCGAATGTCCACACCCTGCATTCCTGCTCGTCGAGCTGCCTCCAGGCCCAGGTCACTGTCCTCGAACACCACGCAGCTCTCGGGCGCCACTCCGATCCGGTGGGCTGCCAGCAGGAAGAGGTCGGGTTCCGGCTTGCCGCGCTCCACGTCCTCCGTGGTACACACAGCAAGAAAAAGCTCCGTGACTCCCAGACCCACCAGGGTGCGATCCACGAGCGGCCGCTGGCCGCCCGATGCGACTGCAAGCGGAAACTCTTGAAAGAGAAGGTGCGCGAGATCAACGACGGGTTGGATGGGCTGCGCGAGGTGGAGGAGCTCCGCATAGCGAGCCTCCTTCTCGTGAGTGATCCGCTCGGGGTCCAGGGAGATCCCGTACCGAGCGTTTAGGATCCGAACGATTTCGGGGGTCGGAACTCCGCCGAGCTCATAGAACAGTCGCTCGGGAAATTCCCCACCGTGAACCGAGATCGTGTGCTCCCACGCCTGGTAGTGCAGGGGCATGGTGTCGGCCAGGGTGCCGTCGCAGTCGAAGATGGCGCCGGAAAAGGGTCGGGGGAGCCGCGCAAGCGCGGTCGAGAGCAATTCTGGCATGGACTTTCAAACAAACATGCAAACATCGCTTGACAGCCCGAGCAGGTGCGGATACACTGTCAAACAGTAGTTTGCTATTCCGTCACGGGTTCCGTGAGGTTGAGGTGGGCAAGATGCTGTGGTTGAACCGACTCCTGCTGTTCGTGCGTGAGATCCTCATCGAGCGCGGCATCCTGCCGCGTCCGCGCTTCTACCTTCAGCGCCGGCCGGTGGGCTCCGTCCGAACCGCACTCGCCGCGCGCGGCGCCAGTTCTTTCCAACGCCGCATCCCGCTCCGAAAGCTCCTGGAAGCGCA
>SYKE01000104.1 GCA_005798285.1 Actinomycetota bacterium
CACTGCACGTAGCTGGCCACCCGGATCACGCCATGGGAGTCGTGCCCGACCAGGTTGGACTCCACGAGGTGTCTTGCGATGCACCCAGCCTCGTTGGCGCCGCAGCCGGCCGAGTGAAAAATGTGGTAGACCAGCTCCCGAAGTTCCGCAGCCGTCACAATCATTTGAAAGCTCCGCTTCCCGCCCGACTGCCCGGGCTGAAGGCGGGCCGGCATCGGCGAGTTGTTCCCCAGACATTCCCACCCGCCGCCCGGGTTCACCTGCCCCGGCGACGTTTGGCCCTGTCGATTTGAGACTCAGTCGGCTCCGTCCGCGGTGCGAGACCAAGCCGAGATGGTCATGTCGCGGCGGTCCGGCGAACATTGCCGGCTTACTGCTGCCAACACAGGGAACTCCGGGCCCCGTCGACAACTGAACGCCATGCCGGCGAAGTCGCTGCCGATGGAGTCGAGGGCCAACAGATGATTCGATCCGAGTTTCTACGCGTCGCACTGCCTCTGCTGTGCGCGGTGATCGTCGGCGGGGTCGTCGCAGCGGACGACAAGGATCCCGCGGATCTTGCCCGACGGGCCATCGAAGCTTACCAGAAAGGTGACGGAAAAAAGGCCATCGCCCTGGCGGAGCAGTCGGTTCAACTGGACCCCCGCCGAATTGAGAGTTGGCTCCTGCGAGCCCGCCTCTACTCGGCGCAAAGGGAGCATGCGATGAGCCTGGTGGACTTCACGGAGGCGATTCGACTGGACCCGAAGGCTCCCGAAGGCTGGCAGGGGAGAGGAGAGTCCAACTTCCGGGCCGGAAGGTTTGCCGAGTCCGTCGCCGATTTCGATGAGTTCCTGAAGCGGGCGCCCTCTGAACGGCCGCACCATTGGCAGCGGGGGATCTCACTCTATTACGCAGGGCGGTTCAAGGACGGCAAAGAGCAATTTGAGCTCCATCAGACCGTCAACACCAATGACGTGGAGAACGCTGTCTGGCACTTTCTTTGTACCGCTCGAGCTGAAGGTCTGGAGTCCGCCCGGAAGAAGCTCATCCCGATCAGCGGTGACAGTCGCATCCCGATGGCGGAGGTTCATCGGCTGTTCGCCGGGAAGGCCACGCCCAAGGATGTCATTGCCGCCGCGGAAGCCGCGCCGAAAGTGAAGCGGGCCGGCGAGCCGCTCTTCTACGCGCATCTCTACCTGGGGATCTACCACGAGGCGATCGGCGAGCCGGATCCGGCGAGAAGCTACATTCTGAAAGCCGCCGAGCGGGCCGACCAGAACGGGTACATGGGGGACGTCGCCCGCGTCCACGCTGAACTCTTGAAGAAAAAGCGCCAGTAGTCGTGATCCCCTTGCCTGCCTCCGACCTGTCCGGGATCATTCCAGTGTCCCGAGGACTTCCGTACGAACCTCCAGGTCCAGGATCCGGCTGAAGCCCAGCGGCTTCAATTCGTCATAGGCAGAGGGCAGCGATCGGAAGAACCGCAGCGCAGTGGGACGATGGTCGACACCGCCAAGCGCGTAATAGCCCGGGGCGCCATCTCCTTCCACCCAGAGCGACGGCGGGAGCACCGGCAAGATTCGCTCCCAGGGGACGAGCAGCTTCTCCATGTCTTTGGTCTTCCGGCGGAAAATCAGAGACTTTCGCCGAGCGAGATCACGGCGACACAGCAGAACATAGTCGACCTTGGGGAGGAGTATCGGCTGTGCGTCTACCCAAACCACGCAGGTCTTGGGCTCTCCAGTCGCCATGGTGATCACAATTTGCGGCACGAACGCCCGCTGATCGAGTGCCTCGGAGAGTTCGGGGATTTGCCGGTTCCACAGCCAGACTTCATGCAGCACCGCCGCCGGCATGGCCGGAGGCAAGCGTCCTCCCACAGAGGCGCCATAGACGGCCCAAACGCCATACCGATTGTCGGAATTCCAACTCTGGATGAACTGATCCGAGTCGAAAGGACCCCGGCCCATCCCATCCGCTTGAGGATCGTCCACGCTGAGTTCGAATCGCTTGACCAGGGCATCCAACTCCGGCGCCGCTTCCAATGCATAGAAGTGGGGCCGACAGTAGTTGATCTCAAAGGTCAGTCCCGCGAACTCGAGTCCGTCTTCGGGCTCGTCATCCTCTTCGAACTCTTCTTCAAATTCCCCGCCCGCCAGGATCTGATCGTCCACGCTGACGACAAGGACATCACCCGGGTCTCTAGAACTGCCGGGTGCGTCCGGAGCCGCCGAGCCTGCGCCGGCCGGGTGCTCTTGGGCGATGGCAGGCAACTGTGTTGCTGCCTCTGCCTCATCATCCTGTTCCGGCGGCTCATCGGGGTGGATTTGAAAGTCGAAGTGTACTCCGGTGTTCTCGTTGAGATAGAAGGCCTGACCCACCTCGCGATTGACCTGATAGTAGGGTCTCGACTCGAAGAATCGGAAGTACTCATCGGCGGTGATGATCGGCGCATCCTCGGCCTGCAGAAATGCCAAAGCGTAGCTCATGGGGTCCTTCCCACTGCGATGTCACGTTGGCGACGAAAGTGTCAGGTGGGAATTTCGTTTCTCCTGGACGCGGACTCCTCCGAGACTGGAGAACGCGGACAGCTTCGTGGATTCGAGGCGCCACTCCAGTCGGCGTCTCACTCGCGAGTACTTGCAAAAGTTACGGCTGGACGGCCCGGGCCGGAGGCGCCGAGCACCTCGTCGAGGAGCTCGTTTTCGAGAACGTGGTTCATTGGGTACGGCGACACTCTGCTCCGAGAGCTGGCGACGCTCTTGAACAATTCCAATGCCGCCGGATGGGGGGAAGGTCCCAGAAGTGCGAAGTGGCCCTCCTCGGGCCCCTCTGCGATCCATCGATCCCTGGGAAGGGCAGATGCAACCCGATCCCACGGAACCAGGGACTGGTCCGGCACGCGCGCTGCGCCGGCAGACTGCGGTGGGAGAAGCTCCATGCGGCACACGAGGACCTGATCAACTCTCGGCAGGAGAACCGGAAGCGCATCTCCCCACGCGGCCCACGTGACGAGCACTCCGTTGGCTCGTGTCAGCAGGATGCGCGGGAGGGTGACCGTACCTTCGGTCATCTCTCGCAACCTGGGCAGGCTGTAGTTCTACTGCCAGATGCTCTCAAGCCGCTTCCGGGGCAAAGACGCGGGTCGCAGGCCTCTCGCTCGCCAACCGATCACCCCGCCCTCTCCGTAGCGGTTCTCCAGATTCCAGGATCGAATGAAGGCATCCGGGTCGAACAGATCGCGACCCACGCCTGCCGAGTGGGGGTCGTCCACCAGCAGTCCGAAGGACTCGGTCAACACCGCGATCTCACGAGCTGCTTCCAACGCGAAGAAGTGAGGTCTCTGGTAGTCCATCGTGAAGGTGACTCCAACTGGATACAGCCCGTCGGCAGACTGTGCTAACTCGTGGTCCCACCTCCCCTCGCGGAGCTCCGCGGGGCGGATGTCGAAGCGGAAGTGAACTCCGGTGTCCTCATTGAAGTAGACGGCATGCCCGAGCCCTCGGTCTACCGAATAGTTGGCGCGTCCTTCAAAGTGACGAAGATAGGCGTCGCTCAACAGGCAGGCCATCCTGTGAGGCCAAAGAAACGTCAGGCAAAAGCTCACGTCCGGCGCACCCCTCCGCGGAATCGCCGGCACGCGCAGGCTGTGCCAGCGTGTGAGCGATGGGTTGAAGCTGATACACATTTGGTGAACGAGTCTCCATGGGAACCGGTAACGCTGTCTGCCTTCGACGCAATATCGGTCGCGTGTAACCGCAGGATTGAGTTCGGCTGGTTCTCTCCCTTGAACCACCGGGCCGAGCGGAGTGTGCGGAAAGGCCGCAGCGGAGGGAGACCTGGGGATGCGTCGATCAAGCGCGGTAGGGGACTGCTCGTTCGGGCGGCCGTTCTGGTTGCCGCTGCGCTGGGCGATGCTGGTGCTTGCGGCGTCGGGGTTCCATGTCCGGCCCGTCCGTGCATCGGACACGGATCTGCAGGAGTGGTCATCGCTTGCACTCTCCGGTCGGATCGCTCGGCGTTGGAGAGCGTCGCTGGAGGTGCAGACTCGGTGGGTGGACGATATTCGGCACTCCGAACGTATCGGGCTGCGCCCGACGCTCGGGTATCAGGTGGGGCCGGGATTGACTGTGGGCGTTGGCCTCGTGTGGCAGCACTTCGCGAACCCGGCAGCGCCGGATGAGTATCGTCCCACCGAGTTTGTCCAGTACCAGCATCCCCTGGGAAAGCTGACACTTTCGCATCGTGGAGCCCTGGAACAGCGAACTTTCGGGGACGGCTCGCCAGTAATTCACCGCTATCGCCAGCAAATCAAGCTAACGGTTCCACTGAACCACGATCGACGTTGGGAAGCCGTCGCTTCCGCCGAAGCCATTTTCAACCTGAATGCGGCCGGCGCCCGTGCGGAGGCGGGCTTTGAACGCGAGCGTTTCTACGCCGGACTCCGTCGAACCCTCGGGAAGCACTGGAAACTGGAAGGCGGATACCAGTTCGACCACATCGACTCTCCGCAGGATCGACCCAACGTCGACATCGGCGCGATACGCACCATCCTCACCTACAACTGGTGAACTCTGTCCTGGGTGGGCCCGCGCAGCTCGGCCGCCCGAACCACCCAGAGGATGAGCGGCCACTGAAGCGGCAGCCGGGCCAGCAGCAGCGCTTGCACCCACAGCGGCTTGGCGTGTACGACTGCGTCCCAGGCCATCTGGATGTTTGCGGGGAACACCACGACCAGCAGCATCACGAGCCCCCATCCCGCCGGTCGCCGGACACTGGCGTTGAGCACGCCGAGACCGCCGAGGGCCTCCAGGGCGCCGCTGACGTAAACGCACTGCAGTGGGAAGGGGACGAAGCCCGGCATCACCGCCAGGTACGCGGTGGGCCTGACCATGTGCATCATCCCAGCGGCGACGTAAAAGGCCGCCAGCCACCAGCGACTGGCCGTTGAGCTCACTCGAGGGCGTTTCAACGTTCAGGAGTCTCCGATCCGCGTCGCCACCGGTACGGTCAGGTCTTGGGAGGAAGGCAGTCTTCCGACCATCGCAGCGCGCAATGACATCTCATTTTGCGAAACAACCCCCGTGCTGCCGATACTAATACCAGTGTGGTTCCGAGCGCCGGTGCTCTGGGGAAACAGGTAGTGGCTTTCGGAGTGTTGCACGAATGATTGAACTGGGCGAACGTTGGGTCCGAAACTGCGAGGGGCTGACCCGCAGAAATATGCTGACTCTCGGCGGGATCGGCGCCCTCGGGTTGACGCTGGACCGGGCGGCGGCCTCACCGGGCACGGCGAAGCAGCATCCCAACTGTATCTTCGTCTTTCTCCATGGCGGTCCGAGCCAGTTCGAGACGTTTGACCCCAAGCCGGAGCAAACGGCGGACATTCGCGGCCCTTATGGCGCGATCGAGACGAACATCTCCGGAATCCGCATCAGCGAACTGCTCCCGTTGATGTCCCGGCAGGCGCACCGCTACGCCATCGTGCGAACCGTCACTCACCGTCTGGATGTCCACTCTCCCAAGCACATCTTGACGGGATTGCCCAACGGCGACACCACCATCTGTGCCGTCGCGACGATGGTTCGGGGCGCCCGCGGCACCCTGCCTCCGTTTGTGCGGCTCGGCAATCAGATGCCGGGCCTGGGTGGCGGCCGGCTCGGCGCCGCCTTCGATCCGGTGCATGTGCCGGATCCCTCGCAGCCAAAGGTGGTGCTGCCCGATTTTGAGCCGCCCAAACAGGTCACCGGGCCGCGACAGTCACGGCGACTCCGCTTGATCGAGGAGATGAACGGGTTCCGCCGTGCGGCCGACAGTGACCCGATACTCGCCGAGCGGGACGCCAGTTACCAGAAGGCAGTCAGCATCCTGACTTCGGAGGAGGTCCACCGCGCATTCGATCTGCAGCGAGAGCCGACGGCCCTGCGAGATGCCTACGGGGCCAACAAGTTTGGTCAGAGCTGTTTGCTTGCTCGGCGTCTCATCGAGGCGGGGAGCCGGTTTGTAGAGATCAAGTGGTTCGGGGACGCCGGCGCGACGGCCTATGACGCCTGGGATCTCCATGGCGCCGAGTTGCCCGGCCTGCAGCGAATGGAGACTCAGCTCTGTCCCCGGTTCGATCACGGGATGTCCACGCTGCTTCGAGATCTGGATGAGCGCGGGCTGCTGGACAATACGCTCGTTGTCGCAATCGGCGAGTTTGGCCGCACGCCTCGCGTCAACAAGTGGGGCGGACGCGACCACTGGCCCGCGTGCCAGTCTATTCTCATGGCCGGCGCCGGCGTGCCGCGGGGCGTGGTTATTGGTGAGAGCGATCTGCAAGGCGCCTATCCCGCCAGCCGGCCGGTGCCGCTCGCGGACTTCATCACCACGGTCTACCACCGATTGGGCCTCAACGCGAACCTGGATGATCGGCTTCGACCGTTTGTCGGATCCGGCCAAATCGTCCCGGACCTCGTATGAGGGAAGTAGCTGGGGTGCTCGTTCGCTCCTTGCGCTGGGTTGCCGGGATGACAGCGGCTTCGGCGATTGCGGGATATTCAGCGCCTCTGAAGGCCGCTCCGCCTCGGGCACTGCTCATCTCGTGGTCGTCCTACAAGGAGAACGTGGGTTATCCTCGCGTTTACTTCTATCGGCACGATGGCTTGGGCCAGGGCAAGCTCCAGGGAAGTATCCCCCCGGGCCAGGAGCGGAGCGACGTGCAGGCACGTCTGTCGGGAGACGGCAGGCTCTGTTTCTACAACTACGAGTTCGTCGGCAAGGCTGCGAAGCTGGCCGCCTGGGACATCGCGGCCAACCAGGAGGTCAGCCTGAGGATACCGGCCGCGGACTCGGTGGAGATGACCCCGAGCCCGTCGAATGACGGGAAGTGGCTGGCGTTCAGCTCGCTTCGGCGTGGCAACGGCGTGGGGTGGAATCTCTTCGTGCTCAACCTGGAGACGGGGACGCTTCGAGAGACGCCGGGCCTCAACAGCGACGAGGACGACCGCATGCCGTGTCTGAGCGGTGACGGCTCCCTGTTGGCTTACGCGGCGAGCCGCCCGGACTCGGTGGGTCTGCAGGACATCTACCTGTACGATCTTCGGTCGGGGAAGCACCTCCCGCTGCCGGGCCTCAACACCACCTCTCGCGAGACGGAGCCGTACCTGAGCGGGGACGGAAAGCTCATTGCCTTTGTTTCGTCCCGGCCTGCAGATCCGAAGGGAGTGCCTGGGACAGGCGACCTGAACATCTTCCTTTATGACCGTCGGTCGGCCCGGGTAGAGCAACTGCCGGGGCTGAACGGGCCCGGATCGGAGCAGAGTCCGGCGCTGACTCCGGATGGTCGCTATCTCTGTTTCGTGTCAGAGCGGATCAGCGGCGCCGGTGGTAGAGACCTGTATCTCTACGATCGCGAGCCGCAATCAGGCTCACCCCGCCTCGTGCCGCTTCCCGATTTGAACTCGTTTCGGGATGAGGTGGATCCGAGTGTTACCTACGCGCCCGGCCTGTAGGGTCGGGCGCGCAGGCCATTCGGTTCAGGCGTCCCGCACGTTGAGCAGCCGGCAGGCTTCCGCATAGCCGGGCGCCGGTCGGCCGTACTCGCTTGCGGTAACCCGAGCCAGCCCAACAATGTGGCGCCACCGGAACGCCGGCCGCGTGGTGGCGTACTCGTCCGACACAGTTCGGTAATACTTCTCGGCATGCAGGGAGCCGTCTTCGCTGCAGGCGAACCGCAGCAGCACGTCCATCAGCGGTCGGACCGGATGTCCCAGCATGCCGTACTTGTGGGCCACGGCGCAGGCCCGCGCTTGCAGGTTGCCCCGGATGGCCGCCTCAAGCTCTCGAAGAAGGCCCGGAGCGTCCTTCTCCGTCACACGGTCCACATGACCCTGGAGCGGAAGCGGCGCCCAGTTGGTAAAGTCTCCGCCCCGCTGAATGCGATCCAACGCCACCTGGTAAGCGCCGGTGATGAGGGTGGCGAAGGTGTTCCGTGTGGTGGTGACGCGCGCCATGTTGCGCCACGCGTTGGCGGTGTCGCTGGCGTGAACACCAATCGAGTCGCCGTGAACACTGCCGATGGGTTTGCCGATCGACTCCTCGCGTGCCGGTCGGCCGGAGTCACGAAGCACGAGCTGGTTCGCCGCAAGCGAGATTGCCTCGCCGATCGCATCCGGTGCATAGCCGGACGCCAGTGCTGCCGCCGCTGCTGCCGCTGCATCGGTGGGAGAGGCGGAGAGGAAGGTCTTGCAGAGCTCATCCACCCAGGCATCCTCCGCATTCCGAGTGCCGACCGCGGGTCGATCCAGGAGCCGATGATCGGAAAGCAGGCGAGGCACCAGCGTGCGGGGTTCGCGCTGGGGAGACGGTGTATTCCAGGTTTCAGCCTTGAGGCAGTAGCGAACGGACTGCCGAAGCAGCGTGTGCGCGTGCTCTCGCCCGACGACGTCCAGCAAATCCCAAGCCCGGTAGGGGAGCACGACCCGGTGCACGTCGCACATCTCCTGAACCGTGGGAAGCAGTTCGTTGAACGCCTGTTCCGCGCCCCCTCGCCGAACCATCGCCGCAAACGCTAACTCCGCATCGGCGACATTTCGAGCGTGGATCAGGTCTCCCAGCGGCGCCGTGGGAGGCGTTCCGGGACCCGACGAGCGCAGGTCGATCTCCTTGAGAACTTCGCTCTTGCGGCCGCCGTGCTCCTGAATGCGATTGGCGTTTCGGTACAGCACCTTGAGCACGGGAAGCGCTCGGCGGTCGGCCGGCATCTCCTTCGACATGTGGTACGAAGGCGAGATTGCCATCAGGGTGTGGAACCCGATGTAGTCTTCGCCGCCGAAGGTTCGGGCATTGGCGAGCGCTCCCGCAGCCACCAACTCCTTCAGTTCAGTCCCTGTCCGGATGCGGTCCGCAAGCACACTAAGCAGGCGGTCTGGCGCGGTTTCTTGCATGAGCGCGGCGAGCGGCTCGAGGCGTCCGAAGTTGAGTGCCTCAGGCGTTTCGCCCGCCGCGGCAATCCCCAAGCCAAGCTCCGATGCCAGGCTGCTGCCCAACGTGGCGGTCATTACACCCAGACTCACGTTCGATAGGAACTCACGCCTCGATCCGGCCATCCTGCTACCTCACTCTGCACCCTTCGACAACGGTGACTTTCCGAAGGTCTGTAAGTGCCAGTGCACTCCTGCATTCCAGATAACCTTTGTTGGTTTATGTTGATTTTGCCGTTGCCAAACCAGGCGGGCTTCGAGCAGGGCGGCGTGCCGCATTGCGGAACTATTCCCCGGTACGGGCGAGCTCGGCGGCTCCCTGCGGGGAGCACGGTTCACGGAGGTGCTTGAAGATGGAGTGGGCGGGACCGACAGCCACTCTCCGGCTCTTGGAACTTCACTGCGCTGCACGGCTGGGGTGCTCAGCCGCGGAGCGCGCCTCGCCTCAGCCCGTGGTCTTTACGGTGGAAATTCGATTCGAACGACCTCCGGAGGGTTGTTGGAGCGATGAGCTTTCGGAAGCCATAGATTACGTGCTTCTGGCGGACGGTCTCCGAGAAGTCGTGGCGAGGAAGGAGTTTCGTCTCATCGAACACCTGGCCTGGCAGGCGATGCAGGTGCTGAGGCCACTTGCCGGAGATGGCGCTCGAATTGGAATCACCGTGAACAAGCCGCGGGCGCCGGTTGAGGGGCTGCATGGAGGCGCGGAATTCTCGCTCAAGGATTGGGTCGGCTCGTGAGTTCGGTGGTGTTGGGGCTGGGTTCCAACTGGGGGGACCGCGCGGCCCATCTTCGGCGCGCGGTCCGGTCGCTCCGGCTCCTGCGGTTGGAGGGGGAGACGCGCGTTCAGTCGGTTTCGAGGCTGTACGAGTCGGATGCGCTGCTCCCCGAAAATGCGCCACATAGCTGGAGTCGTCCCTACCTCAATCTCTGTCTGTCGGTCGAGACCACTGTGGAACCCCCGGTCCTCCTGGCGCAGATGAAGGAGTTGGAACAGCGCCTCGGCCGAAGAGACCGTGGCAGTTGGGCCCCCCGGGAGATCGACATCGACCTCCTAACATGGGAGAGCCTGCGGCTGCGATCAGAGGCGCTCACCCTGCCCCATCCGGGACTGGTGCACCGCCCCTTCGTGCTGCTGCCGTTGCGGGAGGTAGCGCCGGACTGGGTGCATCCCGAGATGGGTCGCACGGCCGCGGACCTGGCGATCGAGCACGCGGACTCCGGCGGACGGATGTCCCGGTCACCGCGGGATCGAGCTCGCGTTTCGGCCCAGATGCTGACGCAGTGGGTTGGGATCCTCAACCTGACGCCGGATTCCTTTTCCGACGGCGGGAAGTACGCCAGCCCCGACCTCGCACTGCGGCGCGCCGCGGAGTTGCTGGACGAAGGCGCTACGGTGCTGGATGTCGGCGCCGAGTCGACCCGGCCGGGCGCCCAGCGACTGGACCCGCGGGAGGAGTGGGCGAGACTGGAGCCGGTTCTGCAGCTCACTCGACTCCTGGTGGCGGAGCGGGCGGGAGAAACACGGGAGCGGCCGATGGTGAGTGTCGATACGCGCAATCCCGAGACCGCGCTGCGGGCGATCGGCGCAGGCGTCGACTGGATCAACGACGTGACCGGCGGGAGCGATCCGCGAATGGTGAGTGCGGTTGGCACATCCGGCGCCACATTCGTCTTCATGCACAGCGTGGCGGTGCCCCCTGAGGCGGGAAAGACGCTCCCGACGGAACTGGATGCCGTCGCCTCCGTCATGCTTTGGGCTCGCGAACGAGTTGGAGAGCTCACCGCTGCTGGAATTCCTGCGGACCGTCTGATCTTCGATCCCGGTATCGGTTTCGGCAAGACGCCCGAGCAGAATGTGCGGCTTCTCGGCGGTGTCCCGGAGTTCCGGGATCTGGGGCTGCCTCTCCTGGTCGGGCACTCGCGCAAGAGTTTCATCAGTCGGTTGGGACTCGGAGAAGGTGCGGCGCCGGAGGGGCGAGACCTCGAATCGGCGGTGATCTCGGCCCACCTGGCCGACGCGGGAACGGACTATGTTCGTGTGCACCGTGTGGACTGGAGCCGTCGAGCGGCGGCGACCTACCGTTGTATAGGACAGGGCGGATCGTAGGTCTATCAACATGCGCCGCTCCTCTGAAACCCCAGAGTGGTGTTGTCATCGGAAATCAGACCCATGAACTTTGTGCCGAGTCAGGATCACCTGCGCCTCTGGGACACCTGGATCTATGCCGTCCCTGATGGAGAGATTCACCTGTTTTACCTGGCGAACAAACCGGGGGGCGCGTGGGGGTACGTGGGCCACGCGGTTTCAAGTGATTGGGTTACGTGGAGCGATCTGCCCGAGATCCGGTTGACCGGAGAGCCGGGCGCCTGGGACGACGGCGCCTCGGGTACGGGAATGGTGTTTCGTCATGATGACGGTCGGTATTACATGACGTATACCGGCGCCCTCTCGCGAGGCGAGGCGGGCGGACTCCTGGTCAGCAGCGACCTGATCACCTGGGACAAGTGCAGCGTCGCGGCGCCCTGCTGGCCGCGCTGCGCGGATGAACCCTACGAGCGGGAGAACGAGCAGGTGGCCGCCTCCGGCGCCTGGCGCGACCCGTACGTAACCCGAGACTCCCAGGGGCGGCTGATCGCAGTCTGCAGCGCCCGCCTCTCCGGCGGACCTGCCGCAGGCCGGGCATGCTTTGCCCGCGCGCAGGTTACTTCGCTGGATGGCTGGGTGACCGGGCCACCTCTCGCACACACGGGGCGCTACGCGTCGATGGAAGTGCCTGAGATCTTTCCGTTTGAGGATCGGTGGTGGGCGCTCTTCAGCACAGGATCCAACTGGGGAGTTCGCCTGGATACACCATCGAGAGATGCAGTCACCGGGAGCTTCTTCCTTTCATCGGAAACCTGGGATGGCGTCTATGCGGCGCCACCGGAGAATCTCCTCATCGGGTCCGGCGGGAACCGCATGGACGTCTACGTGGCGCGTCAGGTGACGTACGAAGGGCTAACCCTCATCTACCACCACTACGCCGGCTCTCCCACGGCGTTCGGACTGCCGAAGCAACTGAAGCGGGACGGTGAGGCGCTCTATCTCGCGCCCTGGACGGGGGTGGAACGGCTCCACCGACCCGTGGAACTTGGGGATTGGATGTCGCTGTCTCATGGGCCGGTGACACCCGGAATCTGGATGTTCAGCGACCACCGGGCCGCCGGAAACTGTCGCTACGGAAGCGATGCCGCGCTTCGCCCAACCGGATGTGGCGATCTGGACGTCGAAGTTCAGGTGGTGTTGCGACGGGGCCGCCGAGCCGGTATCGGCATTGTTACTCCGGACGTCGAGAGCCGCGGTGTCGCCGTGTTACTCGACTCCGAGCGGGGTGAGGTGACTCTGACTCGCTGCGATCGATGGCAACACGGGTGCGGCATGCGCCTGGATGATCGAATTGACGTGGTCCGACATGGCGTGCGGAAGGGGATTGCCTATCGACTTCGGTTGATGCGGCGAGGACAGTGGTTGGAGTGTTTCATGAACGGACGCCTCACGTTTGCTTCGGTGCTCTCAGACGTGGGACCCGGCGGAGCGGTGGCCTCGGTGCTGGAGAGCGGCGCGGCTGATTTCCATTGGGATCGGATCCACCGCCTTGCACCGCTCAACCATCAACCGACGATTCTCTGAGCGGTCTAGCTTTCCAACTGAGCCACTGCGCGATCGTGCAAGCGGCTAAGCACCAGCCATCCGGTGAGTCCGACCAGCGGCATCAAGCCGACCAGCCAGATGATCGGCTTGTAATTCCCATCGAAGTGATCGGAGAGCTGGCCGATGATCGGCGCGAAGACCGCTGAGCAGGCGCCGAACGTGGCGTTCATGAACCCGTTCATCCGCCCGGTCTCGCGGTCCGCCACAATGGAGATGCCGTACGCCAGGAGGCCGACGTAGGCGAACTGGAAGCAGAACCGCGAGAAGTTCAGCCAGATCATCGTGCCGGCAAGGTCTGGCGCGAAGTTCATCAATATCATCGTAGTTGCGCCGAGGAAGCCCGACACCATAACGAGACGCCGAGCCGAGAGAAACGCCCACCCGCGCCTGAGAAGGAACATCAGTAAGACGCCTGCGACGATTTGCCCCAGATCCATGGCCAGGAACGGCTGCCACTGGTAGCTCGCGGACTGCTTGATGTCCAAACCGTAAGTGGATGCGAGAAAGAGCGGAAAGAAGGCCAGGGTGAAGACAGTGGGCGGGATCGTGAAGAAGATGCAGATCGCGGTGGCCCAGACGCCGAACGACCTTGATGTGAGCAGGCGCGGACCTGCGACGGCTGCGGCCTCCGGGGAGACTTCTTCCGGCGCTCCGAGGCCTGCTTCCTTGCGGCGCGACTGCATGATCCAGAAGGGGAGCCAGATCGCTCCGAGGAGCGACGTGACCACGAACGCCGCCCGCCAGCCGATGGATGCGGCCAGCGGCGCTACGGTCAGCGGGGCCAACAAAGCGCCGAGGAGCGTCCCGGCTCCGATGATCCCTGTTCCGAAGTCCCGCAGTCGCGGTGGGCAAACTCGCCGGACTCCCTTCAGTTGGCATGCCCCGCCGGGACCTTCCCCCAACGCCAACATCACCCGCCAGAAGCAGAGGGTGAGAAAGTTGTTGGCGAGCGCATGGCCGGCCGCCGCGAGAGACCAGACGATCGTGCTGATCAGCAGCCCCTTCCGAACCCCGATCTTATCAATCCAGACCCCGCCCAAAGCAGAGGTGAGCACGTAGGAGATCGCAAAGACCGAGGTCACGTAGCCCCATTGGGTGGCGCTGAGATGGAATTCGGTCTTCAAGAGCGGACTGACAACCGCGATCGCCTGTCGATCAACGTAGTTGATGAGGGCAGAGGTGGTCAGGAGCGCGACCAGGCTCGTCTCCAGGGGAGTAAGCCGGGTGCGGGTGTCGCTCTCTGCCGATTCGACAGAGCGCGGGACGGTCGGGCTGATGTTCATAGGTTCGAGGAAGCGGCCGTTCGAGGCACAACCCTCAAGGGTTCTCGCCACCGAGGCGCTCGGCCTCCCTCAACTCCCATCGAGCCTCGACTTCTTCGGTCGGCGAACTGCAATTTGGGCGGCTGCGCAAAGCTGTTACACACCCGCCAGGGTCAGCCGGCGCTCTTCCCAATCCACCAGCCAGGGCTGGACTTGCTCCGCCGGCATCGGCCGAGCGATGAAGTACCCCTGAGCCAGATCGCAACCTCGACGACGGAGCCAGTTCCAGTCTTCCAGGTTCTCCACGCCCTCGGCGACAGTGCTCAGACCGAGTTCTCGCGCCATGCGATGGCTGGCCATAAAGATTGCCGCGAGAGTGGGGCTGTGGCAGGCGCCGCTCACAAATCCTCGGTCAATCTTGAGTTCGTGGAACGGGAGGTCTCGGAGCTGCGCCAGAGAAGAGTGGCCCGTGCCGAAGTCGTCGATGGAGAGCCTGACCTGCTTCAAACGAAGTCGAAGCAGGATGTCCAGCGCCATGCGCACGTCCTTGACGAGTCGGGACTCGGTCGCCTCGAGGATGATGTCGGCGGGTGAGACGCCATGGCGAAGGATCTCGGCCAGCACAAAGTCGGGAAAGTCCAACGACATGCACGGTGATTCGATTGTCGGGAATCAGACCCCGATCAGCCTCAGAGCCCTCCGAGGATTGGCCGCGAGCTCGGTCCTCGCATCTGCCGCTCCCCTACAGTCCACCGTTGCCAGGATGTTCAGGCACACCCCTCGAAGCA
>SYKE01000105.1 GCA_005798285.1 Actinomycetota bacterium
GCCGCACCATCAACTGAAGGACGACGGCTACTGGTACTACATGGCGTCGTCGGTCTATCTGATCGACAGTAAAGGCGAGATGTCTTGCTTCTGGATCTCGAGCGGTCCCCGGGGTCGCCCGAGCCCGGAGTGCCTCCTCGGCATCCTCTCCCTCGCCAAGGACTACGACTGGACCTACTAGGATGTCTGACACCAGGAGACCTCGCGTTTGGATCACCGGCCCGGTTGTAGAAGCGGCCCTGGCCGATCTGCGCGCCATTGCGGATGTCACGGTCCGACAGATCCCGGAAACCGCGTCGCTCGACGAGATGCGAGCGGGCGCCGTCGGAATGTCCGCCATCATCCCCATCAGCGGCGGCCGTGTGGACGGCTCGGTGATGGACGCCGCGGGCCCCGGTCTGAAGGTGGTGGCGAATTTCGGGGTGGGCTACGACAATATCGACGTCGCCGCCGCCACGGCTCGCCGCATTCCCGTCACCAACACCCCCGATGTGCTGGTGGAGGCCACCGCCGATGCGGCGTTCGGCCTGCTCATCGCAGCCGGCCGGCGCTTCGGCGAGGGCCAGACGGCGATGCTCGAGAACCGCTGGCAGTGGGCTCAGGGGCTGCTCTGGGGACAGGAAGTCTTCGGCTCCACGCTGGGCATTCTCGGCCTCGGCCGCATCGGCGCCGCGGTGGCTCGTCGGGCGCAGGGTTTCGGGATGCGCGTGCTCTACCACTCCCGCAATCGAAAACCCGAAGCGGAAGTGTCCCTCCGCGCCGAATATTGCTCCTTCGAGGAGTTGATCCGGCAATCGGACTTCCTCAGTCTCCACTGCGCCCTCCGACCGGAGACCCGCCACATCCTGAATGCCGCGGCGCTGGCCATGATGAAACCGACTGCGGTGGTGGTGAACACCGGACGCGGTGGTCTGATCGAGCAATCGGCGCTCATCGAAGCGGTGCGGAACAAGCAGATCGCGGGCGCAGGTCTGGATGTGACGGACCCCGAGCCCCCCAGCCCGGACGATCCGATCCTCCACACTCCCGGCATCTTCGTCATCCCCCACCTCGGCAGCGCCAGCGTCGCCGCACGACAGGGAATGACCCGGCTCAGCGCCGGCAACGCCCTCGCCGTGCTCACCGGACGCAGCCCCCTCACGTGCGTCAACCCGGAAGTCCTGAGCTGATCCCGGTCCGTCTGCGACGCCGCCAACCGGCGCAAACCCGCTGAGTGTAGATCCAACCACCTTCACTCAGCGGTTCCCCCCACCTTCGGCTGGCACTTTTTGCCACCTCGCCGGCGCGCCAAACGCCCCTGCATTCAGACCATCGGTCGGAGATCGGGCACCATGAAATACAGAACTTTAGTTTGGTTTCATGCCTGCCGACCCGAACCATGAGCTTTGTCGAGCTGCACTGCCACTCCGCCTACTCGTTTTCCGACGGCGCCTCGCTTCCGGAGGAACTGGCCGCCGAGGCGGAACGCCTGGGCTATCGCGCCCTGGCTCTCACCGACCACAACGGCCTCTACGGCGCCATGGAGTTCGCCCAGCAGATGAAGGGCCGTGAACTCCAGCCCATCACCGGCGCCGAGGTGACCCTGCGGGACGGCAGCCACCTCACGCTGCTTGCAGAGACTCCGACCGGCTATGCCCACCTCTGCCGTTTGCTCACCACGGCCCACATGGAGAGCGAGCGAGGAAAACCCGTGCTGGATCGGAGTGCTCTGAAAGACCAGGCGGAGGGCCTGATTCTGCTGTCCGGATGCCGTGAAAGCGAGGTGGGACGGGCGCTGGAGCGACGGGACCCGACTGCAGCGCGTCGAGCGCTGTCGGACTACCGCGAGTGGTTCGGGCGGGAGAACTGCTTTGTAGAGCTTCAACACAACCGCGTCCATGGCGATACCCCGCGGGGGCGCGCGTTGGTAAGACTCGCGCGGGAACTGGAACTGGGGGTGGTCGCCACCAACAATGTGCACTACCACGTTCGGGAGCGTCACCGCCTTCAGGATACTCTCGTCTCGGTGAAACACCGCACCTCACTGGATCAATCGCACCACGTTCGACGCGCCAACAGCGAGTTTCACCTCAAGTCGTTCGCCGAGATGGAGCACCGCTACCGTTCGCTCCCGGAAGCGCTTTCGAACACGCTTCGGATCGCTGAGCGCTGCTCCCAGTTCAACCTCACTCGCGATCTCGGTTATGTGTTCCCGGACTTTCAGCAAGAAGGCAGCGGACCCGCGGAGCCGGCGGATGCGGCCCTGGAGCGGATTTGTCGGGAGGCCCTGGCGCATCGCTACGCCCATGAAACCGACGCCGTGCGCGCGGAGGCTCGCCGCAGAGTCGACGAGGAACTCGAGCTGGTTCGCTACCACAAACTGGCGGGCTTCTTCCTGGTTCACCGCGACATTCTCGAAATCGCCCGGGCAGTCGCCGCGCGCCTTCGGAAGGGACGGGCCCGCGGACGCTTCGATCTTCCCCCGGGGCGCGGTCGAGGCTCATCCGTCTCGTCGATCCTCTGTTACCTCATCGGCCTCTCTCCCGTGGATCCGGTTCGAGCCCGGCTCACCCTGGGGCGATTCCTCAACAAAGAACTGGCATCCGTCCCCGACATCGATCTCGACTTCCCACGAGACATTCGCGAGGACCTGATCCGCGCCGTCCACCAGCGTTACGGCGAGGACCACGCCGCCATGGTCGCCACCTTTCCCACCTACCGTATCCGCTCGGCCATTCGAGATCTCGGCTTGGCGCTGGGGCTGCCGGCGCCCGATGTCGACCGCCTCGCCAAACTCTCCGAGGGCGCCGGCCCGGACGCCATCGAGACGGAACTTCAGCGAATTCCCGGTTTCGAGCGGGCGATGGAGTCGAAGTCGTGGCAGCTTCTGGTAGAACTGGCGCGCGACCTGAAGGGCTTTCCCCAGCACCTTTCCCAGCATGTCGGCGGCATGATCATCTCCTCGCGCCCTCTGATCGAGCTGGTACCGGTCGAGCGCTCGCGAATGGACGGCCGCCTCATCTGTCAGTGGGACAAAGACTCCTGCGACGATGCCCGATTCATCAAGATCGACTTCCTGTCTCTCGGCACCCTCTCAGCCGTAGAGGAGTGCCTCGATCTCATTGCCGAGAACCGCAAGCCTCCGGTCGACCTCAGCCGGATCGACTTTGAAGACGCTGCCGTCTACGACCGCATCTGCGCCGGCGAAACCGTGGGAGTCTTCCAGATCGAGAGTCGGGCTCAGATCCAGATGCTCACGCGCACCCAACCTCGAAATCTCGATGATCTCACCGTGGAAGTCGCCATTGTGCGACCCGGCCCCATCGTGGGAGGCGCGGTCAACCCCTACGTCCGCTGCCGCGAGCGGATGCGAAAGAACCCCCGCGCCCGACCCTCCTACGAGCACCGGCTGCTGATCCCCGTGTTGGAAGACACGCTGGGAGTCATTCTCTATCAAGATCAGGTGCTGGGCGTGTGTCAGGCGCTGGCGGGCTTCTCCGTGGGTCGGGCCGAGGCGCTTCGGCGCGCGATGAGCCGGCGCCGCTCGCTGGAGGCGATGGAGCAGTTCCGCGTGGAGTTCATTGCGGGCGCCCGTGCACGGGGCGTCCATCCCCGCATTTCCCGACGCATCTTCGACAAACTGCTGGGATTCTCGAACTACGGCTTTCCCAAGGCTCACGCGGCTTCATTCGCGGTTCTCGCCTACCAGACCAGTTGGCTCTGCCATTACTTTCCCGCGGAGTACGTCACGGGCATCCTCAACCAGCTTCCGATGGGCTTCTACCCACGTGATGTGCTCCTCAATGAGTTCAGCCGGATGGGTGTGACCTTCGAGCGGCCGGATGTGAATGAGAGCGAGGTCGAATGTACGGTGTCGGGTGAAACGGTGCGATTGGGCCTGCGCTTCATCGATGGAGTGGGCCGGCGTGTGGCCGAGCAGATTCGGACGGAGCGGGCAGCGCGGGGACCGTTCCCCTCTCTCACTCAGTTCCTCCGCCGCGTGGCCATTCCGTGCGGCGCCGTCGAACGTCTGGTATTGGCCGGCGCGTTCGATGGCCTGGGCATGGAACGACGCGCGCTGTTGTGGAGCCTGGGCTTGATCGCCCGAACCCAGGGATGGATGAACCGCTCGGCGCCAGGCGCGGGGAGTCTCGTCACGCGCCTCCAGCAATCGTTCTATCTGGATCTGGCTCAGGATCAGGCGCCCCTTCCGGCGCTCACGGCCTGGGAGCGGATGCTGCACGACTATCGCCTGATGGAACTCTCCCCCGACACCCATCCCATGGCGCTGCTCCGGCCTGCATTCCCCAAGGGGCTGGCGCGCACCTCTCAGCTCAGACAGATGCAGGATGGGCGCCGGGTCCAGGTCGCGGGGCTGGTGGTCACGCGGCAGCGACCCTCCACCGCGAAAGGCTTCCTCTTCCTGCTGGTGGAAGATGAGTTCGGAATGGTGAATGTGGTGGTGGCGCCGCCGACCTACGAGCGCTGCCGCACCGCCATTCGGGGGGAGCCGCTCATTTTGATCCGCGGGACCGTGCAGCACCGGCACGGCAACCTGAATCTCATCTGTGAGGACGCGCTGTCGCTCCTGGATGCCCTGCGGGAACCGGGACCCGACGGCGATGTGGATCACCGAACCGCCGAACTCTTGAACGAACTGCGCACCGCGGCGCCCGCGGCCCACCAGTGGCACTGATGGAGCGCCACGGAAACCTATCCCACCCAGTGGGAAACAGCGGACTCGAAGACGGAGCGGCCGTCGTGCTCCACCACATCGCCGTGGGAGAGGATGATCCGGTCGAAGTCCCAGGCGAGGATCCGGCGCAGGCTGTCCTGCATCGCAGGGCGGTCCTTCAACGTGAGGCCGAACGATCGGGAGAGGTGCGGCTTCCCCAACACACCGAGCGACGCCGCGACGAACGACGTGAAGGCGCCCCGATTCCGAGGGATGTTGAACAGCAAATCCGCCACGACGAGCGTGCGGGCGGGCTCATGGTAGAACACAACCTCGTCATAGAGCCGGCTGCCCTTGAGCGCGACCTGTTGAACGATGCCGGACCAGGGCCAGACACGATCATCCGCCAGGTTGCCGCTAAAATCCACTCCGAGCCACGACGTGGCGAAATTCGGCGGGGCATACATCCGCGCGGAGCGAAAGGTGCGGGCCGAGCGCTTCAGATAGGTCGTGTGGAATCGAGTGGGACAGAGAATCGTGGAGACTTTCCCCAGTCGCCCGATGGCGTCTGAAAGCGCGTGATCCACTCCGACCGGCGAGTGTAGCGCGAGTGTGCCGTCTTCCAGCCGCATCACCGCCATACGGGCGCCGAAGTGAAAGCCGAACTTCGATGCATCTTCATCCACGAACCAGATCTGTCCTGGGACCAGTTCACGAAGGCCTCCGGAGGTGGGGCCGGAACTCATTTGGAAAACCCCGAGTCGTCGTCGATAAGCGGCACCGGGAGTTGTGAGTGACGATACGTCTCCAACTCCCGTTGCAAGTCGTTGATCTGTTCTAGCAAGTTCAGGATCACTTCGACACCGGCAAGATTAACCCCCATGTCCTGCGTGAGCCTCTGAATCTGCCGCAATCGATCGATGTCCCGATTGCTGTAGAGCCGGTTGGCGCCCCGGCGAGCCGGCTTCACCAGCCCGACCCGTTCATAGAGACGAAGCGTCTGCGGGTGCATTCCAACACGCGTGGCTGCGATGCTGATCACATAAACGGGTTCGTCGTGGGTGTCTGCCATGCCGCTCTCCCCGTGATCTAGCGCCCGGCGAGCAGTCGCTCGCGGGGGTTCTCAGATCGCATCTCTCGGAGCCGCTCGATGCACTCCCGCTCTTCAGGAGACAGATTTCGAGGAACCGTGACCTTCAATCGGGCCAGCAGATCGCCATAGCCCCCGGCCCGCCGGGGCATTCCCTGCCCGGAAAGCCGCAGTTGTTGGCCACTCTGAACGCCCGCTGGAATCCGCATGGTCACCTTGCCGCCCATCGTGGGAATCTGCACTTCGGCGCCCAGAGCCGCTTCGGCGAACGTCACCGGAGTCTCCACCAGCAAATCGTCTCCCTTGCGCTCGAAGACCGGGTGGGGCTTCACCTTTACAGAGAGGTAAAGGTCTCCTGCGGGGCCCCCCGAAGGGGATGGGTTGCCCTGTCCTGCCACTCGAAGACGGTTTCCGGCATCCACCGACTTGGGGATGGTCACCATCACCCCACGGGGCCGCTCTACCGCGCCGCCGCCGCGACAGGTGTGGCACACGACGGTGGGCACCTGACCGGCGCCGTGACACTTTTCACAAACCTCGCTGCCGATGCTGAACCCGCCGAAGTGCATGCCCCGACCGGATCCCTTACACGCCGGACAGGTGTCCCGGCGGGCTCCGGGTTCCGCGCCGCTCCCGTGGCAGGTGGGGCAGGTATCCTGGGCCGTAATGGTGATCCGCCGCTCGCTGCCGTGGTAGGCGTCTTCGAGGCTGACCTCAATCTCGAACTGAAGGTCCTCTCCCGGCGAGGGTCCGCCACCCTTGCGACCAAACAGGCCTCCGAGGAGATCATTCAGATCGGCGCCGCCGAGATCGAAGTTGAATCCAGCGGACCCTCCCTGCGAATAGGGAGCGCCGGCGCCACCAGCCCCGCCGGCCGCCATATTGGCCCACTCGGCGCCGAAGGAGTCGTACTTCTGACGCTTCTCCGGATCGCTCAGAACCTCATATGCGGCGCTGATCTGCTTGAACTTTTCCTCTGCGGCCTTGTCGCCCGGATTCACATCGGGATGGTTCTTCCGGGCGAGCCGGCGGTAGGCGGCGCGTATCTCTTTGTCCGTCGCCTGACGCGTTACCCCCAGGACCTGGTAGTAATCCGTCGCTGCTGCCACCGTAGCTACTCCGTAACTCCAACCGCAAGAGGGTTGGGGGCGATCGGCGCCCCCAACCGAACCTGGACCGACTACTCCGTTTTGAAGTCCGCGTCGATCACTTCATCATCCCCGCCCGGAGCTCCGGCCGTGGTTCCCCCCGGCGCCGCGCCGCCCGGCGTTTCCGCCGAGGAGGCCTGGAAGAGCGCCTCGCTCAGGCGATAGGTGGCCTGCTCAAGAGCCTCAATGCGGCTGTTGATCCGCTCCAGGTCCTCGCCGTCCATCACCTCGCGCAGGTTGGCGACCGCGGTGACCACGGCGCCCTTCACCTCGGAGCTAACCTTATCCCCCGCATCCTTCACAACCTGTTCGCCCTGGTAGATCCGCTGTTCGGCGCGGTTGTGCGCCTCGGCGATCTCCCGGCGGCGAGCATCATCGGACGCATGCGACTGCGCATCTCGAACCATCCGATCGATTTCACCCTTATCCAGGTTGGTCGACCCGCTGATGGTGATGCTCTGCGTCTTGTTCGTCGCCTTGTCGCGAGCGCTGACGTTCAGGATTCCGTTAGCGTCGATGTCGAAGGTCACCTCGACC
>SYKE01000106.1 GCA_005798285.1 Actinomycetota bacterium
AGTGCCGGTGTTCTCAATGAAGTTCCGAAGCATGTCCCAATTGGTGGCGCCCGAAAAGTGAGAAATCCCGGTGAATGACAGGATGAGACGTCGCTCCAGAGTCTCCAGGCACTTCTCGCTCACGAGAAGCGGCTCCACCCGGTTCTGCCGGATGCCCCAATGGATGGCGTTCACGCCGCCATAGACCGCCGCGTAGTAGTCCTGCTTGCCGGTGGGGATCGCGATGTTTTGCGCCTCCACATCGGCGCCGTAGCGAATCAGGGTCTCGCCGTCGAGCCCCGTCTCGTTCAACTCGTTGAGCGCCCCGGAGAGCGCGATCAAGAGTGACGAAGAGGCGCCCAGACCGCTTCCCTTCGGGGCGCGGTTCTCGGTCTCAACCAGCAACCCACCCGATGGGCGGTAGAACCGGAGCAGGCGTGCGACAAGGTCCAGAGGTCCGCCGAAGTCCAGGTCATCCACGGTGTCGGCAACCTGAGTTGCGCCCGTGTCCAGGCTTCTGAGCTCGACTCCCCGGCCGGATCGGGGGGTCAGACGAACGCGGCTGTGAACGTTGGTGCCGATATTGACGGTAAGCCCATCCGGAATGAAAAGGTACAGCGGATAGATGTCGACGGTCCCTCCGGCCAGATCAATACGAGAGGGCGCGATCGCTTCCACATACATTCGTTCACTCCTTGACATCGGTCCCCGGCGCCCGCCATCGGGCTGCCAGGCCCAAACATTATAAGGCCCCCGACCCGCCTCGTCGCCACTGCTTCAGCCATTCAATCGCGTCCTCGGGAGACTCGATCAAGCCGTCCGCTTGGGCTTCTTCAAGTTCCCTCAAGGCGCGTCCAATCTCAGGTCCCGGCGCCAATCCCAGTGCATCTCCGACAGCGCGGCCGTCCAGCAGCGGTGCAGGCGGATGCAATCGCCGCTCCAGAGCCCAGTCGATCATCCGCGCGTCGTTGACTTCTCCCGGGTTGACCGAGCAGGCCATCAAGACGGCTTCCAGTTCAAACGCAGCATGTTTGCGAACGACGCGGAGGGCGTCGGATGGCCTCAAAGTTGCTGACGCGCGGAGTTTCGCCAGGCTGCCGATGGCTGAGGTTGCCTGCCCCGCAAGGCGGACCTCATCCGCCGAAAGCGCCATTCGACGACTCGCCGCCGGAACATCCTCCCCGACGAGCCACGGCAGAGTCGACCACTGCAGGATTTCCATCCGGCTGCGGCCGGGGCCTCCCTCCCGCTTCAGCTCCGACTCCGCGTGCCGGGCGCCCCCCTCAGAGATCAGCCGAATTGCGGCACTCAGCCCCCGAGTCATTTCACCAGCCCTCTCAGCAACGGCGCTCCAGTCGGCGCCACCCAGGGCGCTGGGGAGTCCGGCCGAACGAGCGAGGAGCTCAAGGCGTGCAAGATCGGAAAACACAGCCGCAGGCTCACCGCTCCGGAGGGCGCCAAACACCTCGTCCCTGACCCTCTCTGAAGACACTCTCCAGAGGCCCGGAGCACACTCGCGTATCCGTCGCTCCGTTCCGGGAGCGTAGCGAGCCCGGAGCCGCCACCGAAACCGCACTGCACGGAGCGTCCGAAGCGCATCCGCGACTGGAGAGTCGGGGGTTACAAATCGAATCAAGCCCTGGTGCAGATCATCCCTACCGCCGGTGGGGTCGATCAGTCTTGAACTCCAATGGGTGTCGCCCTCTGAGAGCCCATCCCACGATGCGCCTGCCGGGATTGCCATGGCGTTGATCGTCAGGTCGCGCGAGGCGAGATCCGTGGCGATGGTTCCCTTCAAGGGAGATAAGTCCACCTGGAGCTTCGGTGGGCCTTTGACGGCGATGCGGACCACGCGTTCCGCCTCGTCCATTACGAAGGCATGTCCCCCGAGCCGCCGACCAAGCGTTGGGCCGAACTCGATTGGATTCAGCGGTAGGGCGAGGTCCACATCTGCTGCCGGTTGTCCAAGCCAGAGGTCTCGAACACAGCCTCCGACAAAGTAGGCTCCCTCAGCCTGGTCTCCGAGGGCACGGGCGACAAGTGCGAAGCCGGCCAACCCGTTGTCGGTCACGGCGCGGCTCGACCGGCCCGCCGACCCAGGTGCTGAAGCGCCGCGCCCTCCAGGGTGGGCGAGACGGACCGTGCCGCCCGGAGCACGGCGCCCCGGAGCGGATCCAACTGGGGGCTGGCAGGCGCAAACTTCAGTCGGTAATCCCCGGCCTGCTGGAAGAGCCGCTCGCGGAAGTACTCTGAGCCCGTGAGCAGCCCGCCCTGATAGGTCAGGGTGAAGTCGGGCGGCAGCCGAAGACGCTTCGATACGGATTCCACCTGGACCACCAGGTGGATCACGGAGTTGTTCACAGCCAGAATCGCATCTCCGTCCCCGGACGAGGCGGCCTCCAGCAGGATCGGCGCCAGTTCGGCGATCTTCTCGCGGCTCCACTCGTCCCGGTACGCTGAGCGAATCCACTCGGTCACGTTCTGCCGGGTGGGCGCTTCGCCAAGGACTTTGGCCAGGAACCTCGGGGCTCGACCCCGCGAGTCCACCCACTCCGCCGAAATCCTCAGCGCCTTCAGCCCCAGCTCATGGCCGCTCCCGGGATCTCCCACGAGTGGTCCCCACCCACCGGCTCGCTCGAACCGTCCACCGGCGGCAACTCCACACACCACCGAACCCGTTCCGGCAATAACCACAACTCCCGGCTTTCCGGCCAGGGCGCCGGAGCACGCCGTCTCCAGGTCCGAGCCGATCGAGACCGGGTCCAGGCGGCCGAGCAGTTGTGCCAGCCGCTCTCTGGCTTCAGTTTCATGGTGAGGCGGGTAGAAGCCTGCAAACCCAAGGTGCGCGGCGCATGGCGCATCGGGAAGTCCTCCGGCGCCGGACATTGCGCACGCCAGGCGCTCGGCACAAATTTGCGGGCCGTGCACCGTCCAGTTGGCGCCGTCAGCCCGTCCCTCGCGCCACTCGCCCGTACCGGTATGGAGGATGCCCACCCGCGTATGACTGCCTCCCGCATCGACCCCCAGAAGCCACATGGTCACGGGTACAAGCTCACTCGTTCCTTCAAGACTCGGAACTGTTCGCATTGGCCCTGCCATTCCGCCGCCAGCCGCTCCGGCGCCCCATCCTCGGCAGCTTCACGGAGCCGGCTCGTGCCGACCAGCCGGTCCACCCCGAAGCGACCGTTGGATCCCAACCAGCGGAAGGATCCGTCATAGCGCCGACGCAGGTGGTGCAGAATCACGACCGCCGTGCGTACGGGGCGGAACCGGCTGAAGTCCGTGAGGTGGATCTGGCATCCGCCGCAGGTGAGGCCGACGTGTTTGGATGAGGACGGGCGGAATCGAACCGGCCGAAACCGGACGCCCGGGAGCGCGACGCCGTTCAACGCATCGCTCGTGTCCTCAGGCTCCAGCCAGGGAGCCCCAAACCAGCGAAATGGATTTGCGGTGCCGCGAGCCTCGGAAACATTCGTACCCTCGAAGAAGCAAGCGCCGGGGTACGTCAGCGCAGTTTCAAACGTGGGCATGTTTGGCGAGGGCGCCACCCAATCCAGACCCGTCGCGGGCCAAAGACGGTTCCGTCGCCATCCGGAACACCGTACCACCTGAGGCTCGTCGCCGTCCCCGAAATGGCTCCACAGCCGTCCCAACTCTCCGATGGTGCAACCGTGCCGAACAGGGATGGGATGCCTGCCGACAAAACTGGAGTGCTTCGGCTCCAGCACCGGACCTTCGATTTCGATACCGCCGAGCGGGTTGGGACGATCCAGAATGATGACCGGGATTCCCGACTTCTTTGCCGACTTCATAACCAGCCCGAGGGTGCTGGCGAAGGTGTAGAAGCGCGCGCCGACGTCTTGAATGTCAAACGCGATGGCATCCAGCCCGGCCAGCATTTCATCCGTCGGCGCATTGGTCTCCCCGTAGAGACTGTAGAGCGGGATGCCGGTACGGGTATCAACGCTGTTGCCCACGCGGGCGCCATCGGCGAACTCGCCACGGACCCCGTGCTCCGGACCGAACAAGGCTGCCACTCGCGCTCCGGCGCGGTGCAGCACGTCGGCGCCGGCCTGCAGGCGCTGCGTCACCGCACTCGGGTTGGTGACAAGACCCAGCTTGCCTAGCTTCAAGAGTCGGGCGGTCTCGCGCTCGGCACGAGGAGCTTCTTTGCCGGAGAGCCACTCCAACGCGACGTCGAGACCATGTTTTACGGCCGGCTGCATAGTGCACGTGCTCCCGGGAAGCCCTTGAGAGCACCTTCCCTCGATGCCGCGAAGCCCCCGCGACGTCGTCACAGGGGCTCCGGGAGTTGTCCTAGTCGTTGCGGAATGCGGTCGCTCCGCACCGTCAATCCAACCGGGCGTTATCCAGCGAAGCGGCTGGAAACTGAGGCCCAGTTAACGGTATTCCACCAGGCTTCCAGATACTTGGGTCGGAAATTCTGGTACTTCAGGTAGTACGCGTGCTCCCAAACGTCGACGCCCAGGAGAGGAGTTTGCCCTGCCATCAGGGGGCTATCCTGATTGGCGGTGCTGATCACCTTCAAACTCCCCCCATCGAGGACCAGCCACGACCATCCACTTCCGAATCGCTTCACGCCGGCATCGTTGACCGCGGCCTTCAGCCCGTCAAATCCGCCAAATGCCGCCTGAATGGCGTCACCCAGCGCTCCGCCTGGAGCGCCACCGCCGCCGGGCCCCATATTCTCCCAGAACAGCGTGTGGTTGGCGTGGCCGCCCCCATTGTTGATGACAGCCTGTCGGATGCCGTCCGGTACCTGGCTGATATTCTTGAGAATGTCCTCAATGGACTGACCGTCGAAAGCGGTCTGACCCTTCAACGCGGCATTCAGGTTGGTGACGTAAGTGGCGTGATGGCGGTCGTGGTGGATCGTCATCGTCAGCGTGTCGATGTGAGGCTCCAGCGCCTCGTACGCATAGGGAAGCGGCGGTAAGGTAAACTCGGGCATCTCATTTCCTCCGGATCGGTGACATCCATCCCGGCACAGCCTGCGCATCCGCGAGGCGACAGTTCAGGATCTCACCGGATTAAGTTTACCCCAACGGCCGGCTCAGGCGGCCTCGAACACGGCGTGACGGTAACTTCGTGCGGCGACGCGCTCCGGTATCGGCTGATACGGAGTGCCTGGGACCTTTGAAAGTTCAAACGTACAGCCCGTCGACAATCGGAGATCCGGCTCCGTCAAGTCCTCGCGGTAGAAAAACGACGACGGGAACAGATCCGCGGGATAGGTAAAACTGGAGAGCCCTGCCAGCTCAATGGCGAGGCCACCGCCTATTCCGCTCTCCAGCATGCCTCCCACCCAGCACGGGATGCCCTCGTCTCGGGCGAAGTCGTGCAGCGCGACGGCGATGGAGAGCCCACCGACGCGACCCATCTTGATGTTGAGATATCGGCACGAGCCCAACTCAACCGCGAGTTCCATGTCGCGAATCGAGGTGATCGACTCGTCGAGACAGATCGGCGTTTCGATTCGACGTTGGAGTTCCGCATGGTCGTGCAGGTCCCGATGGAACAGCGGCTGCTCAATCATTGCCAGACCGAGCTTATCCACCGCCTTGAAGAGCGCCAGATCATCCAGCGTGTATCCGGAGTTGCAATCGATGTGAAACGTGTGTGTGGGGAACGCAGCACGCACGACTTTGAGCATGTCGAGGTCCCACCCGCGGCGCACCTTGAGCTTTGTGCGCTTGAATCCGGCATCGACAGCGCCCTGGATCTTCTCCAGCAGCATGTCGAAGCTGTCCTGTACGCCGAAGTCGGACCCTGCGTCCACGCGAGTCCGGGTGGCGCCCAGGAGCCGGCCCAAAGGCTGACCCACCATTCGGGCCTGAAGGTCCCACCAGGCCGTCTCAGGCCCGGATTTGGCAAACGGGTTGCCCTTGAAGACGGCCAGCGCATCCAGCAATTCGCCGGCGGTGTCGAACGACTTCCCCACGAGGAGCGGGCAAAACACCTCCTGGTTCAAGATGAACACTGTGGAAGCCGTCTCCGGCGAGTAGGTCGGCGCGAAGAATGGAGTGGTTTCACCCCATCCTTCGTGCTCGCCGGAAACCATTCGGACGAGGACGGAATGAATGTCCGCGTCTTCCCCGTACGCAGTCTTCCAGGGGTAGATCAGAGGCAGCTTGACCTGGAAGACCTCGATCCGATCAATTCTCATTACGACCCACCGCAGTTCACTCCCCGCCGAGCGCGGTTCCGACATTGAACTGCATCGTTCGCTTCTGCTCGCCGACCTTTTTCTCCCCGTTGAACAGGGCGACGGTCATTTCAGCCACGATCAACTCGTGCTCATCCACTTCAAGGTCGATACTGATCTCGAAGCGGTCCTTCGTCTGATTACGCCCGATCAAGCCGCCGAGGATTCGCAGCAGGCGATCCAGCGTGCCCCGTTCAAACGTCGTGACGCGATCGGCGAGCGGAACCTGCCGATGGCCGCTGAGGAACCGAACTCGAACGCTAGTCTCCTGGGAGCTCGTCGCCTGGAGGTTGACGTCGAATTTGATCGGCGAGGTAGTCTTGTAGGGGAGCAGTTGTCCGCGCGGCACCAGAAGCACCGGCTCCTGCGTGGAGGCGCCGGCCGTTCGGGCCAATGCGACCGCCTTGGGGTCCTTCTCCACCTTCTCGCCGCCCGGCACCTCCATCCACACCGCATGCGTCGCTCGGCGCATCGGCGTCAGGAAGGTGCTCTTGTTGGATCGAGCCAGCGGATCGTAGGCCAGGCCGCGAGCGACACTTTGCTCGGGATGGCTGTGGCGGAAAATGGTGCGCCGCTGATCCACCCAGAGGTGCGGGAACACGGCGCCCAGAGTCCGCTCCACGAAGTACCAACGGGAGTGTCCGCCCGTGAGGATGATGTGAGTCACCTGCTCCGGACGAATCTGCGCCTCTTCCACGGCCGAGCGTACCAGAACCTCGAAGAACTTGATGTAGTTTGCTGCGACCTGCTCAAACTCGTCGCGAGTGAGCCGGACGCGGTGCACCTTGTCCCCCACCAGGATCTTGTTCTCGTAGTCGAAGGCGCCTTCGCTGATGTGACTGGAGAATGCCTCCTTGAACCATCGGACCTCTCGGAGGAGGTAAGGCACCTGCTCGTTGACCACGGTCTGATCCCATGTGCGAGAGAGGTACCGAAGCAGGAGTCGATCGAGGTCGCGGCCTCCGTACGACAATCCGTCGGACGGGGTGGGATGCACGGGGATGGAAACGGGCCGCTGCTCCGCCTGGTCCGGGATCTGAAGAAACGCGAAGTCGGTGGTGCCGCCGCCCATGTCGACGGTGAGCACATAGCTGCCCGGCTTCAGTTGGAAGTTGCCGCCCTCATCAAACACATGGCAGTAGAGCGCCGCCATCGATTCTTCTTCGAGACGCACGTTCGGGAAGCCCGCTTCCTGTGCGGCTCGCAAGGTCGCCTCTCGTTGGTCGGCGCTCCACTGGACCGGGTGCCCGACCACCGTC
>SYKE01000107.1 GCA_005798285.1 Actinomycetota bacterium
CCGACGCCGAGCGTGGCTGCGTTAGCCAGGGCTTGAAAGAGATAGTTCCCGATCGCCTGGCGTCGGATCACGGAGAAGTGGCTGCTGCGCGCCCCGAGGTACCGCTGAACCAGTTGGTCCGCACGATCGATCCAGAAGTGGCTCTCTCCGTTCACCTTCAAGCTGGTATGACAGCGCGCCAACTCCTCCAGCCACGCCGCCACTCGATACTTCTCCACGCTCTCGCTGAAGCTGGTGGTGAGACCGCCTCGCCCCAACACGATGACAATGAAGAGGAACATGGCGAGGAGCGCCAGGGCAAACTCCAGCAGGAGGGGACTGTACAGCGCGATCAGCACCAGTCCGAGAATCGCGGAGATTGCGGCAGAGAGGGTGTCCAGCAGGAGCTTGGCGATGGTCTTCTGGACGGTGAGAACATCGAAAAAGCGGTTCACGAGCTCCGGCGCGTACTCGTCCGCCAGCACCGCGTGCCGGATGCGTGGAAGGCGTTCGGCGAGTTGAAGGGCAACTCGGGCAAAGAGCCGCTGCTGCAGCCGCTCTACCAGCGCGAGTTGCACCAGCTTGAGTCCACCTGCGGCGAGGAGCCCGAACAGGACGAGACTCGTCAACACCACCAATGGTTGGATGAAGAACCCCTGGGCGATCGTGTTGACGAGCGCCTGCGCCGCCAGGGGAACCGCCAGGGAGAGCAGTCCTGTCAACAGGACATAGAGGCAGAGCAGGATGAGTTCCTGACGGTCTGCGGTGAGCAACAGCTCCAGCCTCTGAGGTGGGGTGGGGTGTGGGTGATGAGTTGTGTGACCCGCCGCGCCGACGGCGTGGGGGTGGGTTCCGGAAGCGCTCATAGTCGAGGTGCTCAATCCCACTTGGGGCGTTACAGATCGGCTGAAGCGGCGCGGAACGCCGCGAGAGATTGCTGGTACTCTGCCTGGAGCGAAATGACTTTCACGGCGGCTTCGGCCGTCGCACGCTCCCGCTGATTGACGAGAAAGAGTGTGCTGTCACCGAGCCGGAACCGTTCTCGCTCGCCCTCCTCAAGTTGTTGAGCGAGTCGGAGCTCCTGCTCGGCCGCACGATGACGAGCATCTGTTTGCTGCACCGCATTCGCCAGGTCCAGGACTTCGACGCGGATGCGCCGCCGTTCCAACTGAAGATCGAGATCGAGCTTCCGGAGCTTCAAGCGGGCCTGCTCCACCCGGCCATCGGCCGTTCGCTGCCGCAGGGGCACGGTGAGGGCGATCTCCGTCTTTAGGGAGTCCGCGCCCCCCCGGCCGTTGTCCACGCCGGGAGTGATCCCGAAGTCGAGTTGGGGGAGCCTGAGATTGCGGGCCAGCTTGAGGTCGATCTCCACCGCTTTGCGGCTCTGGTCGAGAATCTTCAACTCCGGGCGGCGCTGAAGCGCGTCCTGCTCGGCTTGCGTCACGACCGCGGCATCGAGCGGTCCCGCCGGCGGAGGCAACTTCGGAAGCATGGGCTCGGTTGGAACCCCCGCCGGGCCTCCGGAGGAGTCCCAGAGAAAGAGGGAGAGCTTGTAGGCCTCCTTCTGGAGATCGCGCTCTGCTTTGCGCAGCGCTTCGGTTCGACGTTGGACCTCTTGCGTGGCTTCTACGAGTTCGATCCCGGCTCTGGCCCCCGCATCGACTTCCTGTGAGACTGCCCGAGCCCGGACATCGGCGAGCGAAAGGAGTGCTCGAGCGATTCGCAGTCGCTCCCCAGCCGCCGACCAGTCCCAATAGCTCACGGCCGCCTTCTGCAGCGTTTCGAGGCGAACCGCCTGGAACTCCGCATCGGCCTGAGGAAGCATCAGGCGAGCCTGCCGAAGCTGTGCCGCCTTCTCATTGATCCCCAGGCCGCGAAGCAGCGGAAGCTTCAGACCGAAGAAGTACTCGCCATCGCGGGATGTGGGAGAGAGCGGCGACTTGACCTTGCCCTCGGTCATCCGCGCTCCGGCGTAGACCTTCAACCCGAGCGGGGTTGGGAATTCGATCCCGACATCGTGGGCGAAGTAGTGGGCCAACGTGCCCGGCTTGGAGCTGTTGTTGTAGCGAACATACTCTGAGTCGCCGAAGAAGATGGGGTCGAAAGCGCCGGCCTTCTCGGTCAACTTTGCGTCGGCGGCGAGACGGGTGGCGTCCGCGGATTGGAGCTTTGGGTAGTTGGCTTCAACGGCGGTGAGCACATCGGTCAGCGTCAAAGTCGCCTCTCGGACCGGCGCGACCGAGACGGGCCGTGGCGCCACCGCGGAGGGCTTCAGCCGGACGACGATCCGTGTGACGTCGTCCGGCCGCAGCTCCAATCGGATGCCCGCGACCGTGGGATCCGCGGGATCCACTGCAGACGCGCGAAATCCATCCGGAATCCATGTCCCGGCACACTCCACGAATTCCTCGGGGTCCGACACAGCGTCACTGCTGCCCGGCCTTAGAGGTACCGGGAACCCCGTGATAATCCGCACGCTCCCGTCGGAGATGGAGACGGACTCGATGCGGGCCAGTACCGTCACCACTCAGGCGTCACGCGCGCCGTCGACAGGAATTCTGAGCTTCCCGCCGACCGCGCCGGCCGCTGCCTCGAGGTCCACCATCGTCTCGCCAAGTATCTCTCGCGACGAGACGACGGCCACTTCACTACCTTGAGTTGTAACCAGTGCCACCCGATGAGGCCCGGGCGCGGGTCGGCTGCGAAGTCCGAGAAACGGCAAAGCAGCAGCAGGAATGTAAAGCCGGTTGCTCAGCTTCAGGAGGGGGGCCGTTGGCGCGTTGACCACGACGCCTCCGACCCTGAGCCGTAGAGGCTCGGGGCGTGGATCACGGGTCGCAAACGCCCGAGCCGGCGAGGAAACTACTTCGATCAGTGCGAGACCCAGGCAGACGAGCAACGCCTCGCGGCCACGCGAAAACCAAAGTGGTGGGCTGGTCGACATCTGTTGGAAGGCGGGAGATCCTCTGGTGCGGGCAGTCCGAACCGTACGCCGACTTGATACGAATAGATTGTCGCAAATCTCCGACCTAGAGCGGTCGGTCACGCGGTTGTCAATTCATTGAGTGGTTGACCGAGACGCATCCAGATCCGTGGGCCGGGTTCCGACCGTGGCTCGGCCGCCAGGGGTCTAGTTGCCTCCAAAGCCAGAGCGAAGCGACTCGATCTCGTCAATCGACGCGAGGAACGCTTCGGCCAAGATGGGGTCGAAGTGGACACCAGACGCTCGCCCGAGAATCCGACGCGCCTCGGCGAGTGGGTAGGCGGGTTTGTAGGGCCGGCTCGTCACGAGGGCATCGTAGACATCCGCGATGGCGCAGAGCAGTCCTTCCCGAGGAATCCGATCACCCCGCAAGCCTGCGGGGTAGCCGGAGCCGTCCCAACGCTCATGATGAGTGAGTGCGATCACTTCGGCCGTCTGAAGAACGGGCGATGCGGAACCCGCCAGGAACCGACCGCCGAGTACGGTGTGCTCTTTCAGCGCCTGCTGTTCGGCTGGAGACCACGCGCCGGTTTTTTTCAACACCTGCTGAGGCACCAGGAGCAAGCCGACATCGTGAAGCATCGAAGCGCGCGCGATACGTTCGGTCTCCAACTCGTCCAGACCCATGGTACGCCCCACGATTCGCACCGTTCCAGAGATGCGGTGGAGGTGATCCACCGATTGACCCATCCGATGCTCGGCGGCCAGTCCCAATAGCTGAATGACCTCGAACTCAACGGATCGCAACTCGGTGAGGCTCCGGCGCAGCGACTCCAGTTCCTCGGAGGGTGGCTTGGTCTCCAGTGGGGACGTGTCGATGGTGGCGCCGTGAGGGCTGAACACGGAATCCGATTGGTCGGCGCTCTCCGGGTCCACCTGGGCGTCGGCCGCAGTGTCGAGTGGGGGATGGGCAAGAACGCCGGGACGACCTTCCAACTCTTCAAGTCGTCGGATCCGAATCTGGTTGGAAACCCGCAATCTAAGCTCCGCCGTCTCGGCGGGCAATGCCAGCACATCGGCAGCGCCCGCCTCGGCCGCCTGGGTTCTTCCCCGGCGATCGTCGCGATCGGTCAGGACAATCACCACAGGACCCCGTGCATTTCCTTCCGTGCGGGCTACATGGGAAACCTCGGAGATGCAATCCGTTCCAAGTCGCAAGTCGACCAGAGCAAGGTCGAGCGGGCGGGATGCTGCAGCTCGGGCGGCGGCGGAGTCGGATGCCGCAAGCACCTGATGGCCCAGCACCTCCAACACCGAACAGAGCTTTTGGCGGAGCGATGAGTCTGCCGTGGCTACCAGGATCATTTCATTCTCAGCCGATACCCATTCGGTTTTGGACGGGATGCACACGCAGGCTCGGCGGCATCGCTCAAGTGGGAGATTCGGAGCAATTTGCCGTCCAAAGAAACGTCTCTTGGGAGGACGAGCGCCCGTGTTAGTTACGGCTGAGTCATCGCGGGGCCCAAGTCCTATTTGCAGAAGCCCAAACACTCTCGGTCTGAGGGCCGGTTTGCAATGGGATGCGTCCTGGCGAAGCGGAACTCGACTTGCCCCTCTCCGCCCCGACAGAAGGGAAAAGTCGTTGGCCCACGGAAGTAGACACGGAAGCGCCCTCATCTTCGATGGGGACGATACTCACCGGCCAGGCCCCAATTCGCGTCATGCCTGCCGGGAACGGAGTTGTTTCACCTCGGCTCACCGCGAAGCTGGAGTTGGGGTGAAGGAACCGGACTGCTCGGTTCGTGTGGGAGGCATGCGGCCATGGATCAAGAACAGAACGGCCGTTCGTTTGTGGTGACTCGTCGATCATTCATCAAGGGCGCCGGCGCCGGTGTAGCCGGGGCCGCCGTGGTGGGTGGGTCGGCCGCCATCGATTCGAACACAGAGGCAGAAGCGCAGGGCGGGGGGCAACGAATTGGTCCCGGCCCGGTTCGAATGACCCTGAACATCAATGGAGTCAACCGTACGGTGGAGGTGGAGCCTCGGACCACGCTCATCAACGTGCTGCGAGGTGTGGGCCACCGCCCGCTCTCCCCAGATCAGGCGCTGACCGGCTCCAAGGTCGGCTGCGATCGAGGGAGCTGCGGCGCCTGCACGGTTATGGTGGACGGCAAGGCGGTCTACGGCTGCATGATGCTCGCCGCGGATGCTCGGGGCCGGAAGATCCTCACCGTGGAGGGTCTTTCGCAGACCGGAAAGCTCACCGCGATTCAGCAGCAGATGGTGGAGAAAGACGGCTACCAGTGCGGCTTCTGCACCCCGGGTTTCGTCATGTCGCTCACTGCGCTGATGCGACGCAAGGCGAATCCGACGCTGGATGAAGTGAAGATGGCGGTCTCAGGCAACACCTGCCGCTGTGGGACCTATCCGCGAATCTTCGAAGCCGCTCTCGCCGCAGCGAAAATGAACGCGGCGCCCGCCAGAAAGGGAGCGTAGCCGTGCAGCAAAAGACGAAGAAGATCAAATCCGTCGTCGTCGAGAACGGCTTCGAGAAGGAAGTCGAGATCGAGGTGCCGGTTGGCCCTCCCGCCTCATGGGGGGATCCCAAGGCGCTCCGCCTGCTCGGCAAGCGGAACACAAGACCGGATGGTCCCGACAAGGTGACCGGGCGTGCTCGCTACGCGTCTGACGTGATTCTGCCGGGAATGTGCTACGGGCGCTTCGTGATGAGTCCGTATCCCGCGGCTAAGATCAAGTCGATTGATCTGGGGCCCGCTGAGCGGATTAATGGTGTGAAGGCCGCTGTGCTGCTGCTGCAGCCGGGCGCCGATGTGCTTTACCACGGTCAGCCGGTGGCAGCCATTGCGGCAATCACCCCCGAAATCGCCGAAGACGCCATTCGAGCGGTGCGTGTGGAGTATGAAACTCGCCCGCACGTGGTCGATCTGGTCAAGGCAACCAACCCGAATGCACCCAAGGTCCGCTCCGACGTGCCCTCCAACGTCCAGTACCCGGGCGGGAGCACCAAGGGCGACGTCGACGGCGCGTTGAAGTCCGCCGCGGCCATGATCCACGAGACCTACGAAGCCCAGACGCGGCTTCACTGTTGTCTCGAGACGCACGGCCACACCGTGAAGTGGGACGGCGACAAGCTGACGGTCTGGGCCTCCACCCAGTTCGTGACCGGCGTGCGCGATGAGTTTGCCCGCGACACCGGCGGCCCCCAGAACGTCACGGTGATCACCGAGCATATGGGCGGCGGTTTCGGCTCGAAGTTCGGCCGCGGCACGGAAGGGATTGCCGTAGCGCAACTCGCCAAAAAGGCGAATGCACCGGTGAAGTTCCTTCTCTCCCGCGCCGAGGAGCAGTTGGCCAACTACCGCGGACCGGGCGTTCGAGCCGAGATCAAGCTCGGAGCCTCTGCCGACGGTACCCTCACCGTGGGAGATGTGAAGGTCTGGAACAACGGCGGGGCGAGCAATGCTAATTCGCCGCTGGATCAGGGCTTCTACATCATCGAACCGCAGGCCCGTCGCGTGCAGCGCTGGGGCGTGCTCACTAACACGGGCGGCACCGCGGCGCTTCGTGCGCCCGGCCATCCGCAGGCTGCGGTCATCTGGGACATGGCGCTCGACGCTCTCGCCGCGAAGCTGAACATGGATCCGCTTGAGTTCCGTAAGAAGAACCACAACGATCCGGTTCGCGTGGCGGAGTGGGACCTCGGCGCAAAGGTGATCGGCTGGAACCGACGGCAGCGGACGCCCGGTTCCGCTGCGGGGACGCGCAAGCGCGGAGTCGGGATGGGCAGCGCTACCTGGGGCGGTGGCGGCTCCAAGAGCGCGGACTGCACCATCGAGATCAAGCCCGACGGCAAGGTTCGCGCCTACAGCGCGGTCCAGGATCTCGGCGTTGGGGTTCGACTGTACGTGCAGTCGATTCCCGCTGAGGAACTCGGCCTGCAGCTTGCGGATGTGGAACCGATCATCGGCCACTCCACCTTCGGACCCGGCAAAGGCTCCGGCGGCTCAACCACCACGGCATCGGTCGCTCCGGCCATCAAGATGTCCGCGGTTCAGGCGCGGGAGCAACTCGCCATCGTTGCGGCGAAGAAGCTCGGCGCTAAGCCCGAGGAGATCGAGGTCGTTCCGCGGGGTCGCTTCCAGGTGAAGGGCTCTCCGGCACGAGGGCTCGCCTGGAAAGAACTCTGTGCGCTCCTCCCTCCCAGCGGCATCAAGGCCAAGGGAGACTGGAATGAAGCGTCGGATCTCCAGGCCAGCGGCGTTCGGGGCTGCACCTTTGTCGAGGTGGAAGTCGACACCGAGACCGGCAAGGTGACCGTCATCAAGGCGCTTGGGGTTCAGGACTGCGGGTTCGTGTTGAACCGGCTGCAGGCTGAAAACCAGGTGACCGGCGGCATCATCCAGGGCATCGGCACCGCGATCCTGGAAGACCGCCGCATGGACAACGTGACCGGCCGGATGCTCAACCCGAACTTCGAGGACTACAAGCTCTGTGGCTCCTTCGAGTCCGGCGGCGTGAACATCACGCTGGATCCACCGTACCGCACCCTCGGCCCCGAGGAACGCGGTATCGCGACCATCATCTTCGACAACCCGACCGGCAAAGTCAGCGGCATCGGGGAGCCGGCGATCATCGGCGTTCAGTCGGCGGTTGCCAACGCGATATTCAATGCCATCGGCGTGCACGTGAAGGAGCAGCCGGCGACCCCGGATCGGGTGCTGGCGGCACTCGCGAGCCTGAAGGGAGGCAGAGCGTGAAAGCGTTTCAATTCGTCGACGTTCGGGACCTGAAGTCTGCGTCTCAGGCGCTCGGCCGCAACCCGGACAGCACCCGAATTCTGGCTGGGGGCGTGGACCTGGTTTCTGAGCTGAAGGACCGGATCATTGAGCCGGAGCTTCTGGTCAACATCAAGACCATCCCCGGTTTGAACGGGCTGAAGATGGATGCGAAGGGGCTCAGCATCGGGGCCCTGGTTACCCTCGACACGCTTGAGTTTCATACCGGGCTGTGGAAGAGCTACACCGCGCTCGCCGAAGCGGCGCAGTCGGTCGGCTCGCCCCAGATCCGCAACGTGGGTACCCTCGGCGGCAACCTCTGCCAGAGGCCGCGCTGCTGGTACTACCGCGATGAGGCGATCAAGTGCATCAAGAAGGGCGGCTCCAAGTGCTATGCCGCGGAAGAAGATGCCGATAACAAGTTCAACGCCATCCTTGGCGGCGGACCCTCCTACATCGTCCATCCAAGCGACTGCGCCACGGCGCTGGTAGCTCTGGGCGCAACCGTGAAGTACTCCGACACGCAGGGGCAGATTCGAAGCGTCTCCGCGGACGAGTTCTTCCTGCTGCCCAAGGAAAACCCGGCGCAGGAAACGGTCTTGCGTCACGGCGAGATCGTCACCGAGGTCTGGCTCCCCGCTCCGGCGGAGGGCACGCGCAGCACCTACATCAAGTTCAAGGAGAAAGACTCCTTCGACTGGGCCGTCTCGGCGGTCGCGGTGAAGGTGGTGGCCGGTCCCTCCGGATTGGTCCGCGACGTGAGCATCGTGCTCGGCGGGGTTGCCCCCAAGCCGTGACGCTGCCCGGACGCGGAAGCGATCCTCAAGGGCAAGAAGTTCTCAGCGGACCTCGCCAACAAGGCCGCTGAGGCCGCGTTGGCCGGTGCGAAACCCCTCAGCGGCAATGCTTACAAGGTCCCGCTCACGAAGGTGCTGGTTCGCCGAGCCCTGGTGGATGCGGCAACCGGACGGAAGCGGGCCTGATCGAACCCAACCAGAGGGGAGATCAACAAGAACGCCCCGTGGCAAAGCCACGGGGCGTTCTTGTTGGATGGATCGGTCGGCTCCGTTGTCCGGCGAATCCAGACCACCTGAGTTGGGGCGAAGACCAACTCCAGCGCCCACCCTCGCCGAAGGACTCGCCGGGGCGCCGCTCTCGCGACAGCGGCGCTCGAGTAAGATGGAGTCAGTCTTCGAGCGGAGAAGCCTGGCCTTCCGGTTCATGAAGTACGATTCGGGGTCATACTGAACGCGGACGCTCCAGCGCTAATTCCCGCGTCCGAACCCGGAGAGCTTCAATGCCACGCATCGCAATCGTTACGCTTCACGGAATGGGTCGGATCTCGACGACGTATGCCGAACCACTTCGGGTTCGCCTGGCGGACGCCTTTGGCGCCCAATGGAATGAGTTCTGGTTTGGCGCCGTGCAATACCAGGATTTGCTTCAGGCCAACCAGGATGCCGTCTGGAGCCGCCTGCCGCCCGCCGTGTCCGACAACACGTGGTCGGAGCTGCGGGAGTTCCTGCTGTTCGGGTTCTCCGACGCGGCGTCTCTCGAAGCGGGCAAGGAGCGGCCGGGCAGCGTTTACACGCAGGCGCAGGAGCGCATTCGCTCCGTGATCGCGGCGGCTCGCGATGCGACCGATGGCGGCCCGCTGGTGGTGGTGGCACACTCGCTCGGCGCCCACGTCTTCTCGAACTACGCCTGGGACTGCCGGCAGGACTCTCCTGCGGCGGGAGTCTGGAAGGAGTCCCCGGTTGACGATCCGTACCTGCGGCTGGGCATGCTGACCCGCCTCTATACCACGGGATGCAACATCCCGATCTTTGTCGCAGGACACGCGGAAGTGGAGCCGTTTCAGCCGGTCCATCCGGACTTCCGCTGGAACAACTACTACGATCCGGACGACGTGCTCGGCTGGCCGCTCGACGCGCTCAGCGAGTCGTACCGGGCGCTGGTCACCGACCACGCGATCAACGCGGGGGGACTCTTCGAGAGCTGGAACCCGCTGAGCCACAACAAGTACTGGTCGGACTCGGACTTCCTGATTCCGCTCGAAACCGATCTCCGCGAACTGCTCGCGGCCTCCGGCGGCCCCACCGCCGCCGCCGAACCCTTCTTCGTCCCGCCGCCTCCCCCCATGTAGGGCGTCGGGGGGCAACAGGTCCAGGTCCCGCGCCGTCGGTCGAATTCCCAGGCGCGGGACCGTCACCTGGCAGGGCCGGATGTCGCCTTCTTTCGCCGACGTTTCTCCGGCGGCGGACCGAGGCCATCCGGTCGCAGTTTGGCCAGAATGCCCCGGGCCGCCTCGCGAACCTCGGGCGCGGTGCGCGTGATTGGATCCTCGGTGCGCTCCTCAACCGCCTTCAGCGCCACGAGCAGCGGCCACCAACGGTCGGCAAGGCCCGTTCGCTGCTGCATCTCGATCAGCGCCGTCGCTCGCGCTGCCGCTATTTCCGGGTCCGCCCAACGCAGCGACACGACGTAGGTCGTCAGCAAGTTCGGCCAGCCTCGGGCCAACCGGTCTGCGTCGAATGCATCCAGCCGGCCGCGCAGGGCCTCTTCCGCCTCTTCCATCCGTCCCTGAAGCGCCAGTGCACAGGCGAGAGTGTGGCGATACTCCACTCTTGCCTGGCGATCCAGTTCCACGGCTCGCGCCGCAGCGCTGCCGGCATCCCACGGTCGCGCTTCCCTCAACTCCAGCCACGCGACGACCTGGTGAGTATAGGCGACCTCCGGCATCGCCTCGCGTGCCCGAGCCAGTTGCTGCCGTGCATCGACCGGATCTCGGCCTTGAATGACGCAGAGTTCGGCTAGGTTCCCCATCGCAGTGACGAACGCGGGATGCAGCTCCAGAGCGCACCGGAAGGCGGCCTCTGCCTCATCGAAGCGACCGAGGTGGTCCTGGAGCAGGTTGCCGAGGTTGTTCCAGGGGAAAGCGATCCTGGGATCGATCTGGATTGCCGTGCGGAAAGCAGCTTCGGCCTCGTCGAAGCGAGCGAAGTGGTCCTGGAGCAGGTTGCCGAGGCCATTCCAAGCGTTGGCGAACTTGGGATCGATCTGATTGGCCGTGCGGTAGGCGGCTTCGGCTTC
>SYKE01000108.1 GCA_005798285.1 Actinomycetota bacterium
GAACCCACCGCCGCCCCGGCCGCCGAAGCCGCCGCCGCCACGGCCGCTAAAGCCTCCGCCGCCCCGGCCACCCTGACCGAAGCCGCCGCGGCCGCCGGCGCCGCCCTGACCAAAGCCGCCCCGGCCGCCAAAGCCACCCGGGCCGCCCATGCCGAAGTCCCCGCCGTCTTCACCGCCGCCGGAGCTGCTGCCCGAGAACGCCGCTGCAATCTGCTTGTCGCCCAGCGCGATCCGATATTCCTGATCGCCTCGCGTGAGCACCACATCTTCTTCGCCGACTTCCTTCAACCGGAAGCCGAAAACCGAGCCGCCCTTTTGAACCAATTCCCGATCGGAGCTGCCAAGGCGAACCAACCATGCGGAAGCAACGCCGTCCTGATCGGTTACGCCAACCAGCGCGATGGACGCGACGGCATCCTCACTCCGCGCCGCGTTCCGCTCTTCGCGTCGGGCTTCTCGTCGCTCTGCACGGGTGACCGGTGGGAGCGTGGGAACAGGCGTCGGCTTCACGGGCTCGATCCGGGTCTCGGGGGGTGCGGCCCGCACAATCGGCAGCGGGAGCGATGCGCGGACTCTCGGCATCGGGGAGAGGGGTTCGAGACCGGAGTTCCTCAACTCTTCCAACCGCGCAGCCGAGAGCCGGATTGAGGTGGCGGGCGCTACTTCATCGCGGTCCTTGAACCAGAGATCACTGGCGATCGCGCCTCCCGTGGCAAGAATGCCCGCGGCTGCGATGAAGATCATCTTCGGGGACGCTTCGAACACCATTGCACCCTCCCGGGCTGTCCGCGACCCCGGCTCCGGCGCTGTACCGGTCCCGACCTATCGCGGCTTACGTCTCCCCAGACGGTTCAATCGTGAAGAAACGGTTAAGGTTCGTTGCTAATTTGCGGGCGACCCAACAATTTTGAGCCGCCCGCATCGGCATCCCGCCCCGGGGCCCACTGTTTCCCGGTCAAACTCAAAGCGTACTCGATCCATGCCGGCTGCTTCTCAAAACCGAGCCGCACGTTGATGGAGAGCATGCCCTCGTTGCGCTGTGAGTTCCAGGTGCGAATCTCCGGGTAGCCCTGCTCCTTCGCCCAGGTCAACGCTCGCAGTTTCAGCGCCAGGGCGAGACCCTTCCGCCGGTAGGCGCGCCGAACTCCGGTAATGCTGGTGTCCAGATGCTCTCCCACCTGCGGCTTGCAGAGTTCGCTCACCGCGACAAAGCGATCCCCGTGGAGGGCGATGAAGGTGGCCTCCGGTCGGCGGCTCGGCGAATCCAGGAAGTCGCTGCGCCAGGTGTCGAACGGAACATCGGTCGCGGGACTGATGGAGGGGATGTCGTGGTGCACTTCCATCTGCAAGTCGTGGAGGCGCCGATCCCAGTCCGAGAAGCGATCCATCAAGCTCCGGAGATCGACGATCTCGATCCCGTCGGTCCGAAGTCGGGCTTCGCCGCTGTCCCACGCGCGGGGATCGAAGTTCGACAGCTTCCCCCGGGACTCCCAATCCCGCCCCACCTCTTCGAAGCCGCGCTTTAGCACGAAGCGCCCGTCGTCCGACCGGTCGTCGCGAGTCCATGCCTTCAGCACGGCCGGCTCCAGCGGCTCCAGCTCCCGGAGGAGGTGGTCGAAGAGCCGACCGCCGATCCCGCGCCGGCGCTCCTCGGGGAGCACTGAAATCTCGATGTCGAATCGATGGGAGTCGTAGTGCCAGAGTGAGTTGCCGTAGCCGCTGACCGCCACCGGCCGTCCGTCGAACTCGGCGATGTACCGTGCCCAGCGGATTTTCTCCGGTCGCCGAGCATCCCGGCCGCGCACCTCTTCCACGGTCCCCGGGTACTCGGGCTCGCAGGCATTTCCGATTCCGACCACTGTTTCGTAGTCGGAATCGGCGCCTTCAAAGGGTCGAATCGAGAGATTCAACGGGAATCCTCCGAACCGCGGCCGTCCGCACGGCCAGGGGAAGTCAGTCGTGAAGAAACGGTCAGGTTCATGGCGCCTTTGTGGGCGACCCAATGATTTTGAGCCGCACGCATCGGCGCCCTGCCCTCGGGGCCTACTGTTTCCCGGTCAAACTCAGTGCGTACTCGATCCAGGCCGGCTGCCTCTCAAAACCGAGCCGCACGTTGATGGAGAGCATCCCTTCGTTGCTTTGCGCGTTCCAGGTGCGAATCTCCGGGTAGCCGTTCTCCTTCGCCCATGTCAGCGCTCGCAGTTTCAGCGCCAGGGCGAGGCCCTTCCGACGGTAGGCGCGTCGAACTCCGGTAAAGCCGGTGTCCAGATGCTCGCCCATTTGCGGCTTGCCCAGCTCGCTCATCGCGACAAAGCGCCCTTCGTGCAGCGCAATGAAAGTGGCCTCCGGCCGGCGGCTCAGCGAACTCAGGTAGTCGATACGCCAGGTGTCGAACGGAACATCGGTCGCCGGGCTGGTGGACGGCACATCGTGGTGCACCTCCATCAGCAAGTCGTGAAAGCGGCGATCCCAGTCCGGGCAGCGTTCCATCAGGCTCTGGAGATGATCGATCTCGATTCCCTCGGCCTGAAGTCGGGCTTCGCCGCTGTCCCACGCGGATGGTTCGAAGTTCGAGAGCTTCAGCCGGGATTCCCACTCTCGCATGGTTTCCTCGAATCCCCGCTGCAGGACAAAGCGTCCGTCGCCCGGCCGATCATCGCGGGTCGAGGTCTTCAGCTCGGAAGGCTCCAGAGGCTCCATCTCCCGGCGGAGGTGGTCATAAGCACGACTGCCAATTCCGCGTCGACGCTCCTCGGGAAGAACCGAGATCTCGATGTAGAATTGATGGGGATCGTAGTGCCAGAGCGAGTTGCCGTAGCCGCTGACTGCCACCGGCCGGCCGTCCAACTCGGCGATGTACCGTGCCCAGCGGATTTTCTCCGGTCGCAGAGCATCCCGGCCGCGCACCTCTTCCACGGTCCCCGGGTACTCGGGCTCGCAGGCATTCCAGATCGAGACCACGGTTTCGTAGTCGGAATCGGTGCGTTCAAAGGGTCGAATCGAGAGATTCAACGGGAATCCTCCGAGCCACGGCCGTCCGCACGGCCAGGAAAGTTGGTCTCCGTCATTGGAGTTGTCGACGCCATATCGCGGGAGCGCCGACTTCTGCTCAACAAGATTCGGGGCATTTTTCCGGACAGCGCCGCAGCGTCAGAGGCGCTCGCTCCAGGCGTAGACCTCGCGGCCATGCACGTCGCGGTGGCAGAAGTGGATGGCGTTCGGTTCGGCATCCACCGAGAGGAAGCCGCCCTTCACTCGATGGAAGCGGTGGTAGCGCCGATCCTCTCCGGGAGTGCCGGCGGCGTGCTCGTCGCTGGCGGGCCCCACCGAGAATTCGTTCAAGCCGGTGTCGGGATCCACCGAGTGGTACTGCCAGTGACGGTCACCGCAGAGGTTGAAGAAGCGTTTGCCCAGCGTTTTCGCGGCCCAAGCACGGAACTCCCGCCCTTCATGAGCAAAGCCGATGTTGGAGTGGTTGTCGTTCTTGTTGGGCCGGTCGGGGCCCACCAGCGGCGTGGGGCTGATGAGGAGCTTCCAGGTGGCGGGGCTTTCCTGAAGCGTCCGCATCAGCCAATCCTTCTGCTCCCGGCCCCAGATGCTCTTCTCGGGGCCATCCGCCATCCGGTTGGGCGAGCGGAAGTCGCGGCCGTCGGTCAGCCAGATTTGCAGATGGCGGCCCCAGCGAAAGGTCCGGTAGGTGGAGCCCTCCAGCGGGACCTGCTGCCGGTAGATCTCCTGGCCCTCGGCGAAGGTGAAGCGTCCCATCGGCCCGGTCGAGGGCCCGCAGTCATCGCGGAGGACATCGTGGTCGTCTTTCTCCCAGCAGGTGGCCACGCCGCGCAGCATCTCGACGTGGCGAGGGAGGCTGTACATTCGCTCCCAGTGATAGCGGGCGATGCGGGCCGTCACCGCGCGAGGCTCTTCATTGTCGTAGTAGACATTGTCGCCGGTGAAGACCACGCAGCGAGGATCGAGCTGGGAGATCGCCGGATAGATATGGAAGCCCGCCGGATCGTCGAGATCCGCGTACATCTGGCAGGTGAGAACGCAGAGGCGGATGTTCTCCGAAGCGTCCGGGTCGGGCGCGGTGCGAAACTGACCGCTAATGGAGCCTCCGGACTCGCTCTCCACCCGGAAGTAGGTGCGAGTCGATGGCTTGAGTCCCTCCAGCCGGAATTGCGCCGTCGAGTCCCGCTCCGGACCGACCGCCTTCCAGTCACCCGGCGTCGCGCCGTTCAACTCGGCCGAATCTCCGTACCGGATTCGGACCCGGCCCTTCGCCCCCAGGCAGGCGCCTCTGAGCATGTCGGGGTTCGGGGGCTCGGGACGCACGTTGTTTCCCTGGATCGTCCCCTTGAACTCCTCGCCGGTCTCATTTCGAGGGCCCGCCGTCCGTCGGGTCCAAACCAGTGCGGATGTGGGAGTCACCTCACCGATCTTCACGCCGTTGGCGAAGGCCGGATCCGCCGCCCGGGCCGCGGAGAAGGGCATCGCCGCCCCCGCAAGCGAGCCCGCCAGAAAGGATCGGCGATCCAGCGCGCCGGCGCTCGACTTGGAACTCATCTTCAAACCCTTTCCCCAGCCAGAGGGATTTCAGCGACCCTTGCCGGGTCAGGGCGTCGCCTCTTCGACCGTGCCCGCCGCTTCACGCCGCTTCCAGAACGCTTCGGCCGCATCCAGACGTCCCCGCACGTGCGCGATTTGCGCGGCATCGGTCGTCTTGAGGCGGCCCGCGCGTTCTCGGATCCACTCCATGAAGGTCCGGCAGGCGGCCCGGTTCACCCGTGGGGGTCGTCCCGCGACCTCCACGTAGAACGGCGCCGAGGAGGCAAAGCGGAAGGTGGTGTCGACGGGATTGATCACCCGCACCAGCAGCCAGCCCGGCTCGGTGATCGAGATACGCGGAAGACTCACGCGCTTCCCATCGGGCGCAACCCGGGTTTGCGAGACCACCCGGCCGTTGTGCACCACCTCCACGTCGCCGACGGCCTCGCGAGACCAGAGCCGAACCTCCGGCTTGAGCGAGCCGCCGTCCGATCCCAAACGGAAGACGGCGCCGGGGTCTTGCCCGCTCACCGTGGTGAGCAGGAGCGGCCCGTTCGTGACGAAGCTCCGACCCTCCCGCACGGCGCGGCTCCAGCCCTCGTAACTCCAGGGTTCGGGCACGTGAGCGTAGACCCGGTTGTAGCCCACCGGGTTCGGCAGCACGCCCGAGGCGCTTCCGGCGCTCGGCGGCACGCGGAGACCCGCCTCCAGGATCCGATAGTACAGCCCCTGAGTGTAGTGTCCGTTCCCCAACGCGCCCGGATAGCGAACGGCGTCGCGGGCCCGACCCCATGCCTCGTTGCCCAACACGCCGTCCCGGTGCATGTGGTTGTGGGCCAACCCCACCGTGTCGACGCCCTGCGAGAGCCACACCGGGGCATCCCACCAGAACGGCTTCTCGATGTCGATCCACACCCCCGGCTGCTTCCGGGCAGCGGTGAGGTAGTCGCCGGCAGGCGGATAATCCCGCTCCGCCCGCTGGATGGGCAGTGGCGACGGCAGCCCGAAGAAGAGGAGCGCCCCTCCCTCCCGCTCGTCCTCGCCGCCCATGAGAGCGATGCGTCGGCCATCGGCGGTCTCAATCAGGGGTGTCGGGGGCAGGCCCCCCGCCCAGGCATTCGTGCGATTCCACCAGGTGATGGCGTGGAGCACATCCATGTCGCCCGCCGCGGCCAGCCGTTCCAGATCCTTCGGCGGGCGATGCACATGGGTGTCGCCGCTGCGCCAGCCGAGACTCCGCAGATTCGCGATCCGGCGCAGCCGCGTCTCCACGGTGGCGGTCTGCCCCGCCGCGAGCACCACCGAGCCCTCCGCCACGGCATACTCGGGTCCGCGATCCACGGCAAACCGATAGGCGCCCGGCGGCAGCGAGAGACGTGTCTCTCCCGCAGAGGAAAAGTGAGTGCGCCAGAACGGTTCTCCCGGCGGCAGCGCCGGCGTGCCCTGCGTGTCGGTGAGGAACACGTTCGCCGGAACGAGACCGCCCTGCGCGCCGGGATCGAGGATCCGAAGCAGCAGTTCCGGCTGGGATTGTGCGGCGGTGGCGGACCAGCCCAGCGAACCGGCGAGCAGCGCCCCCGCCGCGAGCGCGCGTCGGACGGCGAAACGGCGCGGAACTGGAAATGTTGGGACGGTCATGCGGCAGGAACTCCGGCGTTCAGAGGCGCAACTGTCTCAACGCCGTTCGACGACGCCGGTCAAAGTTCCCTCGCCGCATCCTTCTGCCTCCGTGGGGTGCTTCGAGGCCTGTCCGAAAACAGATCCCATGTCGAAAGCTCTTTCAGCCCGCTCCACTGCAGACGTTGTCCCGTTCGGATGCCGAGCGCTCCTGTCGCGCATCCTGGAACTGTTGCGGTTTCGTCGGCCCTTCTCCGCGGCGACGCTGCTGGTGCTTGCCGTCGCAGTGCCGGGCTTTTCCACCCGTCCTGCAGCAGGGCAAGATCCGGCGCCGGGATTCTGGGGAAGTGAGTGGCGTTACATCGTGATTCACCACTCCGCCTCTCCGAGTGGAAACGCCGCCTCGTTCGATCGCGCTCATCGGTCGAAGGGGTGGGACGGACTGGGGTACCACTTCGTCATCGGCAACGGCAAGGGCAGTCCCGACGGGGAGCTCACACCGGGGGAGCGCTGGGTTTCGCAGAAGCATGGCGCCCATGCGGGGCACCTTCCCTCCAACACCCCCAAGGAGGAGCGGAACGCCTACAATGAGTTCGGCATTGGGATTTGCCTGGTCGGCAACTTTCAAAAGTCGGCTCCTACGGCCCGGCAGATGGAGACGCTCAAGGCGCTCGTGACGCAGCTTCGAGCCGACTACGGCATCTCGACCGAGAACATCGTGGGGCACCGCCATGTCAATCACACGCTTTGTCCCGGAAAGTCGTTTCCGTGGGGCCGCCTCTTCGCCGCCCTTGATGAGCCGGACGTCCGACCCCGCAAGCTTCCCCGATTGACGACTCTGGAGAAATGTCCCTGGTGCGCCGAACACGAGTCCACCGCGGTGGCGAGCGCCAGCATGGCTCGGGCCGAGCCGCCGGCCGCGGTACCTCCTCCCATGCGCGTTTTTCCAGGCATTCCCTGAAGTTCTTGGCTCCCGGCGGGTCCAGGCGATCCCATCGCCGAGAGCGGGGCAACCGCGCGTGAGCATGTTGAGGGATGAACTGGAGCGGGCGCGCGAGGAGCTCTCCCGCGCCATGGCGGCGTTGGATCGGGCGGTGGTTCAGACGCCGCCGACTGAGCCGAATCCAACGAGCACGACCGACGGCGGAGATCTGGAGGCGGTTTGGGCCGACGCTTCCCCTTCAATGCGGGCGCAGTTTCTTCTTTCCGTATTGCCCGAACAGGCTGCCATCCGACAGGCGCTGCATGAGGCGCGGGGGCTCCACGAGATGCTCGGAGCACCCGATCGACTGGTGGAGTGGTTGATCGGCTACCCAACCCTGTTTGCTCAAACGGCCGAATTGCTCTGCCGATTTCGGACGACCGGCGAGATAGCCGCCTCATCTGCGGGCGAACGGCTGGCGGCCGTGCTGTTGGAAGAGCTGTGGACGGCGCTGCAACGGGCGCTGGAGCCTCGGGGCTGGAACTGGATCCTGCCACTTCCCGGCCAGCAGTTGGGCGAGGAGCATGTTGCCGTCGGCGCCGTTGCTGCGGGCGGAATTCCTCCCGGGCGGATCGCGGTCCGCGTGAGGCTCGGACTGCGGCGTGGAGGGGAGATCGTGCTGCCGGCGCAGGTCCGTACCGCCTTGTCGGAACGCGCCGTCGACCCCTCTGTTCTCACCGCTACGCCCGACCCGCCGCCGGTGTCGCGGCCGACCGCCGGCTCTCCGGGTGGTCCTGCCGTGCCGGCATGGATCGGACGACTCCAGAGGGGTGGGCTCTCGCAGGATTACCTCGGCCCGCTGACCCGCCTCGCGCAAGCGCAGGATGAACCGGGCTTGATCGAAGCGTTGACCGGCGCAGCGCCGTTGCTCGGAGGCTCTTCCGGCCTGAGCGCCACGCTTTCGGATGCCGATCGCACGGAATTGTTGGAGTGGCTGAGCCGGGCGTGGGAGTTGGAGCTGATTGTGCCATCGGTCGGCGATGTCGTCGACCCCGCACAGCACCGATCGGTGGGCTCACGGCGGACCGCCCACCTCCACGAGGCGGATACGGTGGCGCGGCTTCAGGCGCCCGGTTTCCGGCGGCAGTGTCGGGTGCTCGTGCCGGCGGTGGTGGTGCACTACTCGCTGGGAGAGTTTGAGTGATCGGAACCTGTCCCACATGCGGCGCGGGCCTGCGGGAGGGCGGTCGATTTTGTCCCGGCTGCGGGCTGGAGACGCACCCCCTCTGTCCGTCCTGCCTGGCGCAGCCCCGTCCGCTCGCGATTCTGGATCGCGGGGAGGCCTGGTGCGCGGGTTGCGGCAGCCTGCTCTTCGCCTGCTCCCGGTGCGGCCGGTGGCTGGCGCCCGGACCCGATCGCTGCCCCGACCCCGCCTGCGCGGCGCTGGTGGCTCCGGCCCTTCCGCAACACACCGGCCGCCGCTGGGACGCCCGGGGCAGCACCGTCGGCTGGCGGTTCCCGGACGCCTGGGATCCCTCGAACCCCACGGCGCACCGCCCGGTGGAGCGGGAACTGCCTTCCACAGACCGTCTACACGCTGCCTGGGCAGCCCACGGGCGCCTCTACCGCTGGGAGGGATCGGCCGTCTCCTGCGCTACGCTCGAAGGGGATGTGTCGTGGCGCTCGCCGCTCGGGCTGGGGGGCGCGCCGGCTTCGGGCATCGGGTTCCCGGACCGTGTGGCGGTGGTGGGCGCGTTGGCCGTTCTGGCGCTGGAACAGCGGTTTGTGGTGATGGATCTCTCGATGCGGGGAGAGATCACGGCGCTTCCCGGCGGATTCCCCCTGGCGCAGGTCGCCGGCCCGGGCGGCTGGTTGGGTTGGAGCCGTCAGGACGGGAAACCCACGCTCTATGCCGCCGGCGTCCCGCCCTCCTTCGAACTCCTCGACCCGAAGCCGGTGGAAGCACCACCGGAGTCCGCACCGGCTCCCCGAAGCCGGATGGCGATGTGGAACGACCGGGTCTTCTGGCCCGGCGGCGACGGAATGGTGTGGGGGTGGAGCCGCGCCGCCGGTACGGTTCAGCGCATCTCGCCGGACTCCAGAGCCGATCCTCGGGGTCGCGTGTTGGTCTGGGCCGATCGGGGCGGCGCCCGCTGGTCCCGGGAGAGCGCCGGCGAGATCACGCTGTCGATCTCCGCACCCGAGGGAGAACTGCCGACGTTGAATCTGGCGGTGGGTCGAGGTCCGCTGGCCACGATCGGCGTTGTAGACGAGCTTTGTGCCGTGGTCGGCGGAGAGATTCACCTCTTCAACAGCCGGACCGGCGAGCGGCTGGAAACGGCAGCGCGCCCGGCGGGTCGTTGGATCGACAGCCTTCTCGCGCCGGGAGCAGCCGCGGAGCCCCGCGTCCTCGCGCTGTCGAGTGAAGGGGATCTGGCGAGCCTGTATGCGCTCCGCCTGGCGTCCGGCGCCGTGGATGTGCTCTGGCGACGGGCAGGCGTGGAGCCCCTCGGTTTGTTGACCCTCGGCCATCGCCTGTGGATTGCTCACTCTGTGGGTTTAACGGCGCTCGGAGAGTGATCGGACCGGGTCGATCAGAAAATGGGGCCGGCGATTGGATGGGGAGAAGAGTGTGATGCGTCGAGCTCTGACGATACGGATCCTGGCGCGACTTTGTGCGGCGCTGATGGTGACGGCTGCGATTCTCGGAGCCGCACGTCCCGCGCCGGCTCAGGCGCCCAACCCTCGCGACTACAGTCGGGTGGATCAGGTCCCGCGGAAAGAGATCGACGAGTGGCTGAAGAGTGAACTGAAGAAGAGCAAAGGGGACCTGGAGAAGGGTAGATACCATTTCTGGATCGGCTTCTCCACGGGCCACTTCGGCACCGATCCCGTCCACGCGATCGCGATGCGGCGCGTGGCGTTCTCGCTGCTGAACAACACCTTTACTGCGGGCGATCGCGTGACTCCGCTGGCGTGGGAACTCGATCTCTGGGACACGGGCGATACCACCGATCTCACGCAGGAGCCTCAGACTCGCGCCAGGTTCGTGGATGAGGCCCCGTATTCGCCTCGAGCCGGCAGCCGCGGCGGGCACGACACCGAGCGGGCGATCTTCGACTCCCTCGAGAAGATCGCCGCGGGCAAAGACCCCGCCTCCAGCGTCCTGCTCTTACTGACCAACACGAATCAGAGTCAGGGCCCGACCGGGGAGCGGGTGCCCCTCTTCGGCTCCAATAATCCACGTCTCGCCGCACTGATCCGGTCCGCCGGCTTTCGAGGTCCGGTCCGAAAGAGCTTCACCGCGAAGTCCGGGAGCCAGACGTTGAACATCGACGTCACGGCCCTGTTTCCGATGCAACTGAAGTCGCTGCCCTCCGCCTCGGCGGAGGGACCTCGGTACCCCACCTTCGCTCCAGGGAGCTGGCAGCCGGCCGCCGACAAACCCTCGGCCGGTGAAGCGCTTCCCAACGTGGGCGCCACCGGTGGGGGCGGCGGTGGCGGCGCAGGCGGCGCAGCCGACTCCGGTGGCGGCGCGGGGGGTTCGAGCGGCGGCGCGCCAGGGGGGGCCGACGGCAAGAAGCCGGCGATATCGACCCAGGCCGGCGCCGCCGGTGATGGGGCCGAGAAGAAGGGGGAGTTCCCCTGGTGGATCCTCATTGTCGGGCTGCTGGTGGTGGCCGCGGTGCTCTGGTTGTTGATGGGCAAGCGGCCGCGCCGTGAAGCGACGGCGGCTCCGGTGGCGCAGCAGCCAAAAGGTAGGCCGCTGCCCGGCAAGATCACCGCCGTTCTGGGAGCCGCGCCAAACGACGTTCGAGTGGAATTGAAAGAGCTCAACACCGCCGGCGTGTGGGTGGTGACGCTCGACGGCGGACGGCCCGCGCTGCTTCCGGAGCCGGAAAAGCCCGAGGAGTTGAAGGGGACCCGTCTGGCGGTTCTGAAGGTGGATCCGAAGCGGCAGCTCACCGTCGCCGCGGAGGGGGATGTCACGTTCCAGAACATCACGGGGGTGCGGGCCGCCGCGGGGAATCCCCGCCAGGTGACTCTGCAGCCCAACGATCGCCTCCTCTGCCGGGTGGCCGCTGGCGCGTTGGGGACCCAACCGCTTCGGATGGAGTTGATTTACTCTGATAAGTAAGAGTGTTCCCCGGGCCGGGCGCCGGGCGCGAAGCTGGAAGCGAGCAATGAGCTGATGATGACCGGGACACTTGCCGTCCGCAAAACCATCGTGCTGGGCCTGGGAAGCACCGGCCTGAAGGTCTGCGAGCAGCTTGCCGAGCACCTGAGCTGGCAGTTCGGCGGCTTCGAGCGAGCCTGCTGGGTGCGCCTGCTGGTACTGGAGACGGCGCAGCCGACTTCGCCGCTCGGAGATCGAGTGCTGTGGGCGGGCATGGCGCGGGACGAGTATCTGCCCTACCTGAACTCCCCTCGCACCACCGGCGCGGAGTTCGGCTTCTACGATTGGCACGACTCGCCGACCCTTCGCGACATCGACAACCCCTCCGACGGCGCCGGCAACTGTCGCATGCTAGGCCGGCTCTGCCTCTTCCACCCCCGGAATTACGAGAACCTGAGGCGGCGGGTGACGGCGGATCTCTCCGAACTGCAATCGCTCACGCCACAGCGCATCGCCGATTCCCTCGGCGAGCCGGGCCTTTCGGTGAAGATCGACGAGGGCGGCACGATGGTCTACATCGTGGGCAGCCTCTGCGGCGGTACCGGCAGCGGCGGCGCGGCGGACCTGGGTTACCTCATCGACGTGTGGAGCCACAACTCGGCCCGGCGGCAGGCGATCTTCACCCTGCCGCATCCCACGCTCCAGCACTCCCTTGCCGCGCGCTACAAGAAGAACGCCTTCTACGCGCTGAAGGAGCTGAACCACTTCCAGCTCTCCGATACGATGTGGAGCCAGAAGCTCCCCGGAAGCGCCGAGCCGTTCGTGCACCGGTCACGGCCCTATGACATCCTGCGAGTGGTGATGCCCTCGGGCGGCGGCGACACCGATGTGCGCGGTCTGAACTCCATGATTGCCCAGTACCTGGCGGCGGCGGTGGGTCCGGCTGGGCTGGAGATCGCCGCGAGTGATGTGGACGCCATCGGCCAGATGATCGGCGCGGAGTCGATCGGGTTCATGCGGCCGCTCTTCAGCACGGTGGGGGTTGCGGCGCTGGAGTACCCCGGCGAGCACATCCAGCGCGCCGCCACCACCCGGCTTCTGGCCGCCGCCTTCGAGCGCTGGGGAACTCACACGTCGGACCCTGCCGCGCTCGGGCGCTCGGCGCCGCTGCTCGACGGCTTCGACTTCGAGCGCACGCTGCAGCGACTTCTCGCCGGCGTGGAAGGCTTCACTCTGGCGCCGCTCCAGGCGTTGGGCCGGGCCGCCGCCGACGGCAACGCGCCGCGGGTGGAGCAGGCTCGCCGTCAACTGCGGGATGCCGAGGAACTGCTCGGCGCGGTGGAGCCGCCATCCGAGGCCGGGCAGCCGCAAAACCTGATTCAGCTCCTGCTTTCGAACCATCAGGCGCTGCTGCAAGCCTTCGCTCGCGATGTCGACCGCTTCGTGGAGCAGAAGCTCCTGGATCTGGATGGAGGTCCCGGCTTTCTGGCGGCGGCCCTGCGAGGCACGGTCACCACTCTGCAGGCATGGGATGCCTCCACGCGAGACCTGGGCCCGGCCGCGCGGCAGGATGCCGACTCCTTGAGAAGCCTGGTGGATCGGCAGTTTGAAGAGGTGGAAAAGGTCGAGAGCGCCCTCCTCGTGTGGAACCGAAAGGAGAAGCTGCGGGAGGGCTGGGAAGAGCTGATGAGCCAGCTCCAGGCCTACCTTCAGGTGGAGATTCGTGCCCAGGCGCTTGCCCATCTTCAGCGGCGCGACCTCCTGGCGACGCTGACCGATCACGCCACTCGCACCTCGACCCTGATGGCGCAGCGGTTGGAGCAGATCCACGCCGCCTTCCAGCAAGAAGCCGGCGAACTGGCCCGCAGTTGGAAGGAACGTGCCTCGCAAACTCCCGGCGTCAACGGCAAGGTCTACTTCGAGCCGGAACCGCCCGCCGCACCGGGCACGGTGACCCGGGAGTACTACCAGCTTCTCCGCGCCACCCGCTGGCCGGACGAACCGCCGGGCGGCTGGGACGATGAGCTCAAGGAGAGCGCCGCCTGCCGTGAGGTGATCCGCGCCATGGCGGAGTTGAAGCTCGAGCTGACCCGGCCGGAAGGCCAGGGCGCCTTCGATCGCCGCGCCGGCGCCGCTTCCGCGCGAGAGGCGATCCCGGCGGCGCTTCGTGTCGCCGCCGAACATCGGGCCCGGACCTTCTTCGAGCCGCTGAGAGACATGGCGCATCTCGCCGACCGCGCTTCTCAGGCCGATATCGACACGGTGATTCAGGCGAGTGAACCACGGCTGCCCGTGGCGGCGGCTCAGGTAAGCGAGCAGCTCACCGGCGTCCGCGGCAGCGCCCCGATGTTCTCGTACCTTGCTTTCATGGGGATGGGACCGAATCCCGACACCCCGCGTCCCGCCATCGAGCAGCTCGAGCGGCGCGTTCGCAACAGCATTCAGCTTCGGCGCGGTGGCATCACCGACAGCAAAGATCCGTATCGGCTGCTGCTGGTCCGCGAGAAGCACGGCTTCACCTTCGGCCAGATGGAGGGGGTGGTGAAGGCCACCCGCTACGACAACCATGCCTTGCAGGCGGCGGAGAGCTGTGCGGACTTCAAATACTGGCACACCCGCCGCGACGTGGATTGGGTGGATCCGCTGGTCCCGCCGGCACAGGTGGAAGGCACTGAGGAAGCGTGGCTTCTGGCGCTCCTGCTCGGCCGCTCCGCCGACCCATCGCTCTCGTGGCTGCCCGCCACCGCCGGCGAGATCCCGCCGGAGGGGTGGTATCAGCTCGTCTCGGGGGCCTTCTACGTCTACTTCGCCGACGGGCTCGACGCGAGCGAGCGCGGGGCCATGCTGCCGCTGTCGTTCAACACGGCCGTCGCGAAGTTGCTGTCTGCCGACTACCAGCTTCTCCGACGAACGCTGGGCATGCGCTTCTCGGCCTACTGCGACCGGCACGGCGTGGAGCACGCCGTCGAAGTTCTCGATCTCGCCATTCGTTCGCTCGTAGCCTACGGCATGGCGGATCTCGACGCCCGAAAGGCAGAGAAGATCCTCCGCCGCGCCTACCGGCGCAACGAAAGTCTCACCCGCGCCTTCTTCAACCTCAAGACTCTGGCGTTGAAGAACGCCGCGGAATTCGCTCACCTCTGGCGCATGCAGGGGACGCCGGTCGAAGAAGAAACGGCGCAAAGCTATCCGAGTGACGGATACTATTGTCCGAGATGCCATTACCTTCTCGGCGGCTCGTTGGACAAGTTGCTGGAAGACCGCTTCCTCTGTCCGCGGTGCAACTCCGGAGACCGCTACTGGCCCTGAGAGTCACTCACCTCAGCAGGATTTCGCGGTTTCCCCGCAGCGGATCGTCATGAAGGGGCATCGGGCTCCCGCCCGATCGTTCGAGAGGATTTGAGAATGACTTTGACTTCCGGAGGCGCCGGCCGCCTCCTCCCGCTCCTGGTGGCGGCTTCGTCCCTGAGCGCCGTTTGCCTCGGCGCGGCAGCAGTCCGTGCGGCAGACGTTCCCAAGAAGGCCAGTACCCGCCTCACCGCGAATCCCACTGCGCTCGACTCCGACGGCCTGGCGCGTCTGAAGATGGTCTATATGCCGGTGGTTCTCGGCATAACCACCGACCGCCCGGCCGGGGTGACGAAGGAGCCCGCCTACCGCACGGCCCCGAAGTACGCCGTGGTGAAGCTGGGGAACGGCCCTCGCGCCGCCACCGCCATTTCCCTGGACGAACCGGAAGGCGAGCAGCCTCGGATTTACGTGGACTCGAACAACAACGGCGATCTCACCGACGATGGAGACGGCGCCTGGAAGACCTTGCGCGAGAACAACGGCATCACCACCTACGGGATGCAGGTGTTTCTCTTCCGCGCTTCCTACGGAACTCCCGAAAAGGAGACCCGCTCCGCCGTCTACGGCCTGAACCTCTACCGCACCCCAAAGCGGAACAGCTTCGTGTCGGTCCGCTCCACCGCTCACACCGGCAGGATCGCCTTCGGCGGAGCCGAGTATCTGGTGCAACTGATCGAAAACGAATCCAACGGCCTGTACGATACGAAGTTCGACGGCACGGAGACGCTCCCCGCCGGCAAGACCCCGGGCCGGCCGATCTGGATGATCCTCGATCCGATCTCCAAAGACTTTCCGGACGGCGACCCGCAGCGGCGGCGAATCATCGACGCCCGCGGCTCGTTCGTGATCGACACCTACAACTACATTGCCAACATCAACCCCGACGGTTCTCGCCTGACGGTGGAACCCAGCGCACGGGTGCTCGGCGCGCCGCGGATCGCCCGCGCCGCGAGCCCCACCGGTGGATCGCTCCTCGCCGCCGGCGCCATGGCTCCGGACTTCACGGTGGAGAAAGCCGTCGGCGGGACCACCAGGCTCTCCGATCTCCGCGGCAAAGTGGTGGTGCTCGACTTCTGGGCCACCTGGTGCGGACCCTGCATGAAGGCCATGCCGAACATGCAGCGGGTGCACCGTCTCACCGAGAGCCAGGGCGTCACCGTGTTCGGCGTCTGTGTCTCCGATGAGCGCGACGCCTATCGGGCATGGGTGAAGGACAACCAGGCGAAGTACACCTTCCCGCTGGTGTTCGATCCCGCCGGCCGCAGCGAGATGGGCGGCATCTCGAAGAACCTCTACGGCGTGAGCGGCATCCCCACCACCTACATCATCGACCGCAACGGCAAGATTGCCGCCGTGTTCGTCGGCGCCTCCGAGCAATCGGAAAAAGGTATCGACGCCACCCTGAAGCAGCTCGGAATCAAGATCGAGTAATCGCGCCCTACCCAGGAAGCGGGATCCTCCCACCCGCTTCCTATTCGGCGCCCACTCGCCGGATCACCGAGGCAAAACCCACGTGGTGGAGTACCTGAAGCTCGAAAACGTCGGACTTGAAAGTGCAACTTGTGTGCGCCACCCACTCGCCGCTGGTGATGGCCTCCGCGGAACCCCTCTTTGATCCTGAGACGGACGCTTGGTTCGATCTGGATCTGGTTCCAAATGGGGCTGGTCCGCCCAGGGTAGCGCTCACTCAGCGGCCGCTCGTTCCCACCGGAAACGCATCCGACTGGCTTGTCAGCGAAGCCTTCGATCTGGACGATCCGGGCTCCGAAGAGCGGGAGGTTGCACTTGGAAGAGCCGAAGCCGCGATGGATGACGGGCACATGGATCTTGGGGCGGCGCGAGAACTGCACGAAGAACTCCTTCGACTGCTTCCGGAGACCGACTCCTTCTGGATGCGCTGGCGCCACTTTGGGCGCCGCCAGGGTTGGTGGAAGTGATCCCGGTCCGTCCGGCCGGTGAGCCCGAAAACTTTGACAGCCAGGTCAGACAGCCGGGCCTACGCTGGTTGGCGGAATGCGGGTGGACAAGCTGCAGCCGGCCAACTCCGAGAGGAGCGTCCGTTCCTGTATCAGGAACTCATCCGGCTGGGCGAATATCCGCCGATTGCGGAGCAGCCCATTGCGCCACCGGATCGGTGGTTTCATACATCCGACCCTCCGTGAGAGCCGTGCCGGGCTCTCCGGCTCTCACGAGGAGATTGCCCCGCCCGTCGAGTCCGGGGCCATGGATCGGGCGCGGCTCACTGCCAGGAGCGTTGCGAGAGGATCATCTCCCAGAGCCGTGTTGTTGACTCCGGCGCCACAGGGTGCTTGAACGGCCTTGCCTCCGCCGGGATCGGAGAAACCCGGACGGAGAGCCGGGTCAACCGATCACCAGGTTTACGAGGCGGCCGGGCACATAGACGAGCTTTCGAAGCTGCTTGCCGGCAAGCGCCTCCACGACCTTCTCACAGGCGAGCGCCGCCTCGCGGACCGTCGCCTCGTCCGCCTGGGGCGAAACGCGGATCCGGTCACGGAGCTTACCGTTCACCTGGATGACGATGTCGATGGCATCGTCGGCCGCCAACTCCTCGCTGAAGCCTGGCCAGGATTGCTGATGGACGCTGTACGGGCGGCCCAACTGCTCCCAGAGTTCTTCCGCAAGGTGCGGCGCGATCGGCGCGAGCATCAGCACCAGGAGTTCCATCGCCTCCGACCAGGCCGGGTCTGAGCTGACGGCGGTCCCCTTGGCCCTCTGAAGGCCATTGAGGAGTTCCATCAGAGCCGCGACGGCGGTGTTGAAGGAATAGCGCTCGTAGTCGTGAGTGATCTTCCGAAGCGTCTGGTGAACCAGGCGCTGGAGTGTCCGAACCGCAGTCGGGTCCGGCGGGCTGGTCACCGCGGGGGCGGGTTCGGTGACGAGCGTCCATACTCGATGGACGAACCGAACGATTCCCTCCACGCCTCTCGGGTTCCAGGGTCCGCCCTGCTCCCACGGGCCGATGAACATGAGGAAGAGCCTCGCCACGTCGGCTCCGTATCGACCCGCGTAGTCGTCGGGCGAGATGACGTTGAGCTTCGACTTCGACATCTTCTCTTCCGCCACGGCGAGCGGCTGGTTCGACTCCCGATGCGTGGGCGGGTCGGCTTCCAGGTTGACCTGGGAGTACGGCGCATACCGGCCTTCCGGGTCTCGGTAGGAGTACGCGGTGATGACGCCCTGACTGAAGAGCTTCGGGAACGGCTCGTCCCAATTCCGCTCGGGATGCGCCTCGCGAAGGGGATCGAGGAGGCCCATGTCCCGCATTACCTTGTGGAAGAAGCGGGAGTAGAGGAGGTGCATCACCGCATGCTCGGCGCCGCCGGTGTAGAGATCCACCGGGAGCCAGTACGCCGCCTCGACGGGATCGAACGGCCGGCCGGCTTCCGACGGAGAAACGTAGCGGTACTGATACCACGAGGAGTCGATGAACGTATCCATCGTGTCCGTCTCCCGCTCGGCGGCCGCGCCGCACTGCGGGCAACTCGTGATGCGGAAGCCGTCGTGGCGCCTGAGGGGCGACTCGCCGGTGGGGAGGAACTCCACGTCATCGGGAAGGACCACCGGTAGATCCTTCTCGGGAACCGGCACCTCACCGCATTCGGGGCAGTGGATGATGGGGATTGGCGTGCCCCACATCCGTTGACGGGAGATGAGCCAGTCGCGGATCCGGTAGTTGACCGCTTCGCCGCCCACGCCCAAACGGGTGAGTTCGTCGCACACCGCCTTCTTGCCGTCGGCGATGGAGAGACCGTCGAAGCTGCCCGAATTCACCATCATGCCGTCGCCCGTGTAGGCGGCGGTGAGCGGCTCCCGATTCCAATCGGCGGGAGCGATGACCACGGGCGTGGGGAGGCCGTAGCGGCGGGCGAAGTCGAAGTCCCGCTCGTCATGGGCAGGCACCGCCATAATGGCGCCGGTTCCGTAGCCCATGAGAACGTAGTCGGCCACGTAGATCGGAACGGATCCGCCGGTAAGCGGATGGACGGCGTGCGCCCCGGTAAAGACCCCGGTGCGTTCCTTCTCCGTGCTCATCCGGTCGATCTCGGTCTGCCGCGAGGCTTGAAGCGCATAGGCGCGGACCTCTGCTCGCCGATCCTCGTGGGTGATCTTCTCGACGAGAGGATGCTCCGGCGCGAGGACGCAGAAGGTGACGCCGAAGATCGTGTCCGGTCGGGTGGTGAACACCTCGAACCGGTCTTCGGAGTCTTCAACGGCGAAGAAGAAGCGCGCGCCTGTGCTTTTGCCGATCCAGTTTCGCTGGAGCGCGAGGATCTTCTCCGGCCACTGAAGCGAGTCGAGATGAAGCAACTCCTCGGCATACTTCGTGATGCGGAGGTACCACTGGTTGAGCTCTTTCCGGATGACGGGCGCGCTGCAGCGCTCGCAGAGACGATCCGTGCCCAGCACCTGCTCTCGGGCGAGCGTGGTGTTGCAGCGCGGACACCAGTCCACCGGCGCGAACGAACGATAGGCGAGGCCGCGCTTGAGGAATTCGAGGAAGAACCACTGGTTCCAGCGGTAATACTCCGGATCACACGTGATGATCTCTCGCCGCCAGTCAAACCCGGCGCCCATGCTCCGGAGCTGGTCTTCCATCCGGCGGATGTTGGTGTAGGTCCAGTGCTTGGGGTGTACGTTGTTGCGGATGGCGGCATTCTCGGCCGGCAGACCGAAGGCATCGAAACCCATCGGGTAGAGGACGTTGTAGCCCTGCATCCTCAAAAAGCGGGAAACCGCGTCCGTGGGCGTCATCGGATACCAGTGACCCACGTGCAGATCGCCGCTGGGATAGGGATACATCGTCACGACGTACCGCTTCTCGCGCGACGGATCCGCCTCCGCCTGATAGATCCCCGTCTCTTCCCAGCGCGCTTGCCACTTGCGGCTGACCGCGGGAAGGTCCAATCGCTCCGCCATACCCGTACCTACCGTCTCCAGAACAAGAACGTCATGAACACAACCAGCAGGATGAGTCCGACCCCCAACCACATGATCGTCGTGAACGCCATGGAGCGACCCCTACTGCTTCACGGTTCTTGGGAAGACCCACAAGAAGTACCCCACAAACAGGAGCCCCATTACGCCCAGCACCGCAAATGTGCTGACGATCTCCTGCCGCGTGAGCCGGAAGTGCCGCCAGTTTACCACCACAAAGGCGATCGACATGGGGGCAAGCGCGGGGATCGGGCCGATGATGGGCACCAGGATCAGAGAAAGCGCCAGCACCGCCGCCAGAACGGCGGCGGTCTTGCTCAATCCCATTTCGAAACGAGCCGCGCACGCGAGAAAGATGCCGAGAAATAAAAAGTCGGCCGGACCGATGGTGAGCATCGGAAGGCGCGCATGCATGGCCGGCACCTGGGCCGACACAGCCTGCACGAGCTGCTGCCCCTTCGACGACGAGAGCGCGTGCTTCACCGTGCCGAAGTTCACCACCACGAAATCTGCAAACGCGGCGAAGACCCCCGCAGGCAGCAGGATGTTCGGCTCCTTGATGCCCGCCGCCAGGGCGATGCCGAGTCCCGAAGCCGCAAGGATCTTGCCCAGATCCTGAAGAGCGCCGGCCACGGGCCCACCCCATCCCCGCCCGATCGCCGCCGTTCCAAACCACAGCCCCAGGCCTGCCGCAACGAGCGCGAGAGCTCCGAGAACGGAGATACGGCGGCGAACCAGTTCCGCGATGCCGAGGATGGGCAGCCCGATGGCGCCGGCGGCGGAGACGCACGCCGCGACGAACAGGAGCGCCGCCGGTGTGGCGTGCGGGAGGCGGGCAACTCCCAGGGTCCAGCGGAAAACCAGATAGGCGCCGAGGACCGCCGCAGCCCTCGCCCAGGAGTCGCTGTGGTTCGGCTTTTCGATCACACCGTCCCCCCAGGCAACTTCATGCAGCGGCCAGTTCGACGAAAACGGGGCATTGCAGGCTTCAAATCACACCGCTCCTCACCCGGCAAAAGCACGAGCCCGTCCACACGGATGCAAGGCATCCAGTCGGACGGGCTCGTGTTGACGAACCTCTCCAGGTCTCGCCGGGGCCCCGTTTAGAACGGAACTACATCCGTCGTGCCGCCCTGCAGGCTATAGGTGCTCAGGGAAAACACCTCAGCATCTTTGCCCCGACCCACCGTGACATCCTTGATCGAGCCGGTCCCGGTCAACTTGAAGTCGCCCGAGAAACCCACGAGCGGCGACTCGGTGTCATTGACGTCGACTTCGAGTGCAGCTTCCATGCTGCCGAGCGCCTCGAATCGACCCAGGGCTCCGGCATCGAACAGGTCATCCACAAACGGC
>SYKE01000109.1 GCA_005798285.1 Actinomycetota bacterium
ACCTCCTCGCGGGGACGACCGCTTCGGCGGAGGACGACCTCCTCGCGGGGATGACCGATGTGGCGGCGGGCGCCCACCGCGTGGCGATGACCGGCGTGATGGCCCACCGCGTGGGGATGACCGCTTCGGCGGCGGGCGACCACCGCGTGGCGATGACCGGCGTGATGGTCCCCCGCGTGGGGATGATCGTTTCGGCGGCGGGCGACCACCGCGCGGCGATGACCGACGGGATGGCCCACCCCGAGGGGACGACCGCTTCGGTGGTGGTCGACCTCCTCGGGGCGATGATCGCTTCGGAGGTGGACGGCCACCGCGGGGCGACGACCGACCCGGAGGTGGACGGCCGCCTCGTGGCGAGGATCGCCCCGGCGGCGGCGGCCCTCCTCGCGGACCTCGCCCTCCGAGGGACGGTCGCGGCGGCGGCGGTGGTCGTTGAGGAGAGTTGATCGTGGCGCGTGAGAAGTCCCCCACCATCACCGTGGATGGGGCGAGTTATCTTCGCATTCCGATCCGGACGCGAATCGTGACCCCTCAGGACGACATCGTTGAGGTGGTTCAAGAGTACGCGTCCGGCGTGGTTCAGGCGGGAGACATCGTCTTCGTGAGCGAGAAGGTGGTGGCGATTACGCAGGGTCGTGCCGTGCCGACGAGTCAGATCCGGGTGAGTCCGCTGGCAAAGCTTCTCTGGCCGCGGGTTCGACAGGTGAACTACGGCATCGGCCTGCGCAATCCGTACAGCATGCAGTGTGCGATCGACGAATGCGGCGCCAGCAGAATCATCTTGGCTGCGATCGTCAGCGTCGTGGGGAAGGCTCTGGGGCGATCCGGCGACTTCTACCGGGTGGCGGGTGTCCAGGCCGCGGCGATTGACGCGCCCGGCACCGCCGGTATCGAACAATTCCGAGACTGCGTGATCAAGGGGCCGAAAGACCCGGATGACGTGGCGGAGCGGATTGCGTCGAAGTTGAAGTGCGGGGCGGCGGTGGTCGATGTCAACGACATCGGGAGTGCCGTGCTGGGGGTCTCGAGCGGTGTGAACGCAGAGCAGGTCCGGCGCGCCCTGACCGACAATCCGTTGGGTCAGGGCGCGGAGCAGACCCCGGTGGGGATCCTGCGCAAGTCCTGAGAGGCGAAGTCGTTTAGGCCCGAGCGACCTTACCGGCCTTCAGGCACTTGGCGCACACCTTCACGTGGACCTTTTCGCCGCCTACCATGATGCGGGCAGACTGCAGGTTCGGAAGCCAACGTCGCTTGGTTCGCGGAGCGCGCAGCGCCCATGCGCCCGAGTGGACGTGTCGAATATTCTGCCCGTACTGCGGACCCTTGCCGCACGTGGCGCACTGGCTAGCCATGTCAAAACACCTCTCTCCGGACCGGCTCAAAGCGATTTAGAATAGTAGCACACGCCTGAGAGGCGACGCAACGCTGCGGACGCTCCAGCGGAGCGCACGGGCAGTTCGGTACTCCGGCCCGAATTCCGCTGGAGAACTGAATCGCAAGGCAGTCCCGGGACCCGACGCAACCTGCAATGTCATCCATTCGACCCTTTGTAACGCAAGCCCGCGTTCTACGCCTCGACGACTCCGTCGCCACCGCCGCCGACGCTGTTCGGGCGTCGTCGGTGGGCTCGGTGCCGGTGGTGCGCAATGGGTTTCTCGTGGGATTGGTGTCTGCTCGCGTGCTGGCACAGGCGATCGATCCCGATTTGCGAAATCCCGCCGGGAGTGAGCGCGTGACGGTGGCCGAGCTGCCGTTGGAGGGGGTTATCTCCCTGCCGGAGAGCATGGCGGCATCGGACGCGCTGGCGCTGCTTCGTGCAAATCGCATGGAACGGGCCCCCGTGCTGAATCACGAGGGCGCCTTCATCGGGATGATCTCCGCTGCGGGACTGGCCTGCTCACTTCTGGGTCGCGAGCGTCCACCCGTGGTTGGCGGAATGGCGACGCCGTTTGGCGTACATCTTGTGGGCGGTGGCGTCCGGGGCGGCGTGAGCGACTGGGCGTTGGTTTCTACCGGGGTGGCGATGGCGGTGCTGGCTCTCCTGAGCCGGGGCTGTGTCGAGGGGTTGTTCTCGCTGCTCAGCGGCTCGTCGGCAGTGGTCGAGATTCAGCGGCGGGTTGACCTCACTGCGGTAGCATCCGTCCTGGAGATTGTATTGTTCGCGGTGGCGTTCCGGATGACGGGCCTCACCGGATACCACGCCGCGGAGCACCAGGTGGTTCATTCGCTGGAGGCGGGCGACGAACTCACGCGTGCCGCCGTGCGCGAAAAGCCGCGCGTCCACCCTCGCTGCGGCACGAATCTGATGGTCGCCGTCTCGATGATGGACTTCTTCTGGCGCAGCCAACTCTTCCACGACGCACAGCCGCTCCTCGGGATGCTGGTTACCGTTATCACCTGGAGGAAGGTCGGTGGGTGGGTGCAGCAGAACGTAACCACCCGCCGGGCGAGCGATGTGCAACTCGACTCCGGCATCCGGGCCGCCGAGCAGTTGCTGTCGCGATACCAATCGCGGAGGGGGCCGTCCCCGAGCCTCTTCCGGCGGATCTGGAACACCGGATTGCTCCAGGTAGTCGTGGGATGGCTACTCGTCATCGGCCTCCTGGGGCTGGCGGGCCAGTTCGTACCGCTTCCGGAGTTTTTGCAGGTAGAGTTGTAAAGCGTCGGGCCGGTAGGCCCGCGGGAGCACTATGCGTCTTAAGGCAACCCTCACCCAATCCCTGGCAGCAGTGGTCCAGAGTTTCCTGACCGCGAACACGGGGGCGGTCGTCCCGGTAGAGGAACTTCGCTGGGGTGTGCCGCCCTCGCCGGAGATCGGAGACTACTCCAGTGATTTGCCGGCCATCCTGGCTCGGCGTTTGGGGCGCGCAGCCGCGGAAGTAGCAGCGGAGTTCGCATCACGGATTCAGTTTCCCGATGGTCTGGTCGACCGTGTGGATGCCACTCGCTCCGGATTCCTCAACATCCGCCTGAGTGAGGCCGCCCTCCGGGGGCGGGTCTCCGAGATTGTTGACACGGGAGTGGGCTACGGCGCCGACCCCACGGTCAACAACGGCAGCCGGATTCTTCTGGAGTTCGTGAGTGCTCAGCCCACCGGCCCCCTGACCACGGCTCACGGGCGATCCGCAGCCTTCGGCGATTCCCTCGCCGCCATTCTGGAGGCCTGCGGCGCTGCGGTGACGCGCGAGTCCTATGTCAATGACGCAGGGATCCATCTCGATCGATTGGTCAGGTCCGTCTCGGCGCTGGGTCGAACGCACCTGGGGGAAGCGTCGGTGCGGTTCCCGCTCGACGGCTACCAGACGTCCGAAGCCCACCGGATTGCCGAGTTGCTCGCCGGGCGAAAACCTGAGCTGTTTGCCCGCCCCGCCGCCGCACTCCTGACCGCCGTTCGCGACGAGGTGCTTTCCGGACATGGCTCGTTGCTCTCGAAGTTGGGCCTATCGGTGGACAACTGGGTGTTGGAGACGGACGTCTCCGCCCCGGGCGGTCACCTGGAGACATCGCTGCGTCGGCTCAAATCGGCTCGTCGTTCGTACGAGGAGGCCGGCGCGACCTGGCTTCGCTCCACGGAGTTCGGCGATCAGCAAGACCGGGTGCTGGTTCGCGGGAACGGCCGCCCCACGTATTTGGCGTGTGATCTGGCCTACCACGCCGGCAAATTCGCCCGGGGCTACGATCACCTCATCGACGTGTGGGGAGTGGACCACTCGCTCTACGTCGAGCGCACCCTTGCGGGGATCCGGGCGCTGGATCTCCCGGAAGAGCGGCTGAGCATTCTGATTCTGCAGCCGGTCCAGTTCCAGCGAGACGGCGTGACACTCGACGGACCGGAATTGGGGAACACCGGAGAACTCTCCGACGTCGTGAACCTGATCGGTCCCGAGATGACCCGCTTCATGCTGGTTTCCGCTCCCGCCTCCGTCTCACTGGGAATCGACTTGAGCGATATCGCCGCGTCGCCGGCCTCGGAGAGTCTGTCCTCGATTCGGTCCATGCGGGATCGACTCAAGCAGGCCAGCCTCGCACCGGACGCCGTATCGCAGGCGAGCGGGGCGGAGCGGGTGCTTTGTCGCCGGTTAGCCGAGTTTCCGGATGTGGTGGCCCATGCGGGGCTCGAGCGTGAACCGAATCGAATCTACCGGTATGCGCAGCACCTGGCCGCCGATGCGAGCACGTGGGTGGGTCGCGGCGGCGGCGGAGCCGCCTTGCCCGCGGCGACGCTAACCGTGCTTGAGAATGCGCTCCGGTTGCTCGGGGTGTCACTCGGCGGGTAAGGAAGCCGAGCGGGCCCGCGCGGCCGCTCGTAGGGAGAGCCTGATGCTGGAGTCGTTGACGACCCGTCCGTTGGCCGTGCGCCGGCGGGCCGCCTCCGTGGGTGCTCTGGCGGCAGCTTCGGCTGTACTGCTGGCGCTGCAATCGGCGGCCGACCGGGGCCAGAACGCGGGGATCTTTCGAGACGCGCGGGGTGGACAGCACTCCTGGGTGATCCAGCCGAACCATCTCCTCGAATGGGACGACAAGCCCTACCAGCCGGTTGGCGTTGTCTTTTACTCTGCCTACCTCAAAGCCCCCTCTCAAGACACGCTGCGGGCCGATCAGACCGAGTTGGACCGGCTCAAGGCTGCGGGCATCTCAGACGTGTGGGTCGAGCCGGGGAGACCGCTGCTCGAGTGTACTCCGGTGGAAGTCCAGGCGTTGATCGACCAACTTGAGTCGGTCGGATTTCGATACGGGCTCCGAATCGGAGATCGCCTGGCGACACCGCTGGTCGGACACGCGCCCAGCCTGCTCTCCGTAAGGGTGCCGCCGGCGAAACTCCAGCCGAACGCTCGATTCGTCTGGAAGACGGCGCTCCCCGAGCGGAGCCGGGCCGCGCGGTTCATGCTGACGGACGACTCGGATGACGGAAAGCAGCAAACGTATCTGATCGCCTCCGGCGATGCCCGGGTGGAGGGCCGCGATGCCGTCATCGACGTCCAGTTGCCAAATTCCCGCCTCCTGGGGAAGGCGACCGGACGTCTGAGTGTCCTCCCGGAGGTCGCTATTCCTCCCACGGTGCTGGGAAGCTACGGCGACCTGTGGGATGGTCTCGAAGCCCACCAGAAGCTATTGAAGCAGCACATTCAGAGCATCAAATTCGGTCCTGGCCTCCGGTTCTTGCTCGATCCGTTTGCGGCCGGCGACGGCTCCGTCGGCGAAGAGGATGGAGTGTTCCCCGCCGCGCCGGCGTTCAGAAGCTCCTATCAGGATTGGCTCCAGCGGCAGTCCGGCGGGATAGCTGCCCTGAACGTGCGCTGGCGGATGGCGGATCGTCACGCGGACAGTTTCGAGGTGGCGGCCCGACTCGTGCCGATGTGGGCCAAGAACGACCCGCCCGAAGGGGATGGGTGGATTTTCGATCCGATCGAGCACAAAGGCTACCGCTGCAATCCCCGGACCTCTGCGATCTGGAACGACCTGGAGGCATTCCGGGTGTCGGCGCTGAAGCGCTGGATGAACACGCTTACCAACACCCTGAAGAGCGAGGGTCTCAATGTGCCCATGCTCTTCACCTGGGAGGCCTATCATCCGGTGTTCAGCAACACGCCCTCCCCATCCGGATACGATGGCCTGGCCGGGCGTCTCTCCAGTTGGGCTCCCGAGGTGGGACCACGGCAGGCGGCACTGGCGTTGTCGCAGGCCGAGCAGTCCGACCGGACCACCTGGCTCATCGCCGGCCGCGTGACCGGTCCTCCCGCGGCAGACGGATCCCCGACGCCGGTGACGGATGCCGCTCGGCTGCGGGCGATCTGGGCCGCCGCCGCCGAAGCGGGCTTCCGTGGACTTTACATGGATCCCCGGAGCAGTCCCAACGCAGCCGGTCTGGTGAAGGATCTGGCAGCTTCGATCGGCCCCGCCCCGCCCGCAGCATCCCGCCTCAGCCTCTGCTTTTATCCGGTCACGCTATCCGCCGCCGACGGCGCCACCCGCTTCAAGAATGGCGTGTGGTGGCTTCCCTCCAATGCCGCGGGCCGGCTGCTGCCGCTCGACGGCGATCTTCACGGCTACGAGATTCGCGTTCCCTTCGGAGAGGACCACCCGGTTCGGAGTGGAGTCGTGTTGTGGTCGTCCAACGGCCCGAAAGAGATGACCATCTTCGCCGGCCCAACCACCAACCCGGTGGGTTACGACAGCGCCGGGAAGCCGTTCAAGTTGACCCGCAAGAAGCATGAACTTCGGATCAAGCTTACGGAAGAGCCTGTTGTAGTGGCCGGCGTGGAATTCGGCGCTTTTTTCCCGGTAGAACTGGTGGAGCGCGAGCTCAAGGAACTGGAAGACCTCATCAAGACCGCAGAGACGAGAGGTCTGGATGCAGGAGATGTCCGTTCGGTGTTGGTTCAAGCGCGGCAGAATCTGGTTCCCTCGACTGCGGCCGCCGTGTATCAGGGGATTCAGCCGCACCTGAACCGGATGCGACAGCAGATCAACCCGTACATCTGGATCGAGGCGGAGCGCACAACCATCCACAACTTTTCCGGAACATCCTTCCAGGCCGGCGCCAGTTCGGGCTCTGTCCTGAGGCTGGACCGACAGAACCCACCGGCATCCGGCTACTACCGGGCTCGCTATGTCGTTGATGTCGTTGTGGCCGGCGCTTATGAAATCTGGCTGGCCGGCAAGGCGCCCGGATCCGGGGGCGCTTCTCCTCTCGTCTGGCAGGTGGACGATGAGGCGCTGTCCACGGTTCGGAAGCCGACGGCGGTGGGCGGAGACTACGCGCCGGGAATGACGTGGTTCCAGTTGGGCCGGCTGACGCTGGGTGAGGGGCGACACGAGATATCTCTGGTGGTGACCGAGAAGAACGCCGAGAGCGGTCGGTTTGCAGCCACGTTCGACTCGCTGGTCGTCAGCCGCGAGCCGTTCCAACCCAACGGCGTTCTGCGCCCCGTTCCCAAACGGGATGGAGCCGCCGCTCGCTGATGCCTGGAGGCCTTTGGGAGAAGACGCCGGATGGTCGGGTCATTCGGCGGCGGAATCCGGCGCCCGAGCCGCGACGCTCCACGCCTGACTCGACCGGAAAGGAAGAGAAGCCTCCGGTTCCCGCCGGAAAGGCTTCGCTGAAACTGGCGCTCCGCCTCGGGTTTCGCGATGTGTATGATGCGATCGGGATCGTGCTGGTGGCCAGTCTGCTCTGGAGCTTCCTGGCAGGGCTGGGGATGCTGGGTGTCCACTCCATCGGGCGGAACCTTGGGGCGCTGCTCTCTCCGCTTGCGGCGCAGTTGCTCTCCACGGTCGGCGCTTTGTTCGGGCTGATCCTGACCTCGGGACCCCTCTTCGGAGGGATCAACTGGTATGCCCGGAAGATGGCGCTTCGACGGGAGCCGGAAGTCTTCGATCTGGCCTGGGGATTTGGCTCAGCGTTCCGGCGCTGCCTGGGGCTCGCGCTCATTCAGGCGATTGGCTCGGTCGTGCTGGCATCGAATCTCTGGTTCTACCTGTCCACCGGCCATGTGGCGCTGGCGGTTATCGGGAGCCTGTTCGGCTATGGGCTGCTGCTCTGGATGATGATGTGTGCCTACCAGTGGCCGCTGTTGGTCGAGCAGGATCTCGCGCCGTGGGCCTCGGTTCGCAAGTCCGCACTCCTGATCCTGGACAATCCGGGGTTCAGCCTGGGGTTCGGACTGGTACTCCTGCTGACGTCGGCGCTCTGTTGGTTCACCATTGTTGGGGGCGTGGTGCTCTGGGCCGGAACCGTGTCCATTCTCGCCACACAGGCCGTGCGAGAGCTGCTGCGGAAGTACGGTTTGCTGCCTCCGGATCCCACGGTGGATCCGATCTACGACGAGATGGAGCATTAGCCGGGTCCGGATCTGGACTTCGGCGGTGAGGATCGACGGCTTCGCAGCGCGAGCCTCGAAGAGGAGTGACACCGTTGTCCGACGTGCAGCGACTCGTGATCCTACCGAACGAGCAGATTGGGAGAATTCATCCCCATCTGCACGGCCACTTCGCGGAACACCTGGGAGAACTCGTGTACAACGGGGTCTGGGTGGATCCGGACGGTCCCATACCCAATCGAGGCGGACTCCGGTTGGATGTGTTGGATGCGCTCCGCCCCCTTGAGATTCCCGCGTTGCGCTGGCCCGGCGGCTGCTTCGCGGACGATTACCACTGGCGCGACGGGGTCGGCCGCCGGGCCGACCGTCCTCTGCGGCTCAACCGGCACTGGGGTATGGCCCCCGAACCCAATCACTTCGGGACGCACGAGTTTGTGTCGTTTTGTCGGGCGCTCGGCGCCGAGCCGTACTTCGCCGCCAACCTCGGTTCGGGCACACCCACGGAAATGTCGCAGTGGGTGGAATACTGCAACCACGAAGGCGACTCCACCCTTTCCCGAGAGCGGCGCGCCAATGGGGAACAGGACCCGTTTCGGATCCGGTACTGGGGAATCGGAAACGAGAACTGGGGCTGCGGCGGTCACCTGAGTCCGGAACACTACGCTGAGGAATATTGCCGGTTCCGCACGTTTCTCTCCGAGTACCCCAAGAGCCCGGTGGAAGGCATTGCTTGCGGTCCCAACAACGCGGACTGGGACTGGACTCGACGCTTCTTCACACAACTCAAGCGCGGCTGGAGTGACCGCACCCGGCTGGTGCAGGGCTTCGCGGCGCACTACTACTGCGGCACGTCGGGCGCCGCCACGGAGTACGACACCAATCAGTGGTACGAACTGCTCTCCCGGGGGCGCGCCGTGGACGGCGTCATTGCGGGCCACCGCGCTCTCATGGATGAGTTCGATCCCGAGCGACGCGTGAAACTGATCCTCGACGAATGGGGGACCTGGCACCCTGTGGAGCCGGGTAAGCCGCGCTCCGGGCTGTATCAGCAAAACACCATTCGCGACGCTTGCGTGGCTGCGATCTCCCTCGACGTGTTCCACGACTACGCCGATGCGCTCTGGATGGCCAACATCGCACAACTCGTCAATGTGCTGCAGGCGCTGCTGCTGGTGCAGGGAGACCGCTGCATCAAGACACCGACTTACCATGTGTTCGATCTCTACCGACCGCACCAGGGCGCCACTGCCGTGAGATTGCTGTCGGCGGCAGACACGGTGAGCGACGGCGGCGGGTCGGCGGGCTGGTGCCGCACACGGTATTTGCCGGCGCGTCCCTTCGCGCTGCGGGCGGTCGATGGGTCCGCATCCGTTGTTGGCGGGCGCCTCTGCGTGACGATGGTGAACACCAATCCGGTGGAGTCTGTGGAGGCGGAACTCCACCTGCACGGCGCCTCCTTTGGGGAGGCGGAGTGGGTTTACCTCGCCGGCGCCGATTACAGGGACCACAATACGTTTGAACAGCCCGATCGGGTGCGGCTCTCCGCGCCCAAAATGCTGCGTGGAGAGGGTGATCGGATGCGGATCCAGCTTCCACCTGCTAGTGTGAGTCGGGTGCGAACTCTGATGTCGTGACCGCGACCGATCTTCCCGGGCCTGGGCGGAGATCTCGAAGTCCAGCCGGCCTCGGGCGCTCGTATTGATCTGAAGATATAGGGGCGGCTGATTCTCCGGCCGAAGTGGAGCCGAACGCCGACCGCCCGGGAGACTGAGTATGCAGAGGATGATCCGTCGCGCCGCTGTGGTGGGCGCCGGGACGATGGGCGCCCAGATAGCGGCTCATCTCGCTAACGTCGGTTTGCAGGTGGACTTGCTCGATCTGCCGCCGGCGGACCTCACCCCTGCGGAGGCGGAGCGCGGGCTCAGCCTGACCGATCCCGAAGTGGCAAACCGCCCCGTGACGGAGCAATTCCGCCGGGCGATGGCGCTGAAACCCTCCCCGCTCTTCGTGCCCTCGGGCGCGGAGCAGATCCGGTTAGGCAACACGAGGGATCATCTTTCCCGGCTCGCGGAGGCCGATTGGGTGATCGAGGCCGTTGTGGAACGGCTGCCGATCAAGCGCGAGGTGCTTGCGGCGATTGAGTCGCATCGCCGTCCGGGCACGCTGGTGTCCTCCAACACGTCGGGGCTCTCCATCACTGCGATGTCCGAGGGGCGCGGACCGGACTTCCTCGCTCACTTCTGTGGGACGCACTTCTTCAATCCGCCGCGCTATTTGCATCTCTTGGAGCTCATTCCCACGGCCGCTACCGATCCGGCGGTGGTGGAATTCCTGTCCGACTTCGGATCACAAGTGCTGGGGAAAGGGATCGTGGTCTGCCGCGATACGCCTTACTTCATCGGCAATCGGATCGGCTGCTTCGCCCACAGCTACTCGCTCCACGCGATGATGAAGCTCGGCTACGGCGTCGACGAAGTGGATGTCATCACCGGCGAACCGATGCTCCGCCCGAAGAGCGCCACGCTTCGCCTCGCGGACCTCGTGGGATTGGATCTGATGGTGGACGTCGGGCGAAATCTGTACGATCTCGTTCCCGACGATCCGTGGAGGGAGTTCTTCCGACCCGTGGACTTTCTCGAGAAGATGGTGGAGAAGGGCTGGCGGGGCGAAAAGAGCGGTCAGGGCTTCTACCGCCGCGTGAGGGGCGCCGGCGGCAGCGAAGTCCTCACGCTGGATCTGAACAGTTGGGAGTATGGTCCGCGGCAGCGTCCCCGGTTTGAGTCCATCGGAGCGGCCCGAAGCCAGACCTCCGCCGCGGCCCGGCTGAGAACCCTGATCAACGGCTCCGACCGAGCGTCGGAGTTCGCCTGGAAGACGCTGAGCGAGACGCTGGTCTACGCGGCGGAGTGGGCGGAACGGATCTCGGAAGACCTTCCCCGCATCGACAACGCGATGAAGTGGGGATGGAACTGGGAGCTGGGCCCCTTTGAGCAGTGGGATGCCCTGGGCGTAGCCGCCGTCGTGGAGCGGCTCGAGGCGGAGCAGCGCTACGTGCCGGAGCTCGCCCGAAATCTCGCTCGGACAGGGGGCTCGTTTTACCGGGAGGATGACGGTCACCATGCCTGCTTTCACGTAAACGGCTGGAGCCCCGTGCCCCAGACCCCCGGCGTGATGCTGGTTCGCGATCTGAAGGCCTCCGGGAAGACGGTGCACGCCGGCGCCGAGGCGAGCCTGATCGATCTCGGCGACGGCATTCTGGGTCTGGAGCTTCACACCAAGGTGAATGTGCTGAGCGAGGGCGCTCTGGAAATGCTCCGGCGAGGTCTCGGCGAACTGGATCGGAACTGGGACGGGATGGTCGTCGGCAACCAGGGCCGGATGTTCTCCGCCGGGGCCAACCTCGCGATGCTGCTCGCCTCGGCGGACGCAGGCGACTGGGACGACATCGACCACCACATCCAGGTTTTCCAGAACACGCTGATGTCGGTGAAGTACTCCCGCAAGCCCGTGGTATCCGCGATATTTCACCAGACACTGGGGGGCGGCTGCGAACTCGCGCTCCAGTCGGGGCGGGTGCAGGCCGCCGCCGAGACGTACATCGGGTTGGTGGAACTCGCCGTCGGGTTGATCCCGGCGGGCGGCGGCTGCAAGGAGATGGTGCTGAGATCCCAGGAACATCTGCTGCCCTCGGACACCACCGCAGACCGGTGGAGCCTGCTCCACCGGGCGTTTCAGAACATCGGTATGGCGAAGACCTCGACCAGTGGGGCCGAAGCGCGGGAGATGGGCTTTCTGAGGCCGCAGGACGGCATCAGCGTCAATCCGCGGCGCCACCTGCTCGATGCGCGCAATGCAGCGGTGAGTCTGGCGCGGGGAGGTTACGACCACGGCTGCCCACGACGCGACATCGTTGTGTTGGGAGAACCGGCTCTGGCCCGGTTCAAGCTCGAAGTCCACATGATGCATCGGGCGGGGTACCTGACGGATCACGATCGAGAACTGGGAATGGCGCTCGCGAGGATCCTCTCGGGCGGAGACCTGAGCGGTCCTCGGATGGTGTCGGAACAGTACCTGCTGGACCTGGAGCGCGAGGAATTCAAGCGGCTCTGCGGCTTCGAGAAGACGCGGGATCGGATCCGGCACATGTTGAAGACGAATCGCCCGCTGCGGAATTAGGAGTACGGTTCGATGGGTTCCATGACAGAAGCGTGGGTGCTTTCGGCAGTCCGAACGCCGGTGGGGAAGGCCCCTCGGGGAACGCTGCGGCGCACGCGCCCGGATGAATTGGGAGCGCTGGTGCTCCGAGCGGCGGTCGAGCGGGTATCGGGGCTGACTCCGGAGAGCCTGGACGACGTGATTCTCGGCTGCGCCATGCCGGAGGGCGTTCAGGGAATGAACATGGCCCGACTCGCCGCGATCCGAGCCGGGTTTCCGGTCTCCGTCCCGGCACTCACCGTGAACCGCTTCTGTGCTTCAGGCGCAGAGTCAGTGGCGCGCGGCGCGGCGCAAATCAGGTCCGGACTGGCGCACTGTGTCGTCGCCGGGGGCGCGGAAAGCATGAGCCTGGTGCCCGCGGCGGGGCACGGCTTTGCTCCGAACCCGACGCTGATCGAGGAGTATCCCGACGTCTATCTCGGAATGGGGCTCACCGCGGAGAATCTGGCGCAGTGCTATGGGATCGGTCGAGAGCTGCAGGATGCCTGGGCGCTCCGCAGCCATCAGCTAGCCGTGGCCGCGCTGCGTGAGGGCCGTTTTCGGGAGGAGTGCGTGCCGGTACCCGTCACGGATGTGGATCTGGACTCTCGGGGGTCGCGCATCGAACGGACGTGCCTCTTCGAGACGGACGAGGGTCCTCGCTCCGACACTTCTGCCGCTGCGCTGGGAAAGCTGCGGCCGGTGTTTCACGCCAGGGGGACGGTGACGGCCGGAAACTCTTCCCAGACGAGCGATGGCGCCGCCGCCGTGGTACTGGCATCCGATGAGGTGGTGTCGCGGCTCGGCTGCGCGCCCATCGGGCGATTTGTTTCCTGGGCCGTGGCGGGAGTGCCCCCGGAAGTCATGGGGATCGGTCCCGTTCCGGCGATCCCGGCTGCGCTCAAACAAGCGGGACTCACCCTGGACGAGATCGACGTGATCGAACTCAATGAAGCGTTCGCGGTCCAGGCGCTCGCAGTGATCCAGGAAGCCGGGCTGGATCCGGAGCGAGTGAACGTGAATGGCGGCGCGATTGCCCTGGGGCACCCGCTCGGCGCCACGGGCTGCAAGCTTCTCTGCTCGCTGCTCAACGAGTTGGCGCGGCGGGGCGGTCGCTACGGCATGGTGACCATGTGTGTTGGAGGCGGCATGGGCGGCGCGTTGATCGTTGAAAACCTTCGGCGATGAAGATCCTCGTACCGGTGAAGCGCGTGCCGGCGCCCGAGACCCGAATTCGACTGCTTCCCGATGGAAGCGGCCTCGACGAGAGCGACGTGACCTGGGTGGTGAACCCGTTCGACGAGATTGCGCTTGAGGAGGCGCTGCGGCTTCGAGACGAGCACGACGTCGAGGAGATCGTGGTGGTCTCGGTGGGTCCCGCGGAGTGGGCCGAGCAGGTTCGGCGCGGGTTGGCGATGGGGGCTGATCGTGGGGTCCTGGTGGAGCATGACGCCGCCGTGGATTCCCTGGTCGTGGCCCGCATCCTCCAGGCCGTGGTGCTGCGCGAAAAGCCGGATCTGGTGCTGATGGGAAAGCAGGCGATCGACGACGACAGCAGTCAGGTCGGCCCGATGCTCTCGGCTCTCCTGGGGTGGCCCCAGGCGACATTCATCTCCCGGTTGGAGCTCACGGGAACCGTGGCCACCTGCACGCGGGAGACGGACAGTGGCCTGCAGCGCGTTGAGGTGGACCTTCCGGCTGTGCTCACCACGGACCTTCGGCTGAATGAACCCCGCTATGTGGCCCTTCCCGGGATTCTCCGCGCTCGGAAGAAACCTCTGGGTGTGCTGTCGATCGAAGACCTGGGCATCGATGCGTCGCCCCGAACGCGCGTGCTCGGATATACGCCTCCACCGGCACGTCCTGCAGGCGTGATGGTGGCATCAGTGGAAGAACTTGTCACGCGTCTCCGCGACGAGGCTCGCGTGATTTAGCCACCGCGCCACCGGGTGAAAACCAAACGGGGAGCGTCCCAATCTCTGGAACGCTCCCCGCTTTTGTGAGTCAACGGGAGATCCGGCCCCGTCTTACGGGCGGATTACTGCAAAGCGGCGGCCCGTTCCGTTCTTGATCTCCAGCACCACTCCCTGGCCGGCCGGAACGGCATTCAGCGCGTTCTGGAACGACTGTATCGTGGTGATGGGGGTCCGGCCGACCCGCAGGATGAGGTCTCCTGGAACGATTCCCGCTTCCTGGGCAGGGCTATCCGGCGCGATGCCCGCGACCTCAATTCCGCCCTCGCCCGGCTGAACGCTGAGTCCAAACTTCGACGGAGTGGGTCGAGCCTGATCCTTGTCGAACTGGGGTGCGTTGGCGCCGCCTCGGAGCTTGAGCAGATCCTCTTCCGAGGGCCGCTCCACAACTTTGATCTGGAGCTTGATCGGCTTCTGGTCGCGAACGACCTCCAGCGGAATGGTCGAGGACGGCCGAGTGGCCGCGACGGCATTCTCCAACTCCGTGAAGTTGCGGATCGGCTTTTCGCCGTAGCGGACGATCACGTCCCCATCCTTCAGGTTGGCTCGAGCAGCGGGACCATCGGGCTGGACGGACTCGATCAAGGCGCCACCCTGGGGAACGTTCAGGTGATCCCGGAGTTCCTGGGTCAGCTCACGATTCCCTTCGGAAATCTGAACGCCGAGGTAGCCGCGGGTGACTTTGCCCTTCTCCACGAGCTGATCGGACACCATCTTCGCGATGTTGGCGGGAATGGCGAACCCGATACCACTGCCCTGGGCGGTGATGGCAACGTTGATGCCGACGACCTGACCGTCGATATTCACCAGCGGACCGCCGCTGTTGCCGGGGTTGATCGAGGCATCGGTCTGGATCAGGTCCGCATAATTGGCGACCTGTCCGCCCAACCCCTTGAGGGTTCGGCCCTTGGCGCTGATCACGCCCACGGTGAGGGTGGAGTCAAATCCGAGCGGGCTGCCGATGGCGATGGCCCACTGTCCCACCTTGACCATGTCGCTGTTGCCGATTTCGGCAATGCTGCCGGGGGGCAGCGGGCGATTTGCCTTGAACTTGAGCACGGCGAGATCGGTGCGCTCGTCCTGGCCAACCAGTTGGCCCTGGTAGGAGATGCCGTCGCGAAGCTGCACGCGGAACTGATTGAATCCCTCGACGACGTGGTTGTTCGTCAAGACGAAGACCGTGCTGCCGCTCTCGCGAACCATCACGCCGGAGCCAGTGCCTCCAGACGGGCGCTGTGGCTGTCCGCCGCGCGGTCCGAATCGGAAGAATTCGCGAAACGGCGCGGGAATGTTCTCGTCCTGCTCCATATTGCGCTCACCCTCCTGGCCGCGGGGCGGCGCCATGGGTCGAGCGGGCGGCGCCGAGGACTTGGCGCTGATGGTAACCACGGAGGGTTCAACAGACTCGGCGATGTTTACAAACGCGTCTTCAAGCGCGTTTAGCACCGCCTTCTGCTCCCCGGGCATTTGCCGTCGGGCCGGAGTGACGCCCTGAGCGGCGACATAGGTAGGGCGGGTCCAGTTGCTGAACGCCACCGCGAGAAGCGAGGAGCTCAGCAAGATGACCGCCCAGCGGTCTCGAAGTTGCGACGCGAGAGTTCTCATGATTCTTCCTTCTCCACCTGATGAGAGAGAGGGGGGACGCTGAAACTCCGGAACTCACCGTTATCCAATCACGCCCGGCCCGGCGCGGGATCGCGGCGACTCCTTAGCTATACATAGACCCCCACCGGCCTGTACAGTTCCCGCGTCGCGGGAACTCAATGTTTTGGTCCGATGGGGCTCAATCAGTGCGCTAACGCTACTCCGACGGAAGCAGGTAGCCGGGCCCCGGGATCCATCCGGTGCGACGCTCCCACGGAGAGTGCGAGGCGGGGGATGCGGAAAAGCCGACAGATTGGAATCGGCCGGTGTGTGCAAAGCCGGAGCCGCTGTAAGGCGTCCTCGAGGCGACGAACGGCATTCCGGTTTCCGCATTCACATGGTGGGCGGAAACCTCTGGGGTCACGGCGGCCGTCACGGATGCGGGATTCGTCTCGGAACTATCGAACCGGCTCGCAACTCCCAGCACAAAGCTGGCGCAGATCACCGATGCAGCGAGCGTCATGGATGGTCTGCCGTGAAACACCTGGTCCTGAACCCATTCCCGCACACGAACGCGCAGTGTGTTCAGGAACCCAACTTCGACATCTGCGGCGACATGGAGCGAATCGGTGGCCTGCCGAGCGGCGAGGGCCCGCTCCAGGGAGAACTCAGCAGGCGGCTCAACGGCGCGCATCCGAGTGAGCATTCCCCGAACCATACGGACCTGGTCCAACTCACGGGAACACTCCGAGCATCCGTCCAGATGCCTTCGAATCTGGAGCATCTCCTCACCGGTGAGTTCCCGATCTGAAAAGGCGGATAGATTGTTGCGAACTCGATTACACTGCATCTCAATCGCTCCTTCGCGACCGGATCTCGACCGAGGGTCGAGTGGGCTGAACCGAGGGGCCTGCACTCCGAATCATGGGAGGGTGACCCCCAGCATCCGCCGCAGGTGGTTTCGTCCTCGGTGAATTCGGGAGCGCACCGTGCCGATGGAGCAGCCCATCACCTCGGCGACCTCCTCGTAGGAGAGACCTTCGACGTCGCACAGCACCACGGATAACCGAAATTCGGGAGCCAGCGCGTTCAGCGCGCTCTGAAGCCGATGATCGAGTTCCCGCGACAGCACCTGACCGGAAGGATCACTGTCGTTGTCCGCGAGCTCGTTGAAGCCCGGCAGCTCCTCCAAGGATTCAATCCGAGCCTTCGGACGTCGCCGCAATTCGTCGATATGGAGGTTGACCAGGATCCGATACAGCCAGTTTGCAAACGGCAGATCGCGTCGATAGCGGTGGAATGACTGGTAGGCCCGGATCATCGCCTCTTGCGCCAGATCCTCGGCGCGGCCGCGGCTTCCCGACAACCGATAGGCGATCTGGTAGGCCTGTCGGTAATGACGCGCCGCCAGCTCCTCGAATAGCGCTCGGTCCGCCGCCGACAGGGTGCGGTCGACGGTAGTTGATCCGGAACTCGGTATCGCCTGCGGTTGAGAATTGGACACTGATCCCTCCACTCACAATTACGTTGAACAACAGCCGTTGGGTTCCTGCAATTTCTCGGCACGGCGTTATCTGCGGGGATGCCGATGTTGAGGGAGGGGCCTGGGCATCGTCGACGCTCTGTAGCAACACCGCGGCGCCGGGCGATAGGATGTTTTGGGGACGCGAGACTGAGAGTCTAGAGTCACAGGAGGGTGACGCGGCATGGCGGATGATCGACGCGATGATCGGTCGGGGCGGGAATGGGTTGGCGGAGTGGTGTCGGACCTGGAAGCGCTCCCCACGGTTGCCCAGGAGCGATTGGTCGCCATTGAGCGGGATCTGCGGGAGAAGGGAATGCCCCAGACGTTTATCGCTGCGGCGTTGACGTCCACCGCCGAGGTGCTGAGGGACTTTGAGCAGTCGGAGCTTTCAGACCAGAACCCCTTCAATCGGGAGCAGGTGCGGCGGTTCGTGGAGGCGCATGCGGTGGTGGAGCCCCCAGCCCATCCGGCGCAGCGGAGCGAGCGCAAGCGGGAAGAGCGGGAGCGACTGCACCATCATGCCACCCTCCTGTTGCGCGAGGCTCGTCAGGCTCGCGGCCGGCACGAGATCAAGAAGATGAGAAATCTTCTCTTGAAGCTGGACCAGCGGGAGTTGCGGCGGGTGTTGGGCCGGAGCGGCGACGATCTGTGCCGCCAGATCAATGTGTGGCTGCGAGGTACCGCGCCCTTGTTTTGAACCCGGGGCAGTCGGCCCCAGGGAGGTGTTCGCTTGCGGAATCGCGGCTCCAGGCTAGATCCGATCTCAGAGTACCGCTCGGCACAGCAGGCACTGCGGGTGCTGTTCCAGCCGTTTACGGCCGAGCATTGCCCGACGTGTAGGACGCCGTGTTGTCGCAAGCCCGCGCGCATCCAACCGCTTGATCTGATTCTGCTCGAGACGTTGATCTCACCGAATCCCGTGCCTCCGGGCGCCGTGGAGCGTGCGGCAGGTGAGTGGCTGGAGTCCGCGGCGGCCGCTGCCGACCCGGATCTCGGGCCATGTGAGTTTCTGACCGGGACCGGATGTCGCTTCCCCGGCGATTTGCGCCCCCTGGGCTGCACTGCCTTCATCTGTCAACCGATGCGCTCTCGCCTGAGCGCTGAATCGCTGGACGCGTTGATCGTGGGAGTCGGTCGGGTCGAGGCGGCGCATGTACGGCTGGCGGAGTCGCTCGGACTCGGAGGGGGCGCCGAGTCTGCTTGACGGCTCCGGGTCGGGTCATTGCCGAATTCAAACACGGTTGACTGGATCGAGAGTCTTAGTCCTGTTCCTGGCGACAGTTCGTGCCAATCATTGGGATGGGAGCGTTGGCTGACGACGCGTCCAACCGACTCCGTCCAGGCGTATCGGACCACTGTTCCCTGGTTGAGGCGCCTGATCTTCCCCCGGACGACGACAACTCTTGATATGGTAGGCGGCGAAAGATTGCAATCGGCTCCTCCGTCCGAAAGTGCTTCTGGAGGCCAACTCGGGATCGTTGACGCGCTTATCGGCGCGGTCTGTTTTGTCGTGTGTCTGGGGATTTGTTTTACCTTTGCGCTCCACCTGAGGTCTCGCAGTCGGCTCGTGGATGCCCGGAAGTTGGAGAGCGCCCGCCGGTCGCAGAGAATTCGTCAGACGGTTCGCCACGCCGAACAGAGCCGGCTGACGGCCATCGGTTTGCGAAAGGCCATCGGACGCTACGTGGCGTCCATCGAGTCCCGCCCCTCCGTACCCTGGGCCACGGTGGTGACCGAGCTGAGTCGGTTGAGACCCTCCGGAGCCTGGGCGGAACGACTCTCGGGGAATGGTCCCCGGTTTAAGGTGACCCTGCGGACTGCGGCGCCTGATCTTGCGCCGGTCTACGTGGAGCAACTCCGGGAGTCGCCTTACATCGAGTTCGTGAGTCTTGCTGGAGGAGACGCTCGATCGCGGCAAGTCACCGGTCGGACGATGGGGGAGTAGGCACGTGCTGAACACAAGCGGCGCGACACCGCGGCGGACCCCGTTGGGATCGACTCGAAGTCCCATCGGCAGGCGTCTCGCGCTCCATGGCGCCATCTGCCTGGGGTCCCTCGGGCTTGGAGTTGTAACGCTGGTTTGGCCCCAGTGGCTCATTCTGGACGGGAGTGAGACTTCACTGGCTATCCAGATGAGCCGTGAGCGAGAGCTCAGCGATCGCCTGCTTCAGGTGAGAGCATTGAACCAGAAGCTGCGTGAATGGCGGCGGGAAGATCGCCGGGTGCTCCTTCGGAACGAAACGCCACTGTTCACGCGCGCGATGAAGAACCTGGCAATCCGAAACGGCGCCCGGCTGGTTGATGCATCCGTCTCACCGAGGCCCTCCAGGGGTTGGCGGGCAGCCCATCTCACTCGGGTGGATCCGGATCTCACCTCCACGAATGAGGCTGGCATCGAACCTCGGTCGATTCGTCTGGTCCTGGCCGGAAGCTTCGCGCAGGTGTTCAGCACGATTGCCTCGCTGCCGCAAGAGCAGTGGCTGCTCGTGATCGACGCCTGGGACCTGATTCCCGCCGGCAAAAGTCCCCAGGGCCGGCTGGTAAAGGCGGCGGTTCAGGGCACCATCTTTGTGGCGAGCGGCGACTCGGTCGATTCCGCAGGGGGCTCCCCACTCGAAGTGGCGGATGCCTCGAAGGGAGCCCCCTGATGGGCGGACACTTCATCCCTCTTCCTGGATCTCCGGAGCCCCGCCGATCCGGCGGGAGTTCCAGTGTGCTGATCTTTGCCGGAGGGGCGCTTGTGGCTGCGCTCCTCGCCGGAGTCGGCATCACCCTCGCAACCTCGCGCCCCGGCCAGGAGACCGATCCTTCCGAGACCTACCTGGCTTCGGAAGCCGACACGGCGGACGCGGGAACCCCCGAGATTCGCTTGAGCACCGGTCTCGCGGCCGAGAGCTTTGGACGAGTTGCCGTACCTCCGGACCCGTTCGAACCTTCCAGCCCGAAGGCGGGGAGGGTTGGTGCTCAACCGGTTGTGCCGGCCCTTTCGGCGCCCGTGCTCCCCAGTGTGCTCAACGCGCCCGGGCCGGAGAGGTCGCAGTCATCGGGTGTCGGTCGACCTGGGGAGGCGCCGGTTCAAAATGTTCGTTCACCGGTGGCTGAAGCCACCATTCAGCCGCCGGTGATAACCGGCATTATCCATGGTGAGACATCCGTGGTCATCGCCAAGCTCAACGGGCAAACACACTTTGTAAAGGCCGGCGAGCGGATTGGTGGATCTTGGTTGGTCGAAGAGGTCAAAGAGCAATCCGTGATCTTGAAAAACGGTGAGCGACGCGTTGAAGTCGCCGTGCAGGGAGCCCAGTAGTGTCCAGCAGTCATCCCAATCGAAATACCATGCGGAGACGTCTACGCGCCGGCGTCCTGGCAGCATCGCTGCAGGCCCTGGCCATCACCGCCTCGCTGCCGCGCCACAGTGTGGCCGCGCTGCAAACCCCGGAGAAGCGGTTTGATCTGACCGTCTCCCGAGGAGACGTCGAAGACCTGATCAAGGTCATCTCGAGTCAGACCGGGAGGAATGTGCTGCTGCTGTCGAGCGTGAGGGGCAACGTCACACTCACGCTGAAGCAGGTTACGGCGGAGGAGGCGCTCCGAAAAATTGCCGCGGCCCTGGGCTCGGAAGTCCGGCGCGTGGACGATACGTTTTACGTGGGGTCCGTTGAGGAGATCCGGCAGCTCATCACGCGCACCGGGATCCGCGCCACTCTGACGCTGAACTATCTGAAGCCGGAGGATGCCGTAGAGATTCTCAAGTCGGCGTTCCCCTTCGTCTCCTCGTCTCCGCTGGGCAAAACGACTCTGGTCACGGTCGCCGGCGCTCCCGAAGATGTTGAAGCCGCTGTTGCTCGCTTGAAGTCGCTGGATCTGAAGCCTGCGGAACCTCCGGTCGTGCCGCCGATGCCTCCGAAAATCGAGCGGCAAACGCGCGTGCTCTCCATCGTCAAGGCCGACATCGCCATCGAGACGCTTCGCAAGGCGGTGCCCGGTCTGACGGTGAGCGCGGTGGAGCAAGCCCTGGTGCTCGAGGGCACTCCGGACATTCTGGCGCAGGCGAAGGCAGTGCTGGACACGATAGATCTCGCCGGGGCCACCCAGCGGATCATCAAGTTGTACAACCTGAAGTATCTGCACCCGCATCAGGCCGCCTCGACCCTGGGACGCTTCTATCCCGAGCTTGCGATACAGGCAGGCACGGAGTCTCTGGTTCCGACTCGAGCCAGCTTCCGGCCGCTCGGGATTGAGACCGAGCGTGCGTTCTCGCAGCAAGGCTTGCAGGGAGGCTCCAGCGGAAACACCGCGCTCCTGGGAGGCGGTTCGGCCGGCGGCGGAACCACTCCCAACGGCGGAGGCGCAGGCGGAGCGGGTAGTGGGGCCGGCCCGGGCGGAGCGGCCGGCGCCGCGGGTGGCGCGGGCGGAGGTCAGACGGGCCTGAGCCTGGACTCGCCGGGCTCCCGATCCAGGGTGCTGATTCTCGCCGGCCCGGCCGGAGATATCGAAGCGGCGCTCAAGCTTCTGGGTCAATTGGATGTCAAACCGCCGCAGGTGCTGATCGAGGCTCGAGTGGTGGATCTGTCTCCCAGTCGGCTGCGGGAGCTTGGCTTCAAGTGGGATCCTCAGCGCTTCGGGTTGCTGGAGAACAACGGTGAAAAGGCGCCGTTGAGCATCGGAGGCTACTCGCGGACTCCCTTCAACATCGGCATCGACCTGGACGCGCAGGACACCGTCACCGAGTTCAAGGTGCTGGCCCGTCCGAACGTCACGGTGGTGGACGGTGAAGAAGCGAGTATCTTCATCGGCGACATTATCCGATTTGAGCGGCTGAGTTCGGTGTCGGACACGGGGAATCAGATCTTCACCATCGAGAGCGTCCCCGTGGGAGTAGCTCTCCTGTGCCGGCCCCGCGTGAACGAGGAAAATGGGCACATCACGCTCCGGATCCATCCGGTGGTGAGCTCTGTGACTGCGTTCACGGGTCGGAACAACGACATTCCTCAGACTGCCACGAGAGAAGCCGAGAGCACGCTTGTGGTGAAGGATGGGGAGACCATCGCCCTCGGCGGCTTGCTCAGAGAGCAGGACATCCGGACGATGACGTCGATCCCCTACCTCTCCCGAATCCCGTTCTTCGGCGAGTTGTTCAAACACCGGCGGGTGGAGAAGCGGAAGTCCGAAGTCACCATCTTTATGACGGTGAAGATGGCCAAGGACTAGCCGAGGAACCGACCCCAGAAGAGCGTCGATTCCCGTGGTCATTCCCGGGAGTCGACGCTCTCGTTCGTTTCTGGCACTGGTCGCCCGAACCGGGGTTGGAGCGTGGGGAGCCGGCCCAAAGCAGACCTGAACACGCAGGTGCTGTCGATTAGAAGCAGGGCCAGGACGGGCGGCTCGCGGGGACCTCCGCGAGCCGGATGCCTCGGGGTATACTGAAGGCCGAAACCTGATCCACGTTGGGGAAACCCACGATGTGCACGAGGCTGTAGTAGCAAGATGGCAGAAGACAAGGGATTCGAGGTGAGAGATCGGCGACGGGTGAAGCCGGACTCCGACCCCTCGGCTGAGGCGCCGGAGGCGGTCGACGAAGTCGTTGCTGAAGAGTTGGATGCTGATGACGACGATGCCCACTTCGACTTCGGTGAAGACGACGCTCCCGACGGCGGGCCGCTCCCTTCCTTCAAGGTGAGCGACTACCTGCAAATGTCGATTGGGATGCTGGCCCAAAAGGCCTGGGTGGGGATGGGCCTGGTGCCGGACCCCGCGACGGGGTCCGTGGCAGCCGACCTGTCTGAAGCTCGGCTGGCCATTGCGGTCATCGGGGACCTGGTGAAGCATCTCGATCCGCAGTTGGCGGGGCCCGAGAAGCGAGAACTTCAGAATCTGGTTCAGGATCTGAGGCTTAACTTCGTTCGGCAATCCCAGCAGGCGGGCTCCTGAGCATGGAACTCCAGCCGTCCGAACTCGCAGCGCACGTGTCCCGAGCCCTGGCTGAGGACGTGGGTCGAGGGGATGTGACCTCGATTCTGACCGTGCCCGCCGGCTCCCGCGGCGAAGCGCTTCTGGTCGCTCGCGAGGCGGGCGTGCTTGCGGGGGTTGTGACGCTGCAGGAGGTGTGTCGACAGGTGGATCCGCGCATTGAAGTGCACCTGTCAGCGGCCGACGGCGATTTTCTCGCCGCCGGCCGCACGGTGTGCAGGCTTCTAGGCCCATCTCGTTCGCTGCTGACGGCGGAGCGTACCGCCCTGAACTACCTGCAGCACCTGTCCGGGATCGCGACGAGAACTGCCCGGTTTGTGGAACTGGTTGCCGGAACCGGATCACGAATCGTGGACACGCGAAAGACGATCCCAGGAATGCGGGTGCTGGCCAAGTACGCCGTGCGCGTGGGCGGCGGCTCCAACCACCGCTTCGGGCTGGATGACGG
>SYKE01000010.1 GCA_005798285.1 Actinomycetota bacterium
CGGGAGCCCGGCGATTTTTTCATGCGGGCTCCCCCAGCACTCGCCGGATGCGCTCGCAGGCGAGAAGAATCTCATCGTCGGTGAGCTCGATGGCATCGAGGTGCATGTAGCCCTCCTCGGAGTGATGGGCGCGCATCACGACGGTGGGATCGCCCTCGGCCAGGCGGCGTGTCAGGTCGCCCGCGCTCATGCCCGCCACCGCCGCGTTGATGTTCAGCCGCGCCCGGGAGAACGGGCAGCCGTTGGGGTCGAGGTCGACGCCGAGGGTGAGCCCGGGAATCCCCTCCAGGAGCGACAGCACGAGTCGAACTTTCCGATCCTGCTCGGCGGTCCAGGCGGGGATGTCCTGAGATTCTCGGAACTCCAGAGCAGCCACGGCCCCCAGAATCGCTTCCTTACCGGCCTTCATGCCGCGACCGATACCGCGATTCTGCAGCAGCACCGCTCGAACCAGGTCTGCTCGCCCGGCGACAATGCCGCCCGTGGTGGAGCAGAGGTACTTGTGGGCGCTGGAGATCACGAGATCGGCGCCTGCGGCAACCAGTTCTCGCAGGCGCAGATCCTGGGCGGCGCCGTCCACGATCACCGGAATGCCCATGGCGTGAGCCATCGCGATCACTTCGGGCAGGGGCCGCCAGCCGTGGCGAACCGTGTGGTGCGATTCGACACAGACCACCGCGGCAACGTCGTCGCCCCGAAGGGCGTGCCGCAGTTCGGCGACGGAGCAACTGTTGATGGTCCCCGCCTCCATCGGAACCGCCCCTGCGAGACGGATGGCCTGGGTGATGGGCTGACCGTAGTTGACGCAGTGTCCCTTCTGGATCACCACCATCCGCTTCATGCCGGTGGGGTCCGGAAGCTGGAACACCCGGCCGAGGTCTTCCCCGGTCATGCACGCCGCCACGCCGAGGGTGATGCCGGCAGAGGTGCAGGCGGTGACGCAGCCGCTCTCGGCGCCCGTTGCCCGAGCGATGGTTTTGCCGGCCAATGCGTGAAGTTCTTCCAGCACAAAGAATTGCCGAAGGGATTCTGAGGCCACTTCTGCGATTTCGGGAAGAACGATCGCTCCAGCCAGATGGGTCATCTTCCCGCAGGCGTTGATCACGCGGCGAAGTCCATACTTCTCGTGCAGGTTCATGGAGCCAGGTCCTTCCCGGGATGGAGTTGAAGCCGATGACGTACGATCTTCTCATTCAGCAGGGCGAGGTGATCGACCCTTCGCAAAGTCTGCGCGGGATCCGCGACATCGCGGTTCACCATGGCCGGATCGCGGCGGTCGGCGAGCGGCTGGAGGGCGTATCAGCCCGTGAAACGATCGACGCTCGGGGTCTGCTCGTCACGCCGGGCCTCATCGATCTCCACGTTCACGTCTACTCGGGCCATATGCCGCTGGGCCTCGATCCCGATCCGCTCTGCCCGGCGGGGGGTGTCACCACGATGCTGGACGCCGGCAGCGCGGGATCCTCCAACTTCGAGGGCTTTCGCCGCGACATCATCGACCGCTCCGCCACTCGAATCCTTGGTCTCGTGAATCTCTGCCGGGTCGGCCTCGTCGCCGCAAGTCTGGGGGAGTTGCTCGACCGCCGCTACGCCGACCGCGCCGGGGTGGTCGAGACGCTGCGCCGTCATCCGGACGTCGCCGTGGGGGTGAAGATCCGGGCCGGCAAGCACATCATCGGCGAAGGCGAGCAGGGGTGGTGGAACTTCAAGGAGGCCGTCGCAGCAGCGCGCGAGGCGGGTTCCTGGCTGATGGTGCACATCGGCGAGTGTCCGATGACCCTACCCGAGATGGTGGAGCACTTGCAGCCGGGCGACTGCATCACCCACTGCTTCAAGGGCGGCAGCACGCGCGTTACGGACGACGCGGGGCGCATCCATCCCGAGCTCGTCGCCGCGGCGAAAGCGGGGGTGGTGTTCGACATCGGCCACGGCTACGGCAGCTTCAACTGGGAGGTTGCCGAGCAGGCGATCGAGCAGGGGTTTCCGCCGACGACCATCAGCACGGATCTCCACACCATGAACATCAATGGGCCGGTATATGACATGCCGACCACCATGTCCAAGTTCCTGATGCTGGGAGTACCCCTGGACGACGTGGTCCGAATGTCGAGCACGCGCCCGGCAGAAGTGCTCGGCCGCGCTGGAGAGCTCGGCACGCTGGCGGTAGGCAGCATCGCCGATATTGCGATTCTCGAGCGACGGGAAGGCGCGTTCGTCTTCACCGACAGCTACCGCCGGAATCGAATCGGACGGGAGCTTCTCGTCGCGGCCGCCACGGTTCGGTCCGGCCGGATTGTGCCGGGAGGTGGCGGACTCAGGATGCGAAGACTGCCTGATTGAACCCGCCGGAGGCGCCCGGAGCGCCAACCGCACCGAAACCTGCTTGACCTGGGTCCGATCCCGCTGGTATTCTCTCGGCACATTCCCTGCGGCAGTGGCGGAATGGCAGACGCGCTAGATTCAGGATCTAGTGCCCGAAAGGGTGTGGAGGTTCAACTCCTCTCTGCCGCACTACGAGCCCCGTCCTCGGACGGGGCTTTGTTGCTCAGGATCGTTGTTTTGGGTCTGCAGCGTCGCTTCACCCAGATCTTTCGGCGCCCGATACGTCACCATCCTAAGGAAAGCTCTAAACTAAGGACGGTGGAAGTGGCCAAACGGGCGTACTATATACTTTTGAGAGCGTTCGCGCAGTTTTGCGCCGGCTCCAAGAAGTCTTCCGGGACGGGCCGTCCCGCACGGGTGTTGGCCGCGGGCTGACAGGAAAAGTAGACACCATGGGACCATCCCCGAACGTTCCCGCTCCGGCGCAGCCCATGCCGGCGCCGCCCCCGCCCTCCAGCGAAATCAACTTTAAAGAATACTTCGGAGTCATTCGCCGCCGACGGAGTGGGTTTCTCCAGGTCCTCATCGCCGTAGTCTCGGTCGGCGTACTGGGAACTCTTGCCGCCACCCCGATCTATCAGACCCGGGCGAAGATGAAGGTGCCGATCCCGGTGCCCGGAATGAGCATCATCGGCAATGCCAGTCCGGTCAGCTCCATCCTCTATCAGCCGGACACGGTGCCGACTCAGATCGAGATGCTGCAGGTTTCGGACTTCCAGATTCGAGCTCGTGAGGAAGCGGGCGCGGTGGACCCCACCATTGTGGTCGCCATCGACAACCGTCCCGACACCAACATCATTGAGGTCGTCGTCGAAGGCTCCAAGCCGCAGCAGATCCAGGCGCTCGCGAACAAGTTCGTTGAACTCCACATCAAACAGACGGCTGAGCAGGCCTCGGCGGGCACCACCAACGCCATAGCCACGCTGAAGACGCAGGTGGCATCGGCGAAGACGGCCCTTCAGGAAGCCACCAATGTGCTCCTCAGCTTTCAGAACAAATACCGCGTAACCGACGCCGGCACCGAGAAGGAGGCGCGCGTGAAAGAAGTGCTGGAACTCCAGTCGCGCTTCATCACCGCCTCTCAAGACGTGCTCACAACTCAGGTTATGCTTGATGAGCTCAGGAAGCAGTTGGAGAAGGAACCTCTGACGGTGGAGCAGGAGTCAGTTCGCGACAACGCCGCCTACGACAAGTTGCAGGAGCGGATTCAGACGCTCCGTGCCGATTTGCAGTTGCTCAAGGTGGAGTTCCGCCCATCCCACCCGTCGGTCAGGGCTGCCGAGAAGCAGCTCGCCGCTGCGGAAGATCTGCTCAAGTCCGAGCAGCCGACCAGCATCGTGAAGATCCGGGCGCCGAACCCCAGCCTCGAATCCCTCCGAACCCAGATTCGGGAACTACAGTCGAAGTTGAATGGTTACCAGGCGAGTCTCAACGACGCCCGCGCTCGTTACAATGCCCGCAAGGGGATTGTCGATCAGTTGGGTCCGTTTGAAACTCGCAAGAGCCAGATGATTGCGGATCTCGACGTCAAGCAGAGGCAGTACACCCGCCTCATCGAAGCGCTGGACGAGCTCAAGATCAAGCAGTCGGTCACTCCTGCCGGCGCCCAGGAGATCCAGAAGGCAGCACTCCCAACCAGCCCGATCCGCCCGCGCCGAGAAGTGAACTTCCTTCTCTCCGTGGTGATCGCCATCGCGCTGGCAACCGGCTTTGCCTTCCTGCAAGAGTGGCTGGACGACCGTGTGAACTCGCCCGACGACCTCGGCCGCATCTCCACCCTTCCGACACTCGGCCACGTCCCTCTCATCGGGCAGGACCAGCCCCGCCTCGTTTCGGGCGCCGGCACTAAGTCGCACATCGCGGAAGCCTATCGAACCCTTCGCTCCAGCATCGGCTTCGCCGGGATCGACGAACCGCTGCGCCGACTGCAGGTCACCAGCGCCACGGCGGGTGAAGGCAAGACCGTTACCTCGGTGAACCTCGCCATTGCGATGGCGATGGACGGCAAGAAGGTCATCCTCATCGACGCCGACCTCCGCCGACCCAGCGTCTTCCGACTGTTGGAGGTGGATGGAACCCCGGGTCTCTCCGAGGTGCTGGTGGGGATGGCGACGCTCGACGAAGCGCTGAAGACGACCACCGAGGAGAATCTCCTGGTGCTCCCGGCCGGCTCGGTGCCGCCGAACCCCGCGGAGTTGTTGGGATCCAAGGCGTTTGATCGCGTTCTGGATGAACTCGACTCGCGCTGTGATGTTTTGATCCTGGACAGCCCGCCCTGCGTCCCCGTCACCGACCCGCTGATCATCTCGGGCCGGGTGGACGGCGTGATCCTCGTGCTCTCGGTCAACCACACCAAGAAGGCGGCGGTGAGGCACGTGCAGAGCTTGCTCGCAAGAGCACGAGCTCGCGTGGTCGGCGTCATCTTCAACCGGGTTCAGCAGTCCAAGTCGGGCTACTACTACTCACACTACTATTACTACTACGGTGGCGGCGGCTACTACTACGGTGGCGGCTACTACGGCGAGTCCGCGGAGCGGGGCGACAAGGCTCGACGCCGCAAGGGCAAGCAGCCGTTGGCCTCCGGCGGCGATCCCCAGTCTCTGGGTGATGGCGACGACATCTAAAGGGCGGACGTAATGAGAGAAGCACTTTTTGCGTCCACGGCACTCGTCGGACGAGGTGAAGCATGAATTCGCGACGACTGCGGCCCATTTCCGGGCCACTCCTCTGGCTGCTGCTGCTGGGCACATGCTGCACGGTCCTCCCGATGCGGAGGGGGGCCGCGCAAGAGCCGGCTGCACAGTCGGCTCCCAAGCGCTACCTGCTCGGTCCGGGTGACGAGTTGACCATCATCGTCACGCCTCAAAAGACCTACAACGCCACTGTGACGGTGGATGAAGACGGTTTCATCAAAGCCGCAGGCATCGGCAAGATGCGGGCCACGGGCAAGACGGTTGATGATCTGGAGAAGCAGATTCAGGAACTGCTGAACCGAGATCTCGTCGATCCGGAGGTGCTCGTCACGGTTTCCAAACGGCGGGCCGTTCCGGAAGTCAAGGTGGCGCCGCCCGGGAAGGTCACCATCGTCGGAGCCGTTGCGGGAGCTCGCGAGCTTGAGATCGAGCCGGATGGGCTGCGAGTCCGCAAGGCTCTGGATCGCGCCGGAGGCACCCTGAAGGATGCCGACTTGAAGGCGATCACGATCTTCCACAAGAACCTCACTCGCACCATTGTGGACCTCTCCACGGATGATCAGGTGCGAAACCCCGCCCACAACATCTTGCTGGCGGACGGCGACTCCGTCGAGGTCAAGGCCATCCCCATGGCGCCCGAGAAGGACAAGCCGATGGTCGAGATCCGGGGCGCGGTGGTCGCTCCTCAGCGGATGGAATTCAAATCCCAGATGACCCTGGAAGATCTGATCATCCTCGGTGGAAAACTCACTTTCGTTGCCGACACCGAGAAGGTCGAGCTCCGGCGGATGGGAGAGGCGCTGCGGGTCGTCAACCTTGAAGCTCAGTACAAGATGGGTTACGCAGGTCGCGTGCTGCTTGAACCCGGCGACGCGGTCTTTGTACCCGAGCATAAGAATCGCATCCTCATGATCGGCGGCAATCCGAACCCGGGTCCGCGGGCATTGAAGCCGGGCCAGAAGCTCTACCAGATGCTTCGCGAAACCGAGCCCGGAGTTCTCAATCCTGCGCTCATCGACCTGGAGAAGGTCGAAGTGGTGCGGAACGGCGCCATGGAGCCGATCCGTGTAAATCTGCTCGAGGTGTTGCGCAGCAAGCGGAAGAAGGAGTTCGTCGACGTGGAACTCCAGAATGGGGACATTGTGTTCCTGCCGCCGAAAGTTCAGAAGAATTCTCGGGGCCTCTCGGACTACTTCGGCGCTGCCTCCTCGCTGGGCTTCCTGTTCTCATTCCTTTAGGAGTCGAGCCCGGGCGAGCGATCGCTTCCGGCTGAAGTCATGGGTCGATTCTTTTCGCTGCTGAAGACGCTGGGGTCATGCCTCCGGGAAGATGCGAGAGCCTTGCGCACTCGCATCTTCGTGGGACTGGCCAACCTGTTCCCCGGCTCCACCACCGTTTCCACGTTTGTGCGACCGGTGCTCCTCCAGCTTGCCGGGGCCCGGGTGCAGCATCCCTGCTGCATTCACGCGCCGATGTACATCAACGATGCGTCGGGTCTTTCCATCGGGCGCCACGCCTTCATCAATCTGGGGGTGCGGATTGAGGGGCGGGCGCCGGTTGAAATCGGCGCCGGGGCGCTCATCGGGCCCTTCGTTTGCATCGAGAACTACAACCACCGCCCCAGCGGCACGGAGGTGCTGCCGGTCAGTATCGGCGACCGCGTCTGGCTCGGGGCGAGAGTGATCTTGCTGCCCGGCGCCAGCATCGGCGAAGACACGGTCATCGGAGCCGGCGCCGTGGTGGCGGGAAAAATTCCATCGAAAGAGTACTACGCCGGTCCACCGGCCCGGCGGAGCCTTTCCGTTGGCTGATGCCTCGAACCACCCCAGCCCCATCTCCCCCCAGGCGCCCGGCGCTCGCCATATACTAAAGGCCTTTCGCCTGCTCGGCTCCGCCTCGGTGGTGACCGTGGTGCTGAGCCTCGCGAGCAACAAGTACATCTCCCAGGCGCTCGGGCCAGTCGGCACCGGACTGATGAGCAGCTATCGCTCTCTGGGCATGGTGGTGCGCGGGGCGTTGACGCTTGGCTTTGAAACGATCATCGTCCAGCGACTTTCACGGGTGAAGAGTGACGAGGACCGTGAGCGATTCTTGGGCGCGTTTTACCTGCTCCTGTTGCTGCAGTTCGGCGCTGCTCTCATCGCTGCGCAGGTGCTTCCCCCAATCTGCGCGGCCATTGACTTTCCAAAGGGAATACGCGGGCTCGGCGCGTTTGACGTGAACCTGGTGGCGGTGATGGCCTTCTTCTCCGGAGCCACTCAGATGGTTTCCGCAGCGCTGAGCGGGGTGGGAGCACTCCGTGGGGTCAGTCTGGTGACAATGGCCGGATCGGTGGCGACGTTCGCTCTGATCCAGCCTTTGATCTCTCTCGGGAGCTTGGGACTGGCGATCAATGTGGGCAGTGGCAATGTCGCATCCGTCTGCATCGGACTGATCCTTCTCGCCCGGTATTCCGGATCTGCCCCGAGGCGGATGTTCCGCCGTGATACCTGGAAGCAGTTGGGGGAGATGGTGCGGGGCACCGGCCCGATGCTGGTACATCCGCTTCTCATGCAGCCGTTCATCCCTGCGATGTTTGCGCTGGTGGGGGCCTACTTCGGCACGCAGATTCTTGGGTTCTTCGGAGCCGCCGTTCTCCTCATCGACACCTCGGTGATGGTGCTGACATCCAGCATCAAGTCGCACATTTTGCCGTCTCTCGGATCGATCGACGGAGATGAAGCCCGACGCTCGCTCCTGGCAAAGGCTGCCGCTATACTCACCGCGCTCGCGCTAGCCGGCAGTGTGGGAATAATCGTGATCGGGCGTCCCGTTCTGGCTCTGGCGAACAGATCGGACTATGTCGCGGGCTATCCGATCTTTGCCGCGCTCTCGCTTTCTCTGGGGGCGCAGGTGTCTGTCTGGTGCAGCCTCCACTACCTGGTGCATCTGGAGCGGTTCAAGGCCGTACTGTGTCTGGATTATCTCTGGGGGCTCTCGCTGCTCGCGTTTGTCAGCCTCGCGGGTACGCTGCAGGCGAAGCTCGAGTGGCTCGGTTTCTCGGTCGCCGCGAGTTACATCTTCTCAGCGCTTTGCTATTGGGTTTATCTTTGGGTGGCGCTACAGGAGAGACGTCTCGTGGCTCGCCTGGCGCCGCCCCTCCTCATTTCGCTCGGCGCCAGCGGCGGATTGCTCCTCATCGAACGCTGCCTGGGAACCGGCGCACTGTGGGTGGCTACTGCGCTCGGCGGTGTGGCGCTCGCACTGGCGGCCCCTGCGGCCATCCGCCGGCTGCGGGGCTGATCGGGCAGGAATGAGTCGACCCCCGCAGGGCAACGGTTTTACACTGAGTTCGAAGTGAAGCGAACGAGTGTGAACCCGAAGTCGGGCGTCCGACAGCCATCCGGTGAGCGTCAAGATCTCGGAGCGGTAATCGCCGCCGCCCAGCACATCTGGGTGGCGGTGGCCTTTGTATTCGCGTGGCTCCATTTCGATTACGTTCAGCAGTGGTTTCGGCGGCCGGACTGGCAGCTCTACGTCCTGTACCTCTCAGCGGTGAGCGCCATCGCGGCCCGCTATCTCACGGGGGCTCGCCACGGCAACGAGCCATGGCATCGAGCGCTCTTCGACTTCCTGATCATTTTCTTCGTCGCGCTCGGCGTCAACCTCACGGGCGGCATTCGAAGCGATCTCTGGCTGTTGCTGTTCATTTTCCTCATCGCCGAGACGATCGCCACGGGGGATCGAGGCATTGTTCCCACGGACGTCCTGGCCCTCAGTAGCTATGTCGTGGCCACCTGGCCCCGGGTGCCGAACCAGGCCTGGGCCGAGATGCTGGCGACACGCCTCTTCTTCCTCATTCTGGTGGCCTCCATCGCCCGCACTCTGGCTCGTGAGGAACGCCGGCGTCAGGAGGACTTGGGCGCTCTTCGGGAAGCGCTGCTCGTGAGTGACGAGCGACGGCGACTGGCTCGGGAACTCCACGACGGAGTCGGGCATGTGCTTACCCGGGTGATCCTCAGTCTGGAACTGGCGCGCCGAAATGTGCGCACCGATCCCGTGAGAGCCGATGACCAGTTGGCGCAGCAGGCCAGCGCACTCCGCGGCGCGATGGAGGAGATGCGGCAACTCGTCGCCACACTCCGCATCGACGACAGTCCCGAATTTGATCTGAGATCGACGCTTACGGCATTCGCAGCGCAATCGCCAGACGATGTGCCTCGAGTCACGGTCTCACTTCCCGAAGGCGCCATCCCGCTCTCCCAGTTCCGGCAGTACCACATGGCTCGCCTGGTTCAGGAAGCAATGACGAACTGTCTTCGGCACTCTCGGGCCACTGAAGTCTCCATTTCCGTTCGCGTTTTCACCCAACCACTGGGTGGCTCGCGGGTGATCGCCGAAGTGGTGGACAATGGAGAGGGCTTCGATCCGGAGCAGGCGTCCGCGCACGGGAACGGGCTGCGAGGGATGCTCGAGCGAATCGAGCCGTTCGACGGCAAACTGTTGATCGAAAGTACCCCCGGACACGGTGCCCGCATCGCTGCGGAGATGCCGGGAGACCTGTAAGCCATGCTTTCCGACTACCAGAACCCCATCCGCGAAACCCCCGAGAAGATCCGGGTGGTGGTGGCCGAGGATGAATCGATGACTCGAGAACTCCTTTCCACCCTCATCGGAGAGCAGCCGGACATCGAGGTGGTGGGACAGGCGCCCAACGGAAAGGTGGCGGTCGGACTCTGCCGCAAGCTGATGCCGGACGTGTTGCTCACCGACATCAAGATGCCGGAGATGGATGGTCTGACGGCGATCCAGTTGCTGAAATCGGAGATTCCGAGCATTCAGGTGGTCGTGCTCACCATTTACCACGACGCCGAGAATGTCTTCCAGGCGATCAAGCTCGGCGCTCGGGGTTACGTCCTGAAAGAGAGTCCACCGGAAACCACAGTGGCCGCCATTCGCGCCGTGGCGCGGGGCGAAGCGCTGCTGCATCCCAGTATTGCCAGTCGCGTCATCAACGAATTCAGCCGGATCACTGGGCGGCAGGAAGCGGACATGCGTCTCTACGCTCAGCTTTCGGAGCGGGAGCGGGAGGTGCTCCGACTCATTGCCCAGGGCAAGAGCAACCGTGAGATTGCAGCCGAACTCTTCATCGCCGAAAAGACCGTGAAGAACCACGTCTCCAACATCCTCTGGAAGCTGGAGTGTAACGATCGAACCCAGGCCGCCCTCTTCGCGGTTCGCGTGAAGATCTGAGTCCCTGCGGAACGAAGCCGGCTACGGCGGGTCCGGCGGCAGGTCGATTGCGGCCACCCGGCTCTCGGCGGGTCCCCCTTCACCGATCAGCAGCGTTGGCTTGCCATGCAAGGGCAGAACGGCCAGCGCTCCGGGAGACTTTAGAGCCGGAGGCGTCCGAAGCCGCAGCGGCCGGGGCGGGTCCTTTCGGTTCCACCGCCAGACTTTCCAGTCGGATTGCACGGGATGGTTGGGTTCCACCGAGAGGCCTGACAGGATGAACACCTCGGATCCGGGTGCCGGGCACATCGCTCGGATGCCCTGACCACCCAGGTCGAGCTTTTCCGCTGCTGACAGGTGGGCCGGTTGTCGAGGTTCGGAAAAGAGACTGCGCGGCTGACGCAGGGTGAGAACCACCGCATCTTCCTGACCGCCAGCCGGGCGGGGCGTGCTCTCGGTGATGGTGGGTGAGCGAACGCCGACGAGCAACTCGCCGGAGGGCAACAGCGCCAGCCCGTCGAGGGAGAGCCCGGCGCGGGCCGGCGTACGACGAATGGAGTCGGTGAGGAATGGAAACGTCTCGACAATGCTGTCCAGCAGGGCCGACGTGGCCATGAGGGGTCCCGGAGGCTGATTGGGACCCCACACTGTCCGCGCCAGCCGATACCGCGCTTCCGGAGCATCCCCAAACCGACTGCGGGCATGGGATCCCAGAACGAAGATCTCATCCCCGGCTCCGACCGCAAGATCGACCGGGTCCGCGAGGGAGTCGGACTGCGCTCCCGGACGAAACACCGCGAGGACTTCCCCGGGAACCACATCGCGAAGCAAAGCCTCCGCGGGCAGGCGAAAGAGCAAGCGCGCCGGGTCGGCTCGGCTCACTAACAGGAGGCTGCCATCCGGGGCCGCAGCGAGGCCGGTCACATCGGGAACGGGGATCCGAATCTCTCTCGCCGGTGGTGCAGGGGGTGGTTCGCCGGCGGGAGTGCCTGCCGTGAGCCCGCCGGAGGCGGCGGCGAGGGCGCAGAACACAGCGGGTGAAGGGCGCCGGACTCGGGGGCGGCTACTCTTGCTCGTGGACATGGGCTCGGCCCTTGCCGGCGCGTTTCGCTGCGTAGAGCGCCTCGTCGGCTCGAGCGAAGAGCGTCTCGGGCGTGTCACCCGGCTGCGATCCCGCAACTCCCACGCTCATGGAGTAACGAAGCGCGCAGTTCCGATCTTCAAGATCGAATGAAAGCGTTCGTGGAGGGGCCACGCTTTGAAATCGGTCGCGAAGCCGCTCCGCCTGCAGCGCCGGTGTCAGGAGACAGAATTCGTCTCCTCCGTAACGCCCAAGAACATCTCCGGGCCTGGAGAGCTTGCCGAGGATTTGCACCGTGAGCTTCAGCACCTGATCGCCAACCAGGTGCCCCAGGGTGTCGTTGATGCCCTTGAAGTTGTCGACATCCACCACGGCCAGCGCACAGGGCGCTGGCGACGCGAGCGCCGCCAGCAACTGCGCCTCAAATCCGCCTCGATGGTAAACGCCCGTCAGCGGATCTCTCACCGCGTCGTGGCGAGCGCTGAGAAGCGCCGCCTCCAGTTGCTGGACCTTGGCGACCAGGGTGGTGGAGCGCTCCCCATCCTCACGGAGCTTTTTCGCAACCACGATGTTTGCGTTTTGCATCTCCAGTTCCATCCGCTCACGAAGTTGCCGGAGATCCTCCAGTCGGGCGAGATTCCCCATCCGTTCGTGAATGCCGCGAAGCGCGTCGTTGAACTGGGTATCCGATGCGCCCTCCAGCCGCTGGTTCTCCTGATAAAGGGTGAGGAGTTTCCAGAGCTCGTCTTCTCGCTCCGCGAGATAGCGGCGCTGCGCCTGGCCGAACGCGGTAACCGAGTTGGAAACCCATCCGCTGTAATTCTCAAGCTCTCCCGGCGGCACCTCGGGAGTCAGGTTCGCAGCGGTGCGTCGCAGGCGCTCCAGGAAGGCAAGAACATCGAGATCCGGGCTCGAGAAGACGAAATGCTCAATGTTCCTCAAAAGATCCCGAGCGAGCTCCAGGGAGACGAGAGTCAGCGGTGCGGCGGTCGGCCCGGCAGGCGGGGCTGCGGGCGACGCCGGGGGCGCGGGTTCCGAAGGCTTGCGGTTGAGGCGGGAGAAGAGGCTCGCCATGAAATCAGAACACCATCCACCGAGTCACTTGCTGACGAACTAACACTGATATCAATGGCTTTTCCTCACCAACTCGCCAGGGGTTTGTTCACAGTGCCGGGGGGTGAATTGCCACAGGTTCTCTTGAAGTCTATCCATATCCTCCGGTTTGCCGGTCGTTCACCGACGGCAATCAGTCCCGGATGTGCCGGTTTTCCTTCAAGCTGTACCACCGACCGTCGCCGATGATCACATGATCCACCAGCTTGACATCCAGCATGTCGGATGCCTGCTTCAGCCGGAGTGTAATGGAGATGTCCTGGCCGGAGGGTGTGGGATCGCCGGAAGGGTGGTTGTGCACGATCACATACGCGGCGCAGTTGTGGCGGAGCACCTGCGTGAGGACCTCCCGGGGGTTGAGGATGCTCTCGTTGAGGGTCCCCTGGGAGAGAACCATCATGCGGCGCACGGCGTTCCGGGTGTCGAGCAGCAGGATCTTTACCTGCTCTCGTTCCTCGTGCCGAAGGTCCGCCATCACGAGCTGGGCCACATCCGCCGCCGAACGAACGTAGGGGCACATCTCCTCCGTGGTGGTGTGGAGGCGCTTTCCGAGCTCCAACGCCGCCTTGATCTCGATGGCCTTGACACGTCCCACACCGGCGACCGCGCACAGCTCTTCGAGGTTCGCCCTGGCGAGGCCGGCGAGTCCGCCACGGGATCGGTAGAGATCCTCCGCCAGACCGACCGCGTTTCGAGCGCCGGTCCCGGTGCGAAAGAGGATGGCAATGAGCTCCGGCGTCGTCAGGCTCTCGGCCCCGTGGCGCTCCAGACGCTCTCTCGGACGCTCATCTACCGGCATGTCTGCGATGCGAAAGCTCTGGTACTCCGCCACCGGCCCCTCCACCCCAAACGTCAGGTTGATCACGTTCTCCGCTGCCCGACATTGTCGAGTTGTTGCTGCGGATATGATAAACCTGCTTTCGAACTCGATTTCCACAGACGGTTGTCGAGGAACTTACCCGGTGGGTGTTTAGATGAATGAAACAGGCACCCCGCTTGACAGCGGCGGCTTGATGGGATCCCTGCGGGATGGCCTGGACACGGTGTGGCTGCCGTTTCTGGTGGGGATCCTGGTCTGCGGGCTGATTCTTCTGGGCAACTACCTGAAGAAGAGCGGGCGCCGAAAGTCGCGTTCGCGCCGGAACCGGGGCCGCACGACACGCCGGGAAACCGTTGAGCGCGAAGGCAAGAAGTACACCAAGGTCACGCGCAAACGGGAACCTGTTGAGCAGAAGCCGATGTCGGTCGAGGATCTGGCCGAGGAGTAGTCGGCCCACACCCTGACTCGAAACTCCCGCACCGTTCCCCAGCGGGGCCCACCGCCTCCCATCCGGGGCTGCCGAGGTTCCTTTACGGCCCCGGGGATAGGTGCTAAACTGCCGGGGCTCGGAGGGTCATCCCGACCGAGCATCACACCGCACCCCTCCGCACGGCTCGATGGGTGCCGGGCCGCCACGAGCGGACCGGTTCCGAGCCTGCCATCGGAGTGGGGAGGCAGGGCACTCCCTTGCGAGCGCCCGAAACCCAAAGGAGACTAAGTTGGCTTCCGTCAGCATGCGAGACCTGCTTGAAGCAGGCGTCCACTTCGGCCACCAAACCCGGCGCTGGAACCCCAAGATGCGCCGCTACATCTACGGTTCACGCAACGGCATTTACATCATCGACCTGCATCAGACGATTCAGCTCTTCGATGAGGCCAGCGCGTTCCTGCACGGCATCACCGAGAACAACGGTCGCGTGCTGTTCGTGGGGACCAAGAAGCAGGCGCAGGATCCGATCCGAATTGCCGCCAAGCGCGCCGGCTGCTATTACGTCAACGAGCGCTGGTTGGGCGGCATGCTCACGAATTTCCAGACCATTCAGGGACGCATTCAGCGCCTGAAGGAGCTGGAGCGCTGGTCGGCCGACGGCACCCTGGAGCGCTTCCCCAAGAAGGAGCAGTTGGTGCTCACGGAGCAGCGGAACAAGCTCGAGCGCTTCCTCGGCGGCATCAAGGATATGACCCGCCTGCCCGAGGCGCTCTTCATCATGGACCTGAAGAAAGAACGCATCGCGGTTCAGGAAGCGCGCCGGCTTGGAATTCCCATTGTCGCCGTGGTGGACACCAACTGTGATCCCGACCTCGCGGATTATGTGATTCCGGGCAACGACGATGCGATCCGGGCTATCCGGCTGATGACCGCCCGCGTCTCCGATGCCATCGTCGAGATCCGGGGCGAACAGTGGAACCCGGAAGAAGACGAAGTGGATGACGTCGATCAGGAAGCCGCCGAGTACCTCGAGCAGGCGCCCGACGCCGAAGCCGGGCTGGACGATGCCGCTTTGATGGAAGCGCACCTGGACGGCGTGGCCGTCGGTGACAGCGAGGACTAATAAGAAACCATGGCTATCTCCGCAAAGGACGTTGCCGAACTCCGAGCCAAGACCGGGGCCGGCATGATGGATTGCAAGAAGGCGCTGCAGGAGGCCGATGGCAACATCGATGCCGCCGTGAAGTGGCTTCGCGAGAAGGGCATTGCTTCCGCCGCCAAGCGGGAGGCGCGCTCCGCCTCCGAAGGGTTCGTAGGCTCCTACGTTCACCTCGGCGGAAAAATCGGCGTGATGGTCGAGCTGAATTGCGAAACCGACTTCGTGGCGCGGAACGAAGAGTTCCAGGCGCTGGCGCGTGAGTTGGCGATGCAGGTGGCCTTCTCCAACCCCGCCTATCTAAAGGTGGAAGACATCCCTGCCGACGTGCTGGATCGGGAGCGAGAGATCGCTGCAAATCTAGCTCGCAACGAGGGCCGACCCGAGGCGGCGCTTCCGAAAATCGTCGAGGGTCGCGTTCGCAAGTTCTCCGAGGAGTCGGCTTTGCTGACCCAGGCCTACATGCGGGACAACAAGCGCCAGGTGCAGGATCTGATCCAGGAAGTTCGCGCCAAGCTGGGCGAGAATATTCAGGTGCGCCGGTTCGTGCGCTTCAAAGTTGGCGAAGAAGCCTAGTTACCAGGAAGGAGGCGCCCGTGTCGGCTGAACTGCTCTCGACCGGCGGCGAGCTGAGATGGAAACGCGCGCTCCTGAAGCTGAGCGGTGAGACCTTTGCCGGCGGACAGGGATTCGGGCTCGACCCGGATACCGTCCGTCGGATTGCCGAGGAGATCTGCTCGGTGGTCGCGATGGGCGCCGAAATCTCGGTGGTTGTCGGGGGCGGCAACATCATCCGCGGCGGACTTGCTTCCGCAGCAGGAATTGAGCGCACCACGGCGGACCACATGGGAATGCTCGCCACCGTCATCAACGCCCTGGCGCTCCAGAGCGCCATTGAGTCGATGGGGGTGGAAACGCGTACCCAGACCGGATTGACCATGACCGCAGTGGCGGAGCCCTTTATCCGCCGCCGCGCTCCGAGCCATTGAAGTGCGCGCTCAGGTGCTGCTGAAGGCGACCAACATTGACGGCATCTACGAGCGAGACCCACGAAAAGACGCCTCGGCGAAGAAGTTCACCCGGATCAGCCACGAGGAGGCGTTTCGTCTGCGGCTCAAGGTGATGGACCTCACGGCCTTCTCGCTGAGCATGGAAAACGGCATCCCTATCGTCGTTTTCGATCTCAACGAACCCGGCAACATCCGCCGCGCCCTCATGGGCATGCCCGTGGGCACGGTGGTCGGGGGCGTTCAGGAGGACGCCTGATCATGGCACAGGAAGAACTGCTGCGCGAGCTTATCAAGGACGGCGACGTCCGAATGCAAAAGTGCATCGAGGCGACTCGCCACGATCTCCAGTCAATTCGCACCGGGCGCGCCAACCCCTCACTGGTGGAACGAGTGGAAGTGTCGTATTACGGAAGCATCATGCCGCTCCCACAGATGGCGACGGTGACGGCGCCGGAGCCTCGGATGCTGCTCATCTCCCCCTGGGATAAGAGCGCGCTGCCTGCCATCGAGAAGGCGATCCAGAAGTCCGACCTGGGGTTGAACCCCAGCAGCGACGGAATCAATATCCGGCTGGTCATCCCTTCCCTCACCCAGGAGACCCGCAAGAACCTCATTCGAAATGTGCACAAGCGCGTGGAAGAGGGAAAGGTCTCGGTTCGCAACGTCCGTCGGGACATCATCGAGGATCTCCGCAGCCTGAAGAAGGGCGGCGATATCGGTGAAGACGAGGAGAAGCGGACGGAAGCTGAGGTCCAGAAGCTGACCGATCGCCACATCCACCAGTTGGACAACATGCAAAAGTCCAAAGAGGAAGAACTCCTCGAGGTCTGACAGGTTGACATACCAGGAACTTTGTGTCACAAAGGAAGCGGCGGGTGCGAACCGGCAGTAAATCCGGTCGGTCTGCTGCCGACAATGATCCTGGAGTAGGCGGATGGCGGTAATCGATTCGGAACGGGCGACAGTTCCCGCGCATGTGGGAATCATCATGGACGGGAACGGTCGCTGGGCTCAGCGCCGGGGACTGCCGCGCGTCGAAGGCCACCGCCGTGGGGAGTTGGCGGTTCGTCGTGTGGTGGAGGCTTGCGGTGAGTTGGGGATCAAGCACCTGACTCTCTACACCTTCAGCGCCGAGAACTGGCGTCGCTCGGAGGATGAAGTTCGAGCGCTGATGGGCCTCATCGAGTTTGTGGCTCGCAAAGAGGCTGCCGCGCTTCACCAGAAGGGCGTCCGAATTCAGGTGCTGGGTCGCCTGGATGAGCTGCCCCGCTCTTTACGGGATGAACTTCGCCGGGACATGGCCCTCACCCGAAACAACACCGGGCTGAACCTCAACCTTGCCATCAACTACGGTGGTCGCGCGGAACTGACCGATGCCGTGCGCCGCATTGCCGAGCGGGTCTCTCTGGGGCTCTTGAAGCCGGAGGAGATCACCGAGGCAACGATTTCCGAGTCGTTGTATGACCCGAACTTGCCGGATCCCGATCTTGTGATTCGAACCGGCGGTGACTTTCGGCTCAGCAATTTCTTGCTGTGGCAATCGGCCTACAGTGAAATCTGGGTGACCCCCACGCTCTGGCCCGACTTCGCGAAGCAGGACCTGGAAGCTGCCCTCGAATCGTATCGATCCCGCGAGAGACGCTTCGGTGGGGTGCTTTCCCCCGCGGCTGCCTGAGTTGACTTGCCCATGCCAACGCGCCTAGCGATTCTCGGTTCCACCGGCTCCATTGGCCGGCAAAGTCTCGATGTGGCGAGTTGGTTTCCGGAGAGGGTGCAGGTAACCGCCCTCACAGCCCGCACTGATCTGGCAACGCTGCGAGAGCAGGTACAGCGGTTTCGCCCGGCGTATGCTGCTGTCACCGATCCTCCCGCCGGGGCGGATCTGAAAGTCGACAGCTGCCGAATTGAAACCGGCGCCGAGGTTCTCATTGAAGCTGCCACCCGTCCGGATGTGGATGTGGTCATTCTTTCCGTGGTCGGAACCGCCGGCCTCGCTCCGGCGCTGGCCGCCTTGAATGCCGGCAAGCACGTGGCGCTGGCCACCAAGGAGGCGCTAGTGGTCGGCGGTCACCTCATGACCGAGGCCGCTCGACGCTCCGGCGCCCGAATTCTCCCGATCGACAGTGAGCACTCGGCCATCTGGCAGTGCCTGCGGGGGAACGAGTTGAGGTCGGTGGAGAAGCTGGTTCTCACCGCCTCCGGCGGACCGTTTGTCGACACCTCGCTGGAAGAGATGAGGGCGGCGACCGTGGAGCGGGCGCTGGATCATCCTACATGGAAGATGGGCGGCAAGATCACGATCGACTCCGCGACCTTGATGATCAAGGGGCTCGAGGTGATCGAGGCGCGGTGGCTTTTCGATATCGGAGCGGATCGCATCGATGTGGTGGTGCATCGACAGAGCATCATCCACTCGATGGTCTACTTCGATGACAGTTCCGTGATGGCGCAGATGGGGATTCCCGATATGCGGTTGCCCATCCAGTACTCCCTCTTCTATCCGGAGCGCCCGGCAAACACACTGGAACGACTCGATCTCACACGCTGCCGGCATCTGACCTTTGAAGTGCCGGACCACTCTCGATTTCCCGCGCTGGGACTGGCCTTTCAGGCGGCCCGCACCGGCGGTTCCCTGCCGGCGGTGATGAGTGCGGCGAACGAGGTGGCGGTAGACGTGTTTTTGGCGGGTGAGATAGCGTTCACTCGCATTGCTGAGTGCGTAGAACGTGTTATGGAACTGCACGACGTTCGGAACAATCCGGGCCTCGATGAACTGTTGGAGATGGACGCATGGGCACGACGGACGGCGCGGAAGATCCTGTAGGTCAGCCGAAGTCGGGCGATGGCTCCGACGGCAAGCAGAGCATCCTGAAGGAGGCGCTGCTGGTCGGATTAGGGGCTGTCATCCTGACGGTGCTCCGCCCGGATCTGGCGCGTGCCGTTCTCACCTTCAGCCTCACCATGGGCTTCCTGGTGGCGATCCATGAGTGGGGGCATTTCATTGCGGGGCGGGCGGCGCACGTCCGAATCTTCGAGTTCGCGTTGGGGTGGGGTCCGAAGGCGCTGACCTATTTGCGCCGGAACGGCACCGAGTACACCCTGCGTTGGATCCCCATTGGCGGGTTCGTGCACCTCAAGGGGATGCAGCCCGAGGACGAGATTACCGAAGACGGCGTCAACGGTCGCCGGGCCGCAGAGCGCGCGCTCATCTATCTCGGCGGACCGCTGATGAACGTGGTCTTCGCGGTCCTGGTGTTTTGCACGGCCGGGTTCTTCTTCGGAGTGCCGGATGATCGAATCGTCCTGGTCGGCGACATCCGCCGTCGGCAGGAGGCCGAGCGCATGCAGGTCGTCAGCCGCAACGGCGCCCCGGCGTCGGATGTGAAGCCGGGCCTGCGTATCGGCGATCAGATTCTGGAAGTGAATGGGAAATCGGTGGTAGCGGTCCCCGGCGCCGACGGCAGCCCACTGGATGCAGCCCTCGCCGTCACCCGGGAAATCAATCCGAACCTCGGTCAGCGCGTTACCCTGCTCGTGCGTCGGGGCAGCGATCAACTCATGTTGACCGGCACTCCACAACCGCTTGAGACCAGCATCCATCGGGTGGTGGTGAGATCCGCTTCCGGCCCAGACACCCTGGATCTTCGACCAGGTGATCAGATCGAGACGATCGACGGGCGCTACCTTTACTCCGCCACGGAAGATAGCCTGGCCGCCGCGAGGCGATTGCTGGCCGAGCGTCAGGGCAAGGAAGCGACGGTCGGCGTCTGGCGAGATGGAAAAAGCCTGTTGGAGATTCGTGGACGCGTGGGCGACATCTCCCTGAGTCACAAGCAGGCCTCGCGGACCGTCGGGATACTGGGGTTCACGCCGGTCTCCGGAGTCGGCGCACGGTCCAGTCTGCCGCAGTCGATTCAGGATGGTCTGGCGTATCTCCAGCGTGTGCTGGGGATGTATGCCGCCATGTTGAACAAGCCGAAGGAAGCGGGCGAGAGCGTTGGCGGCGTCATTCAGATTGCCGTGCTGCTGTCGCAGGTGGGCAACCTGCCGGTCTTGTATCTGGTGATGCTGATCGGTCAGCTCAGCCTTTCGCTGGCCGTGTTCAATCTGGTGCCGATCCCGCTCCTGGATGGCGGACATATGCTGCTTCTAACCTTGGAAGTGCTGCGCCGCCGCCGGCTGGAGCCGGAGATTCAGCGGGCGGCCCAGATGGTTGGCGTCACGATCGTGGCGGTGCTGTTTGTGTTGATCACGTTCCGCGATGTGTGGAGAGCGTTGGCCCCCGGGTAGGTGGGGTGGAGTCTCTGCAAGATGAGCAAGCGATTCCTGTGGGTGGTGGCGTTGATGGTGGTCAGCTTCCTGGGTGGAAGCTGGCTGGCGCCCCGAATTCGGGTGGTGTGGGAGCCCGGGGAACTTCCCGACCAGGCGTTTGCACAAGCCAAACCCTCGCCGAACCCGCCGATCAATGCCGAGGAGCCCGTGGCGAAGGCTGTCGCCATCATCAGCCCGAGCGTGGTGAATATCGACACCGTGCGGCGGGTGGTGACGCGAGACTGGTTCTACGGTCCTCAGGTGCAGCAGTCGTCGGGCGCGGGTTCCGGCGTGGTAATCGACTCGAAGGGACTCGTCCTCACCAATCAGCACGTGGTGGAGGGCGCGGATCAAATCCAGGTGACGTTCGGCAACGGGCGGCGCTATCCCGGCCACGTGGTGGGCGGCGATAAGGAAACCGACGTCGCCGTGGTGCAGATCGACAAGGCGCCCACGCTTCCGGCGGCCCGCCTCGGCGATGCACGGAATCTCGTGCCGGGCCAGTGGGCGATTGCCATCGGAAATCCCTATGGGTTCCAGCACACGGTGACGCTGGGCGTGGTCGGGCACACCGGGCGGGCGCTGGAAACCGAGGATCGACTCTACAAGAAGCTGATCCAGACCGACGCAGCCATCAAC
>SYKE01000110.1 GCA_005798285.1 Actinomycetota bacterium
GTACTTCCTCCCGGATCAGGCTGCGCGCTACGATGCCGTGCGAGTGAGCACCGACATCGAGCCCCTCTCGCTGTTTGTGAAGGACGAACGCACCGCGGTACAGTGGGTTCGCGCTCGACTTTCGAAGTCGCCGCAGACCCTGGGGGAGTTGACGCCCGCGTTCATGCAGCGGGTGCAGGCGCTGGACGGCTATGAACGCCTGCCGGAGCTGAGGGAGCTTCTGCGCGAGAACTTCATCCTGGGCGCCGATGGGACCTGGCGGGCTGCAAACCCGGAGAGCGAGAAGGATCTGGAGGCAATCCGCCGCAAGGGGCTCCTCAAGGTGTTCGAAGGATATGTAAAGGAAAAGGGCCCATTGAAGGTGTTCCGGAAGGAGGCGGTGCTCGAAGGGTTCCGCACCTGCTGGTGCAGTTCGCCCCGTCAATACGGCGTCATCGTGGCGATCGCAGAGCGCATTCCGGCGCCGGTACTGGCCGAGATTCACGAACTTCAGCAGTTCTACGATATCGCCCGGGAGTTCCCTCCAGCGGTGCAGGCACAACTGACTTTTTCCTGGGAGGGATGACGGTCGCGCGCCTGCCAGCCCTCGCCTGCACCATTCCGCAGGCGGGGTGGCGCTTCGGCCCGATTTGTTGAAGGCGAGGTAACGCGGTGGCAGACTCGAGCGACCGGCTCTGGTGTCAGACACTGGGCGCGTGGGTTCGCGTGCTGGATCGACGCGACCTGTTTGGGCGCTCGGTCGCCAAGGTCATCACCGAGGGCGACGTGGTCGCCTCCGTTCCTTCCGAGTCCCTGAGCGACTCCCGGCCCGTAGAACTCTCCGAGGCGCTCTCCGTTGTGGCGGGAGCCCGCATCTGGCACGCGCTGGGAAGCGAGCTGTTTCTGGCGCCCATGGTGAGCCGCGTGCTGCCCCTGCCCCACCAGTTCCGGGTGCTGCGCCGCGCGATGGAGAATTTCCCGGTTCGGCTGCTGCTGGCGGATGAAGTGGGGTTGGGCAAGACCATCGAGGCGGGGTTGATCCTGAAGGAGCTCAGCCTGCGCGGCATGGTGGATCGGGTGCTGGTGCTGGCGCCGAAGAGTTTGCTGCTGCAGTGGGTGGCCGAGATGGACCTGCACTTCGGCGAAGCGTTTGAGCTGGTGGAGCCCGGCTCCTGGGGAGAGGGCATGCGGCTGCGGACTGAGAACCCGTGGAAGCGGTTCCCGAAGGCGGTGGTTTCCTTCGACGCCGTGAAGCCGCGCTCCAGCCAGAAGGGTTGGTCCACGGAACAGATCGACCGGTACAACCTGGAGCGATTTCATGATCTGGTGGGCGCCGGGTGGGATCTGGTCATCATCGATGAGAGTCACAAAGTGGCTGGCGCCGGCGACGACGTGGCCCGGTATGAATTGGCAAGCGGCCTCGCGCGGGCGACGCCGCACCTCCTGCTGCTGAGTGCGACCCCCCACAGCGGCAAGAGTGATGCCTTTCGGCGGCTGCTCTCGCTGCTCGATGGCGCCGCGTTTCCACCGGGAATGGTGGTCTCTCGGAGCCACATCGCGCCGTGGGTCATCCGGACGGAGAAGCGAACCACGACCGACGCGGATGGACGGCCGCTCTTCGCGCCCCGAAAGACGCTGCTGTTGAAGGTCCCCTTTTTGCCGAAGCATGCGCTTCAGAAGCAACTCTACGAAGAGATCAGCGAGTATGTGATTGCCGGGTACAATCGGTCGGCAGGCGGAAGGAATCAGGGATCCCGTCTTCTCCTGATCCTCATTCAGCGGCTGATGAGCAGTTCCACGCGGGCGGTGCGGCGGTTTCTGGAGGCTCGGCTCCAGGTGCTCGGTTCGGGGGATGAAGAGTCGATCTCGGGCTCCACGGCGTCGGGGGAAGACGGCGGAGGAGACGAGCCGGAGTTGGAAGAGGCGCTTCAACTGGCGCTCTTCAGCGTACCGCGAAGCCGCCGTGAGGCGGAAGAGGTCCGCCGGCTTCTCAACCTGGCCGTTCAGGTGGAGGCGTCGGGCTCCGACGCACGAGCCGAGGCGCTCTACGACCAGACGGTCTCACTGGCGCAGCAAGCCGGCGAGCCGGGAAAGAAGTTCCTCGTCTTCACGGAGTTTACCGCCACCCAGGCGATGCTCCGGGAGTTCCTGGAAGCCCGGGGCTATGGGGTGGCCACCCTCAACGGCGGCATGGACCTGAGCGAGCGGAAAGCCGCTCAGGAGTGTTTCGAAAGCGACGCCCAGGTGCTTGTTTCCACGGATGCCGGCGGAGAAGGGCTCAACCTGCAGTTCGCCCATGTCGTTGTGAATTACGACCTGCCGTGGAACCCGATGCGCCTCGAGCAGCGCATCGGACGCGTGGATCGGATCGGTCAGAAGCGAGAGGTTCTGGCGATCAACCTGGCGCTGGAGAACTCGGTTGAAGCGCGGGTGTATGAGGTGCTGCTCGCGAAGCTCGAGACCATTCTTGCGGAGTTCGGGATCGACAAAGCAGGCGACGTGCTGGACTCTCGGCAGGCCGGCTCCCAATTCGAGGAGCTCGCCCGAACGGCGCTATTGAAGCCGGAAGCCCTGGAGACCGAGTTCGAGCGCGTCTTGACCGAGATCCGGCGGTCGGCGGAGGATGCCCGAGAGGTGCGCGAGCTGGCGGAGCCCCTGGCCGCGGAGGATCGTGCCGGCGAGCCGCCTCTTCGGGCATGGATCTCGACACTGCTCGGCGGCGCCGCCGCAGCCGAACTGGAGTCCGGTGTGGACCTCGGCTCCGTGGCCATGGAACAGATCCGCAGCTTGAGTCCCCACTTTGCGCCGGGGAAGCCGGCGCCGGTGCTGGGGCTCACCAGCCTCGGCTTCGAGCTCGAGGGGTGGTTCTCGCTGTGGAGAGTTGGAATTGCCAACGGCAACTGGCGACAGCAGCATGTCTTCGGGCTCTGCACCACGGACGCCGGCGCCAGCTACGCCAAGTCGGCTCAGCGGCTGTGGGATGAGCTTGCGGCCAATCGCACGGCGGTGGCGCTTCTGGGTGAAACGATCGATTATGACCTGGAGCTGATTCAGGATCGGGCGGCGGCCCGGGCCATGGAGTTGTACGACGGAGTGCTGCAGAAGACTCGCGAACGGGCTCGGCGGCGTCGAGATGCGCTGGAGTACAGCTACCTTTCCCGGAAGACCGCCCTCAGTCGGATTGGGCTCCCGACCGTTCAGGAGGCCCGACGGCGAGAACTGGAAGAAGAGTACCGACGAAGGCGTCTGGAGTTGGTCATGGCGGCGGAGGCGGTGCCGGATCTCCAGTGCCTGTTTCTCGCGAAAGTCCATGTCACATGACGTGGATAGAAGCCATCGTCGGCCGCCTCAGCACCACGTTCGGCGGGATCGTGACGTTCTGCGAGGATCCGGACGGCCTCCTCGACTCCCCCGCAGTTCGGGAGGCGCTCCGTGCCGCCGGCATGCGGCCGCTGGAATGGGAGGGTGACCGCTCGTTTCTCCGAGGTTTCCTCACCGTCGCCGAGAATGATCGCCCTCTCCTGATTGTGCGCAAGGAAGGGCTCCGGTCTGTCGCCGAGTCCCAATTGTCCGGTCCGCGATGGGAGACGGTGAGCCTCGGAATGCTCTTTCGCAAGTTTCACATCGAGACCGTTCGCCAGACGCCACAGTCGTACTGGGATCAGTTGCTGGCGCTCCACGGGGAAACGAAGGCCCTGTTGAACGCCACCGAGACCGCGATTCACATGGGCCGAGCCCTGTTCGGCATCGATCCGCTCCACCTGCAGTTCGCGGACGGATGGGTGGCGCTGCTGGCCTCCATTGCGGTCTCCGCAAACGGCCTTCCGGCTCCGGTTGCTGAAGTGACCGCACGATGGGCGCCGACCTGGCTCCCAAAGGAGTTGGCGAAAGAGCTGCTCGGCAATCCCAGCGCAGCCCGGGCGGCGCTTCCCCAACTTCTCAAGGATCATCCCGAGTTGGAAGCGTCGGCTTCGGACGCGACTCGGGTCCTGCTCCATCACACGCCGCGCACCATCCAACGGGCCGTGGCGAAGAAGTGGCAAACGATCATCGCGGACAAACCGCTTCCTTCAGACGGAACGGGTCGGGAAGTTCTGACGTGGGCCCTCGACTACGCCAGAGGTCTCGCGGAGGGGGCCGCGTCCGATGAGCTCTGCCGCGTGGTCAACCAGGCGTTTTACCAGTGGGTGCAAAAGCACTACACGCTGATGATCAACGGTCAAGACTCACACGTCTTGAAGATTCACACGCTGCTCCGAAAGTTGAATGAGGACGCCGGGGAATCGCCGCTGCTCTTGATCGTGGTAGACAGTCTGAGTCTCAGCGGGTGGCTGGTCTGGGAAAAGGTGTGGCGGGCGCAGGGGATCATCGGCGAATGCACCTTGAACGCCGCATTCACGAGTCTCCCCACCATCACGTCGATCTGCCGCCGAGCGCTGTTCGAAGGCTCGCTCCCCGACAAATTCGGCCCCGGCGAACACTCCCAGTCGCTCGAACGACGGCTGTGGACCCACCGCTTTCCGGATGAAGGCGCGTACTTCGCGGCCGAAGAGCTTCAGGGAATTCGAGACGCCCTTTGCCTGGGGCGCCGCCGCATTGCGGTGGTGGATGTCTCTTGGGACCGGAAGGGGCATGGAATCGACCCCCGCTACGAGTCGCCGGAGGAATTGGCCGTGGTCTGGGCCGAACGAACCGATCTCCGGAAGATAGTTCGGGAAGCGCTTAAAATCGGATACCGGGTCGTAATCACCTCGGATCATGGACACATCAAGTGTGAAGGAAGTGGAAAGCCGGATGTCGGGGTACTGACGGAGGAACGATCCCAGCGAGTTCTCATCTTTGGGAAAGAGGCCCTGTGGCAGAGCTACGCCAAAAGAGCCAGTCTGCAGGAACGCGTGTGGGACTACCGTCCGCCCGGCTTACGCAAGGACTGCTGGCCGCTCTTTGCGGCGCACCAGTACGGATTCGGTTATGCCGGGTCTCTCGCGGTATCCCACGGGGGGATATCTCTCGAAGAAGCCATCATCCCCGTCGCCGAGGTGTATGCTCCGTGAGTTCCGTCGAACGAGCCCGAATCCCCGTTTACTTTGACCGACCGCTCCGCCCGGAGTGGATCGACTTCACGCTCGACCAGTTCGTGCGAGAACCGGACCCGGCAGCGCAGCGCCGAATCGTCCGCGAATACCTCGCCCAGGAGATCCGCAGCCCGGAAACGCTTCGCAAGACGCTGACGCAACTGCTCCGGTATGCTGGCCCCCTGTCGACGCTTCCGCGCGAAACGCTCTGTCTCGCACATCAGCAGATGAGCGAACTCGCGCCCAGCGCTCGCGGATCGATCCGGCTTCGGCTTCTGCGGGCGTCGAACCCATTCCTGGCCGACTGCCTCGCCACCATTCAGCGCCTGGACGAACTGGGGGTGGCTGGGATCGAAGTCGCCCAGATGTATGACCGACTGGGCGCCAAGTACGGAACCAGGGGGACCATTCCCAGAAGGGTCCGCGCCGCTCTGGAGACTCTGGCCCACTTCCAACTCCTGGAGCACCGGGGCCGCAAGTGGTTTGTCGTGGATCGGGCTCAGTTCGGGTAGCCCTCCCACCCGCGGCGAGCCGCCCAGTCGAATTACCTTCCCACAACGCACGGCCCACGGCGTGCGTTTCCACTCGATCAGGGCAAGGGCCGCGTGGAGCGTGTCCAGGCAACTGGGAACCCGATCGACCGCCTCTAAACTTAACTATTGACGCTAACTGCCTCCTCTGCCATACTCGAAGCGGTCTGGTTCTCGGCGCGGTACTTGTGACAGAGTCACGGCTGAAGGCCGTATAACACGAATAATCGCGCTGCACGATTCTGTTGCGTTTCGTTTCTGTGTGCATTTACGACTCAGCCCCCAGATGCGTTTTACGTACAAAATGCTGTCAAAAGCGACTCCCGGCTGTACTGTTTATAGTCCCACACCTCGAAATCGTAAAATAAATATTAAACATAGACATTGACATCTATTTACATTCGTGTTAGTATTCATCGTCGGACGGATTCCGGCGAGGAGGAAGTATGGGCGGTCTTTTGAGCAGTCTTGCTTCTCGTGACTATGTTGCTAGAAGCACCTTCGAGTTGATCATGAAGGGTATGGTAAACACTTCCCTTGAGATCAGTATCGAGGAATTACACACAGCGTTAAATGGAGAGCTTGGGAACGTAGCAAAGTCCCAGGTTCTTTCTTTAATGAGGGAACTGGAGGGGCATGGTTTCGGTGAGCTTTTGTTAGGACGGAGAGGATCGAAGACACGGTTCAGGTGGAAAAGTGGTCCCCGAGAGCTTCTTGCAAAAGAAGGCTTCGGCGCCGGCCCGGTAAATGCAAGCCCGACGGAGGACGCTGCAGAAACCTCGACGCCGCCCGATGCAGGATCAGCCGTGCTGGTCACACATCGCTTCAGGCTTCGTAGGGGACTGGACGTAGAGTTGAACTTACCGGAAGACATGCGATCTGAAGAAGCAGATCGACTGGCAAACTTTGTAAGGACGCTGCCGCTGAGCTGAAAGGAGAACGAGAGGAAGACGTATGGAGGAACCAGCGACGGAGAACGCATCTGGGGCGCCGCTCGGAGAAGCGATTGATCGGATGCATGCGGATACGGATCTTAGGCGCGGGGACGTAGTTCGACACAACCCTCACGCACGTAAGACACGAACGACGAACTTTGAGGAAGGAGTGATCACGGTGAGAACAGGCGAAACGAACTGTGTAAAGTCGACCGAAACGGTCCAATCCCGGCGCCGTCCCACGGCAATAGACCTGAAGGATCAGCCCGAACGGGAACTGGCAAACAACTACCAACAGGCTCATTCTACCGGAAAGGGCGTTAAGGTGCTAATCAATACTATAGAGGTACCTGCAAAACGTACAGATCGTTGTAAGGGGGAACCCGCTACGGGTTATCCCTGCTTGGATAACTCGAAGTGTTCAACAATAAAGCTGAGCGATGCGGGGGACAATTCACCGCTGAAGGACTACGGTAACGGGAACCTCTGGGCCGGAGGCACGGAGGGACTATATGATACTAAGAAAATACATCCGGGGTGCTCATGTACAAAGAAGCACGACGGCTTTACGGATAGCGAGGGCGATCGGTCGCAACATTCCACGCGGGACTGGTGGAGATCGTCGAGAACCCTATTGGGGCTGAGCGCGTGGGGCAACCTCGCGTGGCACGAACTCTTCAAATTGGTCTCGGAAGGCTTGCAATCGGTGATGGATGCAGTTGGGCCAGAGTTCGCGTGGATCGTTTTCAGCGTGCTCTTAGTCGCGCTGGTACTCTTGCCACGTTATCGTAGCGGCGCGGTTCGGTGTGCCATCGCGTGGTGTAAGGAGAACTTGAACCCACGATCGCTCATAGGCCGGGAGGCGCTCGGGGTCATCTTGAGTCAACTCTGGGAGATGGCCGCGAACTTCCTGGGCTCCGTGTGGTTACACGACGCTTGGGGACTGCAGGACTCCCTACGGTAGAGAGGCGTCCGTGGTGGATTCTGGCGTAGGGCTCATTCCTACCAAACGCGAGCCAGCCCGGCGGCTATTTGCCGGGCAACCCTCTCACAGGCGCCGGGAGTCCCCCGGCGCCTGTGCTCCACTCCGCTTGTAACCTCCGTATGTTCTGGCCGGGTTTTGTCGGGAAACTCTGGCCGGCTTGGACGAACGCCCAGGGGCCGCCCGGGTTTGAAATCCCGGGCTACTTCGTGAAAATGCCCTCCGGCCTGGGATGGCGCGCCGGCTGTGCGGCCGACTCCGAGTTTCGGAGGGACTTCCACGGTACGAGACGGGTGCTTCAACACCCGGCGGCCTGCGCGCGGGGAGCGCAGCTTTCGACTGCGCTCCCCGCGTGGGAGCTTTCTGGTCGCATCCCATCCTGGCGCCGATCGGCGACCCGTGACGTACGGGTGGGACGAACGCCCAGGGACCGCCCGGGATTGATATCCCTGGGCAATTTCGTGAACGCCCTCCGGGCTGAGACGGCGCGCCCGCACAGGGGGCGATGTCGAGTCCCGCAGGGACTTCCACGCGCGTAGCTGGGTGTTTCAACACCCGGCGGCCTCTGCGCGAACCTCCCACTCACCGATTCCGCCGCCCGACCTCTGAACGTACGTCGCTGCAAGGAGCGGAGCGACATGGCAATCTACCTGATCCGGGCCACCTGAGATGCGCTCCCGGACTGGCCGAACTCACAGCTCACAGGCAGAATTCCGCCAAGCCCCGTGAACGAGATTGCCGCGTCGTTCGGTGAGTCCCGTCCCGGTGCGCGGGAGCTTCGAGCCGCTGACGAGGCTGGTGTCAGAGCGCTTTCCGTCGCAGTCCTCTTCTCGCGATGACGTCCTCGTTGGCTGGGTGGTGGGAACTGGAACCGTGGGCGGCCGCAACCTCCATACGGCGCGGGATCCGACTCATCCGGCGGGAGACGGGATCACTCCCCGCGACGGCGACCCCGAGTCGGCCGTGCGTCACCGAGACGGGGGTTCGCGGCTCGGACGGAGCCTCGCGATCCCGTTCTGTCGAGGGTGGTTCTGTTGTCTGGAGCGAGTGCTCTTGCGATTCAGGCGCCGAGCCAGCAGGCGCCACGCATCCCCCTGGGATCGCGGCCGACCCGTCCGGCCCGCATCGGAGGGTGGGAAGCCCGAAGCACGATGATCGACCCCTTCGCGCGTCCAGGAAGGGTGAGACAGGAGAAACAGGCTCGCTCGGTTGAAGTGAACGTCACAGGCTCGTGGATTTGAGAGCCGGGTCGGGCGATCTCCGCTCCGGGCTCGGCTGCGTGGCGCCGTGCAGTTCTCGGCCGTCGGGGGCCGGAGTTGGAGGACACCCCAGGATGAGCACCGATCCCATCGCGCGTCGTGGATTCCTCGGCGGAGCGCTTCAACTTGCCGGCGGCGGAGCGCTGCTCGGATCGACGCACGCGGTGGCCGGTCAGGCGGCGCCGCCGGCCCCGGAGAGAGCGCCGATGACGTTGAACAATGGCGTGCTGCGCGCAGAACTGCATCCGCCGGATCCCCAGAAGGGCTTCTACCGGGGCACCCGGTTCGATTGGTCCGGCATGGTCGGCAGCCTGGAGTTCGCCGGGCATCGGTTTTACGGCCCCTGGTTCCAGCGGGTGGATGAGACCGTGCGGGACTTCATCTACTCCGGAGAGGAGATCGTGGTCGGTCCCGCCAGCGCGGCGACCGGTCCGGCGCAGGAGTTCACCACGCCGCTCGGTCATGATGAGGCGGCCCCCGGCGGAACCTATGTGAAGATCGGCGTGGGCGTACTCAAGAAACCGCCGACGGGGGGCTACGAGCGCTTCGGCCAGAACCCGCTCGTGAACACCGGCACGTGGAGCACCCGGGGTGGGCGCACGGTTCACGAGTGCCGGCAGCAGCTTCAGGATCCCGGCTCGGGCTATGGCTACGACTATCGAAAGAAGGTGGAGCTTCCCGCCGGGTCCGCCCACATGCGGATGGAGCACACGCTGAGGAACACCGGCTCGAAGCCGATCCGCACTGAAGTCTACAACCACAACTTCCTGACTCTGGATCGCCTCGCGCCGGGGCCGGAATACACCATACGGCTGCCCTTCGAGGCCCAACCGGAACGCGCCCCCGCGCCGGAGTTGCTGGAGATCAAGGGCCGCGAGATCACCTATCGCCGTCTGATGAAGGACCGTGACACGGTCTATACCGGGCTGAAAGGGTTCGGCGCCGCGCCTTCGGACTACGACGTACGCGTGGAGCATCGGACCGCCGGCGTCGGCGTACGGGTCACCTGCGACCGTCCCCTCAGCCGGATGGCGCTCTGGTCGATCCGCGCCACCATGAGCCTGGAGCCCTTCATTCGCCTCGATATCGCGCCCAACACCGAAGCGACCTGGTTTTACGACTACGAGTACTACCGCCTCTAGCTTTCCCTGCCGCAGCCCCTCCACCCGGGATGCTGCCGATGGAAAAGCCGGATCCGGGATCTCGGGATGAGCACGATCAACTTCAGCACCTCCAACCAGACTCTCCGCCAGCTCCTGGGAAACGGAGTTGCGTATCGGGTTCCACCGTTTCAGCGGGACTACAGTTGGGAGCAAGATCAGTGGGAGGAACTCTGGCTCGACGTCCGCGCCACCCTCGGCGGCGAAGAGCCTTCCCATTACATGGGCTACCTGGTGCTGCAGAGTTCCGATCAAAAGGACTTTGAGATTATGGATGGCCAGCAGCGGCTGACCACCCTCAGCATCCTGGCGCTGGCGGTGCTGGCCGCGCTGGACGAGCTCGTTGTGCAGGGTGTCCATCCGGACGACAACCGGCGGCGGGCGGAACAACTTCGGAATACCTTCATCGGCTACCTGGATCCGGTCACCCTGGTGGCTCGCACCAAACTCACCCTGAACCGAAACAACGACTCTTTCTATCGCGACAAGCTGGCGCCGCTTCAGCCGCTCCCGAAGCGTGGGCTTCGGGCCTCGGAACACCTGCTGCGGAACAGCTTCGAGTGGTTTCGAGCAGCAGTGGCTCGCGACTACGGCGAATCGCGGGACGGCGCGGAATTGGCGCGCCTCCTCAGCGACATTTCGGATCGACTCTTCTTCACCGTGATCACCGTGTCGGATGAGTTGAACGCCTTCAAGGTGTTCGAAACGCTCAATTCCCGGGGCGTTCGCCTCTCCCCCACGGATTTGCTCAAGAACTATCTGTTTGCCGTGGTGCATCGAGACGGCGCCCATGAGTCCGACATCGCGGCTCTGGAGCGGCGCCGGGGCGGGCTCGTCGATCAACTCGGGAGCGAGAGCTTTCCGGCCTTTCTTCGTGCGCACTGGAACAGCCGCTCGAAGCTGGTTCGAGAAGCGGAACTCTTCAGAACCCTGCGAGCGGGGACGCCGGACCGCCAGAGCGCCTTCGAACTGATGCGGCGAATGGAGTCGGACGCCCCGATCTATTCGGCCTTATCGAGTCCGGATGGCGGATTCTGGCCCGCCTCGCAGCGGGAATCGGTGCGGGAACTGCGGATGTTTGCGGTGCGACAGCCCTGGCCGCTCCTGATGGCGGCGCATCGCAAGCTCTCCGAGCCGGGGTTCTCGGCGGTTCTCAAAGCGGTGAGCATCGTGTCGTTCCGCCACAACGTGATCGGGAACAAGGCGACCAACGAACAGGAGCGGGTCTACAACGAGCTGGCGCGGAAACTGGAGAGCGGTGAACTATCCGCTGAGCGCGGAGTCATCCGGGGGCTGGGCGCCGTCTACGTTGCCGACGCCAACTTTCGGACCGATTTCGAAACCACGGTGCTTCGCACGCGGGTTCACCGAAACAAGACGATCGCACGCCACCTGCTCTTCCGCATCGAGAACCACCTCTCCGGCAGCGACTTCGATCCCGACAGCCTTCAGTATTCGCTCGAACACATTCTGCCGGAGAGTCCGGGCCCCGGTTGGGAGGCCTTCCCGGAGCCCGACGAAACCGTCTATCGACTGGGCAACCTGGCGCTGCTGGAGTCCAACCTGAACCGGGATCTCGGAAACCGCTCCTTCGCCGAGAAGCGAGAGGTCTACGCTCGGAGTGTGTTCGCGTCCACTCGCAGGCTCGCCGAGGAGAACTCGGCGTGGGATGAAGCGCGGCTGGCAGCCCGACAAAGCTGGATGGCGCGGCAGGCCACCACCCTATGGCGGCTCCCGTAGTTGGAGCGGTAGACAGACGGCATCGGGGAGCGGCATTCGAGGGGAAACGCGATGAGGCTGGGTGGACCGATCTTTGAGAAGCCGGCGGATCCGGTGGAGTGGGCGACGGCGGTGCGGCGGCTGGGCTATCGCGCCGCGTACTGTCCGCTGACGGAGACCGCGGACGATGCCACGGTGGCGGCCTTCGCGGCGGCGGCGGCCGATGCGGATCTGGTCATCGCGGAAGTGGGAGCGTGGAGCAATCCGCTGAGTCCGGACCCAACCGTCGCGGCGGAGGCGCAGGCGCTCTGTCAGGCCCGGCTCGATCTCGCCGAGCGGATCGGCGCGCGATGCTGCGTGAACATCTGCGGCTCGCGGGGTGAACAGTGGGACGGTCCACACCCCGACAATCTCACGCCGGACACCTTCGATCGGGTGGTGGAGTGTGTCCGCGCCATCCTCGACGCGGTGCAGCCGCGCCGCGCCGCCTACACGCTGGAAACTATGCCCTGGATGTTTCCCGATTCGGTGGAGAGCTACGAGCGACTCCTCCTGGCGGTCGACCGTCCCGGCTTTGCCGTGCACTTCGACCCCGTGAACCTGGTGTGCAGCCCACAGCGCTACTTCGCGACCGGCGCGTTGATTCGCGAGTTCGTCGACCGCCTCGGCCCCCACATCCGAAGCGTCCACGCCAAAGACATCGCCCTTTCCGGTAAGCTCACCGTTCACCTCGACGAGTGCCGACCGGGTCTTGGCGGATTGGACTACCCCGTCTTCCTGAAGGCCCTCAGCACCCTCTCGCCCGACCTCCCTGTGATGCTCGAGCACCTCCCCTCCGCAGCGGAGTACGCCGACGCCGCCGAGTACGTGCGGTCGGTTGCCGCGGGTTTGGGACGCTGAACTCCCAGCAAAACCGCGAGACCGCTCTTCGACAGAGAGAAGGACCCGGCAGTCGCATCTCCATTGAGAAGGCAACACATCATCGCCGGTTGGGGGCTCGCCATTACAAGTTTGCTACGCAGAAGTCGCGGAGGCATCGTCAGCGAATAACCGCTACATCAAGCCCTTCCCGCGATCCTGGGCCCCCATCGGCCCCACATCTTGCTTGAAGCGATTCGCGTAATTCCACTCTCTCACGACGGATTCGATCTGATCGAGCGTCGTTATGTCGTCAGTGAGAAACACTTCAAGGCGTTCCCTGTCTGCTGCCAACGCCTCCTCGATCAACTCCTGTCGCTTCTGCTGCGCATTCGCTACGGTTCACCCCTCCCGGTCCGGCCGAGGATGGCAGGACGGACTCTGCTTCCACGCACGGTAGCGACTCGACCTCCCGAATGAACCACTTTTGCGGGACAGCGAATCCATCGCCACTGCGGCGCCCAGGTGGGCGGGGCTCCGTCCGCGCCGCGAACCGTCCTTGCGTTCCAATTCCCCGAGGTGGGGTCGGCCGCCACGCCCGCGGTGACGGCAGGGCCTCGCCCCCCTGGGAGCGGTGGCAACTTGCCGGCCCCGAGCTCGCCAACACGGCGCCTGTGGCAAGCCTGCTCGAAGCGCACGTACCCTCACGCACCAGGCTCACGATCGTCAAGCCCGCAGAAGTGGCGCCAGGCGTGCGCCCCGTACACAGAGCGGGAACCCATTCAGTGCGACGCGGCGCGGCGACCGCGAGGCCGGAGGCGTTGTCGGGGCTGGGATGAGGTTGGCCCGTTGGCCTGCGGATTGGGCACAGGGCCTGGATCTCGCGGCGCCAGGCGCGGGACGTTGCCTCGATCCGAGTCACGGTTTCACCGGCCCACCTCCCCGATCATCGTCATCCTCGGGCTTGACTCGAGGAGCCGGCGACGTAGTCGCGGCAGGCAGATCTCGTGAAGCGGACCCGACCGAGCCAGTTGGGGCGACGCGCAAGGTCATAGCGAATGGATCCCCGCTTTGAGGAGCGAGTGTCCGCCCAGTGCGACTTCTGCGGGGATGACGATCGCTAGTTCTGCCCGGGTGAGGAGTCGCTTTCTTCGACGGCGCACGATCGGCATAGGGTCCGCGCCCGCCGCGCTCCGACCCTATGCAGTTCACCACTCGTGATTGTCCCTCCCGGGACCCTCATGGCTTCATCGGCCTGGCCTCCGCCAGAATGTTCGCTACCTGTGTTGCCGTCAGATTCACTACGTGCCAGGGGCCCGTTCCGTCTCGCACCCAGAGCGTCCGGCTCCGGTCCTCCCGCGCGAGTTCGATGTTCGACGCCTCTGCGCTTCCCCGCCAGCGTCAGGCCTTTGCGTCCGGAGGCCGTGAGGGCTGTCCCTCACCCAGCGCCAGTTCCAGGGCCCACCGACGCAGCCCGGGCAGCGATAGAAGTCGACCCGCCAGCCGGGCGCGCGCCTCTCGGGGCACGGTGGGTCACGGCGATTTGATTGTCGCTCCGGACAGATTCCATTCGGAAGTATGCTGAAAATGTCGTTTAGCTCTGACTGAGGTCGAAGTTGGGTAGACGTGGAAGAGTCTCCTGAAAACTTCACTCCACAGGAGCACCTCCATGA